>JAKUOW010000083.1 GCA_022451045.1 Pirellulales bacterium | reverse complement strand
TGATCGCCTGGAACTGTACCGCCTGATCTCCGAGAATGATCTGGAAACTGCTTTCGATTTTTCAATTACCCGTTGGCAACAGGCAACCAAGTCTCAGCAACTACAAGAACAACTCTTTTATGCAAAACACCTCGCAGCGTTAGGAATCCTAAATAACAAACCTCCTGAAGCCTTCCATTCACAACTAATGCACACCTTGAATTCGCCACATAGCGCCAATGATAAACTTCTGCTAATACCTTTCCTAAGCAGTACTTTGCTTACTTCGCCGCCCGAACTCAGCACGATTCAAGGATTAATTGAGGACTCCACCGCCTCAGCTTCAGCACGACTAATTGGGCTGGCGACATTCGGATATATCACGAAACAACACGCCAAGAACGCAGGCCTAATTCGTGAACCCGCGGATACGCCGACACCAACATCTGTTCTTACAGCACTCGTACAGACAATGGTGCTGCAAGCAATGACTCACGAATCAATCAAAGGCGTTCGTTTAATACAAACGAACCTAAAACTCTATTTACACAACCATAACCAAAGAATATCCGATTTCCGTGGTCATGACTGGCCATATTATGTCTTACTCGATCACCTGTTCAGCGAGACTAAAACTAAGATTGCTGTAACGCCAGTCCCAACTCCCTGAGCGCACGTGCACGTGCCGGCGCTGGTCCCGGGCTACGCGGAGCCACATCACCAGCCATCGGTTTCACCATGAATTCGATGAAATGTGGGCCGTTATTATGGAATAAGATTTCCTCGCAAGCCGTTAGCTCTGCAATGGTGCTGACACTAGTACTCGACCGCCAGCCAGCTCCCTTTGCTATTTCTGAGAAGCTAATGCTATTTGACGTTCTACGCGACGAATGAGCCACCGTTGGTTGATGACCGGTGACCTCATATTCACCGTTATTCACAACGCACAATACAAGATTTTGCGGCGATTGTGCTGATATCGTTACAAGAGAACCTAAGTTCATTAACATGCAACCGTCCCCATTCACTGCAATCACTCGCTGAGTGGGTTGTGCCATAGCGAATCCCATCGCCAAAGCGGGCAACTGCCCCATGCTCGACGGAATATACATAAAGTCCCTGTCTTGGACGTCCCCTTTACTCCACTCCCTCGCACTACCCATCGTAGTGAACACAAACGATTCCCCTCGTCTTTGTTGAATAAACTTTAACACTTCGGGCAACTCAATCATTTCAGGCCTTCCCTTCTGCCATCAGGAATAATCCGGGACTGCAAGAGTCGCGGCATTGCAGGAAGTGAGCTTGCCCGCCGTCACGCTTTTCCAGTTTGTCAGCAAAATATGTATCGATATTCCAAGCGTTCACCACAGGCTCGGTAAACGTCAGGCATGTATCTCCGGGTAATGTCGCACTATTCAAGTAAGAACGATAACCAATCAATCCATATAGCGGAATCTGATAGTCGTGAATTGCATTTCGCAATGAGTCACCACTTTCAAAGAAACCGGTGCACTGCATGACGACGATTGGTACTGAGCCACCGAGCCATAGTCCTGCTGCAGTCGCCCACGCTTCGCCCTCCCGGCACACTTGAACCAACTCGAGATCTTTCGACTCTGTAAACGCCGATTCCCAAGTCCCAAGAGTAGTATCTGGAATCCAAACGACGTGAGACACGCCTAAGCCAACAAGCTGCGTTGTTATTTCCGGGCCACTAAACATTACAACTCAATCGATTATGGAAATGTCCGGATACTCGCGCTATAACAATTCACGCGGCACTTCTCCATGCTCGAATAAATGAGTGGGGCGTCCATTCAGGTCGTCAATGGCATCAGTCGCCTTAAGCCCAACAGCATGGTACACCAGAGCATTAAAGTCAGCTGGTTTAATTGGGCGGTCAATTGGATGCTCTGCCTTACTATTCGTTGCTCCAATTACTTGCCCATGTCTAAAGCCGCCACCCGCGATTAAGATACTCTGAGCTTGTGGCCAGTGGTCACGTCCAGCGTTGGCGTTAATAACAGGCGTTCTTCCGAATTCACCGGCAGTCACTACGAGCGTATCGTCGAGCATTCCGCGATCGGCTAAGTCCTTGATCAACACGCCTACAGCACGATCATGCCGCGTCATTTTGTCGTTTAGAGCATTTTTAATGTTTCCATGATCGTCCCAATACCCTGTATTAAGAGTCACAAAGCGAACACCGGCCTCGATGAAACGGCGGGCAAGTAAGGCCTGCTCTCCCCAGCCTGGTCCGTAAGCTTCCACCAATTTTGGATCTTCCTGTGAAAGATCAAAAGCCTTTCTAGCACGACCAGACAACAGGATGTCCCTCGCTTGGTCGTTCATGTCATCCATTGATGCAAACGTACCTGTTGAATCCACGTCGCGTCTCAACCTATCAAACTGGTTTAAAAGAGACACACGATTCATTACACGCGACTCACTTAATCCATCAACTAGGCTAAAGCTCTTATCGCTACCTGTCGGTAACCGCCCTGCTTCGTTTCCGTAACTATAGTCACCAATACGGAATGGATTGTGATTCACACCTAGATATGCAGCGCCGTGAAATCCAAAACCGCCATCATTAATATTGATTCCAGACGGCACACCAATCTTACGCGGGCCAAGCAAATAGGATGACACCGATTGCATAGACGGTCGTCTCGGTACCCGGTCAGAACCATTTGCACCTAAATAACCAGTTAACAGCCAATGTGCTGCCGCCCAGTGATCGCCATTTCCGTGCGTGAAACTCCTGATCACCGTGCATTTATCCATCACCTTGGCATGATGCGGTAGTAATTCGCTGATTCTTAACCCTGGCAAACTCGTCTCAATCGAAGTCCATGGGCCACGCACCTCCGAAGGCTGGTCCGGCTTCATATCAAACGTGTCTAACTGTGATGGTCCGCCATGCTGCCAGATTAGTATTACGCTTCGCTTTGATGACTTTTCATATACAGCGGCGTTTGCATCGCTCCTTAATGCGTCCGCAAGCGTAATTCCACCCAAACCCAAACCACCGATTTGCATGAACTTTCGGCGATTAATTCCGTTACATAGAGAGTTTCGACTTCTTCCAAAGATGTTTAACATTGGATTTAGTGTTTCCTGTGAATTCTCAGTGATTTCAAGTGTGGCCGTATTGTACGCACGAATACATATAGGTCACATATCAAATTCAATTATACCTCAAAACCTTCTTTACTTATCGGCGACCATTCGCCTGATCCTATAATTCACACCGATTTACTTTTGTGCCCCCCCTATCGGCGGAGTTTTTGATGTTATTTCGAGCTATATCCATCATTCTATTTTGCAACGCAATAATACTCACCAGCCCGTATATTGCCTTATGCAGCAAGTCTCCCAATATCCTAATTCTGGTAAGTGACGACCAATCATGGATGCACGCCGGTGCAAATGGTGACTCCGCGGTTAAGACACCCGCATTTGATTCCATCGCGGCTGAAGGTACTCGATTCACACATCCTTATACGGCATGTCCGTCTTGTGCACCAAGTCGGGCGGCCATCCTCACAAGCCAACCCATCTGGAAACTCGGATATGGTGGCGTTCTTTTCGGTGCGTTACCAGCAGAAAAGCCAACGTACGCAGGATTGCTCGCGAATAACGGTTATGAACTGGGGCATGTAGGCAAAGTCTGGGGACCTGGTAGCCTCTATGCCGGCGGGTACAGCAAACATCCACACGGAAAGGCCTTCAGGGAGACGACACCACCACACACCCCTGGAATTTCGAATGTGGATTATGCCGCATCGTTTTCCAAGTTTCTAGAGCAGCGAGACGTCAACAAACCATTTTGTTTCTACATAGCAGCATTTGAACCTCATCGCCGTTTTAGTTACGGCGCCGGTGTCAAAGCCGGTAAATCTCTTCCGGATGCCAGACTGCCTCAATCGTTACCTGATCATGAAGTCACGAGAAACGATATCCTGGACTATTACATCGAAATTGAACATTTTGACCATCACGTCGCGACAGCCATCGAATTGCTTAAAACGAAAAACCTCTATCAAAATACTCTCGTGATCGTCACGAGTGATCACGGCATGGCCTTTCCACGTGCAAAGGCAAATCTCTACGATATCGGTACCCGAGTGCCGCTCGCAATCAAGCCACCAAATCAAGGCGCAAATAACGTTTGCGATGTCTTTGTGAGCCTGATGGATTTGGCACCGACGATTCTGGATTATGCGAATATTGCGGTACCGCGCGCGATGTCCGGAACTTCTTTACGTCCCTTTCTATCTGGCACCGATTCTCCGCACGACCGGCGATCAAGAGACGCAGTTTACACCGGGTTTGAGCGACACACATGGTGTCGCGAAGGCGGCACGTCCTACCCAATGCGCTCCATTCATACAAAGAAATACCAGTTGATCTGGAATCTGGAGCCCTCACGATGGCCGATGGGGGCACCAACATTCGATTCCCCGCACCAAGGCGTATTTGGTGATATCGACAACGGCGCTAGTAAAACATTCTTGCTCGAGAATCAGTCGGACTCGGCCATTCGCCCCTATTTCAATCTGGCTATGGGGAAGCGTACAGAGTACGAACTTTACGACTCACTGAACGACCCGCATCAACTGAAGAATCTAGCATACTCTTCTGATTACCAGCAAGAGTTAAGACAGTTACAAAGAAGACTACGCAAACATCTGCAACAGACTAACGATCCTCGTCTTGCCGGAAGCAACGAATGGGATACATATCCATACTACTTTGGTGACTGGTGGAAAAAGACACCAGGTGCCCCAGCTCCATCACCCAACGCTAATTGATACTCCGCACACACGGCCGTTACTTTTGATACGCTTCGGCGGTTTTATCTCCGCGCGAAAGCAGGAACGTCATCAAGTGCTTGATCTCCTCGGCATCCAATGTATCCAACAGACCTTCCGGCATAAGCGAGGTCTTTGAAAGAAAGGAATCATCGACTAGCTTCCTATCTAAACGTGTAAAATTGCTGGGGTCCATCATGTTGGTTTGGATCATGAAGTTATCCCCGGACAAATTTGCAATCCGGCCTGTGATTATTTGACCTTCCGTAGTAATAAACGTAGTCGCAGCAAATTGATCGCTTACAACACGACTCGGGTCCACAATGGCATCTGCCAGATCCGTTGAATTGAATCTACCCGCTATTCCGGTCAAATCCGGACCAATGGCTCCACCTTCGCCTGCAAAACGATGACATGCAAAGCAATTCGTTTGCCCGAATAAACTGCGCCCCACGGCAAAGTCCGGTGTTATCGAATCGTCCGCAATAATTTCGGCAACTTCTTCTTTGCTCCATTTCTTCACGAATTCTCGTTTAATCGTTTTTATAGGCGTGCTATCATCCGGCACTTTCGCAAGCACCGCCTCCAAAGCGTCTTTCTCCTCCGCCGAAAGCAGTTCCGCAGCTTCTTTACGAATGTTCTGAAGGAACATCTGAAAAGAGGCGCCACCTCGATAGGAAGCCGCTGTATGGAACCAATTGAAATACGCTGTCCGCTGTTCGATCGTCCAGCCTTTCGCCAATCTCAGAGCAGTCGCATAGTCGATTTGTTCCTCTTGCGTTGGTGCATCAAGCATTAACGGAAGGCCTCTAGCCACCGCATATGACCGGTCCCCGAGATAAACGAGCAATTTGAGGCTTTCAATATCCACGAAACGTTCACCGCAGGGAAATCCGGCCCCGAGCATTTGCCGAAACTGATCACGTTCCAGGTCATTCGGTTCACCTAACCGCAGGAAGACGAGTTGAAGATCACGTAACCAATATAGTTTTTGCGACGGTGACAGGTCTTTATCATTTAGCTTGACTAATAGTGCCAATGCATCTGATCGAAGTGCTTTGGCGTTAGATCTTGCTAGCGCCATGATTCCGGTTAGCTGGGCATCAATTCCTAGGTCAGCTAGCTGACCTGCCCATTTCTCAACTGGTGTATGCTCTAAAGCGATTCGAGCAGCGAATCGAGTGTGTCGATCGTCACTGCCAAGGTGTTTCAAGGCTAGCTCCGACCTGTGATCCGGTGCATCCGAAAGAAAAGTAGACTCAAGCTGCTCTCTGGCATTTCTTACAAAGAGGCGTTGTGCAGCTGGATTGGTTGATTCTTCCCCAACGTATGTGACTCGATATAGACCTGACTTGACTCGACGCCCGCCGATGGCGAAGTACAAGGCCTTGTCAACTGGGTTCACCACTACATCCGTAAGCGGTAACGGTGACGCACTTACAAATTCTTCTAGCTTTCCTGTATAGGTCGTGCCATCAGCCTTCATGTGCACGGCGTACATCTTCCCGTAACTCCAGTCGCAAATGTAAAGCGCTTCCTGGTATTTAGCTGGAAAGGCAGTTCCATAACCAAATGCAATACCTGTCGGTGATCCAGGTCCTATATCTACTAACGAGGGCAGACTGTCAGGCATATACGATGGCCATTTTCCCGAGCCATTCCGCCAGCCAAACTCCGCGCCCGAGGTGACATGGCACACCCGGGTCGGACGATACCATGGTGTATTTACATCCCATTCCATATCCGCATCGTAGGTAAACAAGTCACCGTATCGGTTAAATGCAGCGTCGAATTGATTTCGGAAGCCGGTGGCAATTAGTTTTCTGTTTTCACCGTTTTCGTCCATCTGGAATATATAACCACCCGGTGCCGGTACCCCTCGCATGAACCCTCTTCCGTATGTGCGAGGCAATATAAGATCTTCATCCCATGTCTGCGGAACCAAGGACGTATGCATCTCGATCATCTTGGTTTGGTTTCCACAAACTACGACTAACCCGCTACCATCCGGCGTCGGTACTACGGCATGTGGGCCATGCTCACCACCGCCCGTGAGTGAAATCAATTGCTTTACGGTATCTAGTGTTCCATCATTATCAGCGTCTGTGACCCGATAAACGCCAGAATCATACTTTTGGCCCTTGTTTACGACTACATAGAGGCTATCAAATGCCCAAACCAATCCCTGTGCCTCACCGATGTCCAACTGCAATCGAGTTACGGCAGTCTCTGGAGCATCCTGAATTCCTTTAGGAATGACCGAATACAACTGTCCGTACTGATCCGACACAATAAGAGATCCATCAGGTATCACGCACATGTTAACCCATGATCCTTCAGACGCCTGTGGCACCGAATACAACAACTCAGCCTTAAACCCTTTTGCGACCTGAATGGCGTCAGCGGGTGTGGCACCAGCAGTACGCAACTGAACCGCCTCATCGAAGGACTTAGTCGTCACAACAGTCCATGGTGCAATCCCCGCCTTGCCGAGTATTTTCGGAGCGACATTTTCACCGCCATCCACGCTTGCTAACCACGTTGAGTCACTGACAATCGCCTTAACACTTTTGTCTGGCAGCTCAATCTCCAGTCGTGCAATCAAACCGCCCGGCCCTCCCGAGTTGCGAACCTTTACTTGAAGCATGTTTTTGCCATTTCGCACGTTGGGACGAATATCAGTACCGCTGACCTTTTGCCAATCTCCGCCAGATAACACCTTCTTACCGTTGACGGAAAACTCGTAGCTGTTATCCGCTGTTCCACTAAGGCGAACGCCACCCACACGGTTACCTGGGACATTAAACTCCTTTGAGAAAACTACAGTTGTCTCGGCCGGTGCATCCTCAGGCCAAATCCAGTTGGGAACTGCCCCAAGATCTCCATTGTTCTCGTCTTTTTTATCGAGAACCTTTATGACCATATCTTTAAATTGCACTTTCATAGCGGGACCGCGATGCACTTGAAGTGCGATAATCCCTTCTAACTCTCGATCTTTTTCATCGTAGTCTGAAATCTCAATTGCGACCTTGCCATCGAGCTTATGTACGATCTTTGCACCGATGGCGATTACCTCTAAGGTATGCCACTCACTCAACTCGACGGCCGCCACATCTTTTTGTTGTTCAACAACGGTAACCTTTCCATCCTTTGCGACGACCACCTTCTGACCACGTTGAGCAAGAATCCCTCTTCCTCGCTCGTCGTACAACATGGCTGTATAAGGAGGGTTGGCATGTATGTCCGCCTGATAACCACCGACCACAAATTCCCCGACGTCTTTCAGTTGAGCGGACCGATACTGTACGCCTGAGTTATTATTTCCTTCCAGCCGAAAACTCGTCTTGAAATGAAAGTCACCAACCACGCCAAGCCCCGTGGCTATCAGGAATTTGTTGTAAGGCAACGGCTCATCATCCTTTGTAACGCCCGTAATGGTGGCGTCTTGTACCGACCATAGTTTTTCATCTCCCTCCCAGCCATTTAATGTCTTTCCATCGAACAGTGATTTCCACTCATCTCCGGAAACCTGCAGTGAGGCGCAAACGATCATCAAAAGTGCAATTGCTAGTTGGCGTGTCTTCATACCGTTATGTATCCGTAAACGTGACTCAAATAAGAACTGAGAAAGGGATTATCCCTCAACGACAATTATGTCTAATGTGCGGGCACCGTGGGCACCAATTACGAGTGATTGTTCAATATCAGCGGTCTTCGATGGGCCGGAAATGAAGACGCCATAATCATCCCTGACATCTTGTAGCTTTGCATATGCATCGTGCATATTATTCACTATCGATTTAGCATCAATTTGCAAAACAAGGTGTTGTGTTAAACACAGCGACACGCGGTGATTAATTGCTCTATCGCTGACCCAGATGGCTGCATTCTCCGCCACACCTAATATTCCCGAGGTGCCATAAACGACTAGTTCTGACGCGCTATGCGGGCTATCGTCCGTTAAATCGTCGTCATTAAGACCGCGAATTCCGACATTAGCAGTCTTCCCAGAGCCAAATTCCTCACAAATATCGTGCCAAATATCTACGACGCTATCTGTGTCGCAAAAGTGTACGCGTGCACCTACCGATTCGGCCGAGCCTACAAACGTGCCAACGGTATCAGCATATTCAATTGCGCCGGTCAACACACCATCTACTAGTGGATGCGACACGTCCGGTAGTTCTACCGCACGAATCTTATTAAGAATGAGATCCCTCGATGTGGTTCTACCTACCACCGCTACCTCCATTCTTGTCATACCACTTCCGGAAGCTACCACGTGGTGTTGGCGGTAACTCTCTGCCTTTTCCCCAAACATTTAACCGACTGTATTTAATAAATCGCGGTGTAAGTCGAACAGCACATTTTCCGAGACCAGCAGTCAGCTTGTACAACCAGGGGCGCTTAAACACCATCGATGCAAGACGCATTGAGAGACGCTTAGAACCTGCGAGTCCCCCTGCCTCCTTCACTGAATGCCTGATTGTCAACAGTTGGTGATGTAGTGGAATCTGAACTGGACATACATCCGAACAGGATCCGCATAGGCTACATGCAAACGGCAACGAGTTGTGCTCTTTCGGGTCCATCGATGGGTTCAATACAGACCCAATCGGACCAGGCACCGTTGTGTTGTAACTATGACCACCACTACGGCGATATACCGGGCATGTATTCATGCAGGCACCGCAGCGGATGCAGTGTAAAGCATCCCTGATTTCCGGTTCAGCCCGCAACTCCGTCCTTCCGTTATTCAAGATAACGATGTGAAGTTCTCCACCTCGACGCGGCTTGTGAAAATGCGATGTATACGTGGTGATCGATTGGCCGGTCGCTGACCGAGCTAGCAATCTAGTGAAGACAGATAAGTCACTGAGCTTGGGGATGAGCTTCTCCAACCCCATACATGCAATATGCATCTTTGGTAGGGAAACACCGATATCGGCGTTACCCTCATTAGTGCAAACTACAATTCCACCCGTCTCTGCAATTGCAAAGTTGACGCCCGTGATCGCCGCATCGGCATTTAGGAATTTTTCTCGCAAATGCTGCCGTGCTGCCTCAGTCAGATACTGTGGATCGGTTGCACCCTTTTCAGTTCCGAGTTGTTCGTGAAATAGCTCGCCCACTTCCTCTTTCTTCGTGTGTATCGCCGGGAGCACTATATGACTTGGCCGCTCGTTGCGCATTTGCACAATTCGTTCGCCAAGATCCGTGTCGACAACATCAATTCCCTCTTCCGCCAGATGCTCATTGAGATGGCACTCCTCGGTAAGCATAGACTTACTCTTCACCACATCCGTTGCATCGACACTTTGAAGCAACTCCGTAACAATCTCATTCAATTCACTTGTGGTGTTCGCCCAATGGACAACAGCGCCATTGGCGGTTGCTTCATGTTCGAATTGCAACAGGTAATCAGCAAGCTGTGATTGCGCATGGCGTTTGATAGAAGAAGCGGTTTCTCGCAATAACTCCCATTCGGGCAGAGATCCCGCTTGCCTGTCTCGCTTCTCACGGACGAACCAAAGCGCCGTATCATGCCAATGTGCACGCTCACGATTGTCTACGAAGGCTCTTGCTGCAGTTGGATGCCCTTTCCCCATTTCAGGCTCCTCCTGCGAGAATTTCCGAAACGTGCATCACTTCAATTGGATACTTATGCCGTTTGATAATCCCTTCCAGATGCATGAGACAAGACATATCACCAGCCGTTAACACTTCTGTTCCAGCCTCCAAATGGTCACTCAGGCGATCCTCGCCCATCATTACCGACACAGCATCTTCGCTAACTGCAAAAGTACCACCAAAGCCGCAACATTCATCGGCTCGCTTCAGTGAGCTGAAACGAATACCATTCACTCTTTCAAGCACGTTTCTAATCTTATTCTCACCGTCACACATTCGTTCGCTGCAACTTCCCAACCGCAGCTCACGTAACCCATGACAACTTTGATGAAGGCCAACTTGCTTATCAAATGCGACGTCAAATGATTCTGGTTGCAAAACATCATGTATAAACTCACATAGCTCGTACGTTTTTGCCTTTAGCTCCGCCAGTCCAGGCGTATCCGGGATCAGTTGATCGAAATGGTGTCGCACCATCGCCACACATGAACCACTCGGAGCTACTACATACTCATACTGGCTGAAGATTTCCACAAAACGCTGAGCCAGGGGAATAGCGTCTTCAAAACACCCCGTGTTTGCCATCGGTTGACCACAACAGGTTTGGGCATCTGGGAAATCATGTTGAACATCCAACGCCTCTAATACGCGCACCGTTGCTATACCCACTTTTGGGTACAGCTGATCAACATAGCATGGAATAAAGAGTCCTACGGACATTGGCAACGGCGTAGTAAACTACAGACATATGGAACAATACAAATAGACACCCCTGATTATAACGCGAGACCGCCTTTTGCTGCAGGCACTCAAAAGTAAGTCAATGAACATAAAACATCTCTCATTATCTGTCGCCCTCGTAACAGGATTGTTATTAGTCGTTTGGTCTGTACAAGCCGCCCAACCGGTGTCAAATGACAAGGCTGCAATGCGAGTGGAACGTAAATTTCGACAATACAAGCGCGTACACCAGGAAATCCTCAAAAAGATTCTTGAAGAAGATGTGGACCCAGCTATTGCGGACATGGAACAAATCCTTTCCGTGGTTGCCAAGGACGGTGAAACACACTTAATGCTGGCGGTGGCATATTGCAAGAAGGACGACCTCAAAAAGGCATTCGAGCACGCGATGCAGGCAATCGACAAAGGTGTACCAATAAGCCGATTCATGGCAGGCGAACATTCCGGATTGACAAAATTATGGTCGATGCCCGACTTCAAGGATTTAACGAGGAAACAGAAACTACTTCCGGCCCATGGGCCAACACTAGGAAACCTCACCAATGACGGTATCACTGTTTGGCTACGGACCCACGGAAGCCGAGTCGTCCAACTCACCGCTCACAGCAAAGAACACCAACACACTGTAGAAAGTACTCTCTTCAAGACAACAAAAGAACACGACTATGTCGCTAAGATACGCTTCCAAAACCTCAAACCCGATGTACAGTATTCATATTCAATCAGCGTCGATGGGCATGTCTCCAATCGCCCGGAGTGGAAGTTCAGGACTTTCAATCAATCGGCTTCTCCAATTAAGTTCACCGTTGCATTCGGCGGCGGTGCCGGTTACGTACCACAGCATGAACATATGTGGACAACCATATACGAAAAGAGCCCGGACCTGTTGCTCTTACTTGGCGACAATGTCTACTCGGACGATCCGACCACACATCAAATGCAGCGTTATTGTTACTACCGCAGACAATCCAGACCTGAATATCGTTTTCTGACCTCGCAAACACCAACGTATACGATTTGGGATGATCACGACTTTGGCACAAACGACTGCCAAGGCGGTCCCCAAATAGACATTCCTAAATGGAAGCCCGATGTACTAAATGTATTTAAGGAGAATTGGCCTAATCCCTCATTTGGTACAAATGCTACTCCCGGTTGTTTTTATGATTTCGCGGTCGGAGACGTACAATTCATCATGCTCGATGGCAGATATTATCGCGATTTACAAAAGGCAGACCAAGATTCAAGCATGCTCGGCCCAGTGCAACTACAGTGGCTGCTGGATACGATAGCTACATCAAAGGCCACCATAAAAGTCTTGGTTTCACCTGTGCCGTGGGTCTTTGGCGCCAAAGGCGATAGTCGGGACACATGGAATGGATTTAAGACGGAACGAGAGCGGATATTTAAATTCTTGCATGAGCATTCGGTCGACGGGGTCATCTTAATGAGTGCCGACCGCCATCGGAGTGATCTATGGCGCATACCTCGCGCTGACACCTATGATTTGTACGAACTAAATAGCTCCCGTTTGACCAATCAACATGTTCACAAGACCATGCCCGAAGCTCTATTTTCATACAACAAGAAGCAAAGTTTTGGACATGTCACCTTTGACACCAAAACTGACAAACCTGGGGTGACATACAAGATCATCAGTATTGATGGTGACGTCGAGTACTCCCATCACATCTCCTTATCTGACTTAACCAATGACTAAACTATTTGCTTACCTTGCCTACCTCATCTTTCTGACCTCGAGCTTGCATGCTCAGGAAAATAACTGGAATCGTTTTC
Organism: Pirellulales bacterium; assembly: GCA_022451045.1. GTDB lineage: Bacteria > Planctomycetota > Planctomycetia > Pirellulales > Pirellulaceae > UBA11883. The sequence goes on along the minus strand of JAKUOW010000083.1, from coordinate 4,452 downwards.
GAGGCCCAAACGGCAGTGGTGTCGTCAGTGACAACGCGTTCTCTATGCCGTTTAATGCGAAGCAGCCGGTTTGGCGCACAGAGAGCTCCGGAGTTGGCAATTCATCGCCCGTCACTTTTCAAGATCGTCTATTTATTACCTCCGCAGACACTGACAGCGGGCAGCGTTTTCTGCATTGCATTAACCTGATGACTGGAAATCAGGAATGGTCACAATCTGTTAAATTCACACAATTCAAGGCCAACAAGCGTAACGGATTCGCATCATCCACGCCTTCAGTAGACAAGAAACACGTATATGTTTTATGGCAATCACCGGAACAGACTTCGTTGATCGCGTATGAACATAGTGGGGAACTTGCATGGGAACGGCAACTTGGGCCATTCGGTGCAGGGCCCGGCGCTGCCACTTCCCCAATCGTCGATAACGGAATTGTATACCTTTGTCTGGATCAGGAGAAATATGATAGTCGCCTAATGGCCATTGATGGAGATACGGGAAAGACAATTTGGGCCACCAAACGTGAAACACAACGCACTGGCTATTCCACCCCATGTATTTTTCCGCACCCCAAAGGAAAACAAGTCGTCTTTTCCCACTCATACGAAGGGGTTGTTGGAGTAGACGCACGTACCGGCGAAATTCTCTGGCAGGAGTTACCGTTTGGAGACCACAGCCAGCGTGCAATAGGCTCGCCTGTCACAGACGGTGAGATTCTTGCCGCAGCTAGTGGCTTCACCTCTGGAATCAAGAACCTAACGGTTCTAACAGTGGGAGCTGAACCAACATCCGTTAAAGAGTTGGCACGTCTCACTCGCAATGTGCCTCATTGCCCTACACCAATCGTTTTTGAGGATCATCTGTACCTCTGCACCGACAAAGGGATTCTCTCGTGTGTTTTAGCCCAAACTGGCAAGTCCGTGTGGGCTATTCGGATTGGAGGGGAATATTATTCTTCACCGATCTGTGTGAATCGCACAATCATCTGTTGTGATCGAGATGGCAACGTGCGCTATGTGCCCGCGTCCCCGTCGAAGCCAACGTTTAAGACTATAGAGACCGGTCTCAACATCACGGCAACTCCGGCAATCGCAGGCGGTATGATCCTGTTTCGCTCTGGTAACACTGTGATCGCTTACAAGTAGCTTCGCCTATGGATTGTTCAGCAATTCGAATAGCTCATTCTTGGTGGGCTGTTTACTAGCTGTCTCCACCATTTCATCTTTCCACTGCTGAGCCAGCTTCTTAAGCTCTTTTGCCAATTGCGGAAACTCGCCAATGATGTTCGACGACTCGCTGGGATCGTTCTTCAGGTTAAACAGGAACTCGTTTCCCTTTTCCATAACCCACTTATATGAACCGCGTCTAACGGCATTCCCGTTCCAAACAAAAACACGGTCCTTCGCACTTCCTCCTCTACCAGACAACAGCAACCCTTTTTGATTTACTCCGTCAAACGGATTCCCTTCTTCGGCTTTTGCTTTAAGGATCGCAGTCAAAGTGGGCATCCAATCAAGCGACGTAAAAAACTTACTGACCACATCCGGCTTAATACGGCCTGGCCAGGTGATGATCGCGGGTACCCTGTGCCCTCCCTCCCATACGCTGCCTTTAAATCCTCGATATTGACCATTACTACCATTCTTATTTGCACCATTGTCGGACATAAAGATGACAATCGTGTTGTCCAGTTTTCCTGTCCGCCCCAATACCGAAATGATCTCGCCGACACCTTTGTCCATTTCCGTGACCATTTCCAAATAGGCATTCTTTATATCTGTACGCTCCCCTTTTAGCTTCTCAGTACTTCCGATCTTACGGATAGGCGAATCTGCTGGCCCTTGATAGGGATAGTGCGGCGCTTCATGCGGCACGTAAAGGAAAAATGGCGTTTCATCACTCGACTCAATGAACTCCACAGCATGTTTGGTTATTAGGTGTGTGGTGTATCCTTCTTCCTCAACCTGCTGTTCGTTATGCCACCAGTCGAACACACCCGCCTGGTCTACGTGAGAAAAGAAGTCTACATTCCCGCTAACGTAACCACGAAACACATCGAATCCATGATTTACGGGGTTGTATGGGCGGTAATATCCTAAATGCCATTTGCCAAATATCGCTGTACGATAGCCCTGCTCGCGACACATCTCAGCCAGCGTATATTCAGACTTCTGCAGTCCATGATAGTGTTGTTCCGCATCAAGCCGAGCGTAGACGACTCCCCCAATTCCTGCTCGCTGTTGGTATCGACCGGTTAATAATCCAGCACGCGTCGGTGAGCATACTGACCCACTTGTGTGAAAATCCGTAAATCGAATACCACTTTCCGCGAGGGCATCAATATTGGGCGTTTTTATCCAACCGTCGTAGCATGACAGGTCACCGTAACCTAAGTCATCGGCCATTATTAAGACAATATTCGGATGGCCCGCATGCACTGCCCCAAAATTAACAAGCAGGATACAAAAAGTACGGATGGCAACTCCGCGTACATTATTTAATAAATTTGGCATTCGGATCATATCGTGGGTTTTTCACCGTCGGTACACCGGCGTTGACACGCTTACGCCATGCTTCCAGCTCACCGTAAAGCGATTTTGCAATCTCCTGATTCTGCGTACTTAAATCATTAGTTTCGCCAATGTCTGCTGCCAGATTGTATATCTCAATTTCGCCAGTTTCATATGAATGGATCAGCTTCCAGTCGCCTTTGCGAATTGCCGATGACGGAACGCATCTGAATGGTGAGTTATTTTTTAAGCCGGCGTAGCGTTGCAAATAACACGGAAAGTGCCAATAAACAGCCCTTTCCGTTGATAGTGATCCGCCCTTAGCAAATCGCGGACTGAGATCGATACCGTCCAACGTAAGTTCCTCGGTGTCGATATCGCAATAAGATGTGAGCGTAGGATATAGATCCATCGACATAACAGGAGTATTCTCGATACCCTTGTTTTCGCCGTTTGGAAGACGGACCAGCATTGGCACTCGAATCCCGCCTTCATATAGCATGCCTTTACTACCACGTAGAGGCTCTTGCCCGGTAATTCCGCCATACCCACCATTATCTGATGCAAACACAATTATCGTTTCTTCCAATTTGCCAACGTCCTCAAGCGCGCTAATGATGCGACCCAAGGATTCATCCATGCTTGCAATCATGGCCGCATATTTCGGACTCTTGTGCGAACCACTTGGCTTCTTTGAATCAAATCGCCGTTGAACAGATGCCTTGGCCTGTATAGGTGTATGTACAGCATAGTGCGACATGTACATGAAGAATGGCTCTTCAGCCGACTGTTTTTGGATGTACTTGACCGCTAAATCTGTTAGATGATCCGTCAAGTACCGCCCTTCCTTTTCCTCTACCACATTTGGGTATGCATAGGGACTGTGGTAACCGCCTTTACTCGGACTACCACCGGTAAAGCCTGCATAATTCAAATCAAATCCTTGTGTCGTTGGGTCCTTCCCAAGATGCCATTTGCCTAGATGTACGGTTGAATAACCGGCATTTGAAAACGTCTCTGCAAGCGTTACGACCTTGTCATCCAAAACCGTGGCGTTTTCTACTGGAGTCCATCGTCGAAATTTATGATTTCCCCGAACCGGATCCCCCACCGTATAAATTCCATGACGAGGCGAATACTGGCCAGACATCAAGCATGCTCGCGTTGGCGCGCAGTTGGGTCCGTTTGAATAAGCATTTGTAAAGACTATCGATTCACGCGATAGCGCATCAATGTTCGGTGACTCGTAGTATTTAGAACCCGTATACCCAAGATCCGTCCAACCAAGATCATCCACCAGGAAAATCAACACGTTCGGCTTGGCCGATAACGATCCTATGCAGAACAACTGTATTGCAATCACTAAAGTCGCTATTCGCATTATTTCAGCAACACCTCCGCTGAGACGATTCGACCGTTTAAGGCAAACGGGGATTCGTATTGTCCAACCGGAGCATTGGTATCCCGGCCAATATCAAAAGGATCTAGAGGCACATCATTCATGAGTCCGGGAACTTTTCCCGTTAGAACTTGGGCGCCGTTGAAGGAAACCGTAACCGTGCCGTCGTTTTCCGCCGTCAACACAACGTGGTGTTTCCCAGGCTCTACCATCGATTCAGAAACGATCGTAGATAGCTTACCTGAATGACGTGTTTCGAAATAAACTTTGCCATCTTTCAGATAAAGAGTAAGCCCGTGTGTTGTAGCACCTTGTGCAACAATCACTCCCTCACATTGAGATAACTCCAGATCAAAACGCATTTCATACGCGTAATCCTTGGTATTTGGCGCAACTGCCTGTGTTAAACTCGCACCTTGCTTTAGCACAAATCGCTTTTTCGTACTCAGCTTCTTTGGTGGCTGTGGGTTTAACGGCAACACATTTGCCCGTTCTGCGTACGCTTGCCACATCTCGGCAAGCATCTTTGCAAGCTCTGGTGCG
>JAKUOW010000082.1 GCA_022451045.1 Pirellulales bacterium | reverse complement strand
GCAAGGCGCCGACGTACAGCCTCCCCTGGAACACAGCCATCGACCACGCCCGGCGATATCGTACATCGGGCGTGTTGTCTAGCTGCCCCGTGTTCCTCCAGCCATCTGTGTCGTAACGATATACCGCAGCCAATGGCAGTGTGCCCGCATACAACTTGCCGTTATACACTAGCATTCCCATCACTTCCTTCTCTTCCCCAAGACGTCCAGTGTTATGCCACTTTTGCGGCCCGTCGAGACGATACACAGAACCAGTAGGCCACGTGCCGACGTGCACTTGAGATTCATACACCGCCATTGAGTACGCTTGAGTCGTTTCCGGTATAGGCCCAAGCCTTAACCAATCCTCCTCGCCTTTGTAACGAAAGAAACCACCATCGTCATAACTAAGGCCTAATAACTGGTCATTGTGGACTCCTAGATGCACGACTCTCAACCCAGGGCAACCACAACTAACCCAGTCGTTGGGGCCGTCAAATCGGTACATCCCGCGGTGACGGGGAGTATCTCTCCATGCACCGGTAGACCCGGTTCCCGCATATAGCTTGCCGTCGTAAACGGCAAACCCACTTATGGCTCTCACATCAGCCACCTTACCCATGCTCGTCCATTTGGTGCCACCTTCATACCGGTAAACCACGCCGCCATGTTCTTCATTCGGTGAAAGTGGAAGTGACGAACCACCACCACTATAAAGCTCAGACCCTGCATATAGACGCCCGTTAAACACACCCATCGTCGAAATGCAGTTGGAGGGATCCGGTGATCCACAATCTACCCACTCTGTACCACCTGCATATCTATATATATGCCCCCGGTCTCCTGCTTCCGGCTCCCAGGTCGATGCGGACAATTCTCCATCAAAGACCGTTAGCGACCGGACGTACATGTTATTGCCAGGCCTGCCGCAGTCTTTCCACTCGGTTTTGATATCTGCATCAATACCGAAGTGAACGTTGCGCCAGTTGGACTGTGCGTTTGTCACTCCGGCATAATTCATAATGCTAAAGTTGATCCCCGTTCGCGTGTCCGGGTCATACCACGAGAGAATGTCACCGATGACATCTGTTAAAGCTTCTTCGGTGTGCACACGTACGCTAATTGCAAAATCGTCAGTCGAGTTGATCAAGTTTTTGCCTTTACCTAGATCGATCCACGAACCTCGGCCATTAAATAATGCGGCATTTTCATTGAATTCGACATCATGAAGCGTCCCATCGTGATTGTTTCCAGATGCGTCCGCGGCATCTGCTGTTAGCGGCCAGTGGCCGACAAGTTTTGCTTGCGCATGTAACTGTCCGGTTAGCGTGCTTGAATTGACTATCAGCAGAAATAAGAGGCAACAGCAAAGTCGCGAGATCATGTCACGTGCTTTCTTCGAGTCATTAAAAAGTATTGACGGCTGCATTACGGACGGATGATACCACCATCTCGATCCCTAATCGCAGGCCATGCGCCGTTATAAGGATGATCCGGGAATGGAAACTCTTTGGCGAGTGCTTCGTTTATTTCAATTCCCCATCCGGGTCGGTCATTAGGCCAGATACACCCGTCGCGAAGATTGTTACAGCCAGGAAACACATCAAGTGTTGCCTGATTGTATGGTGTGAATTCTTGGATGCCAAAATTAGGGCTTACCATGTCCAAGGCAAGATTCGCAGCATGACCTATCGGACTGCAGTCTCCCGGTCCATGCCATGCTGTGCGGATGCCAAACGCTTCGCAAATCGTCGCCAGCTTTCTCGCGGGAGTCATTCCGCCAATCATGGAAAGGTGCACGCGTATATAGTCGATCAATCGCTCTTCAATTAATGGCATGCATTGTTTAAGACTGACAAACAACTCGCCCATCGCTATCGGTATACTGCTTTGCTGTCGCATTTGACGGAAATACTCTATTTCTTCCGGTGGCAAGGCATCTTCGTAGAAGAAGAGGCGATATGGCTCTAAATCCCTGGCCAATTGAATCGCAAGATATGGCGGGACACGTTCATGTACGTCATGAAGTAATTCCACTTCCCAACCAAGCCTGTCGCGTGCCACTTCGAATAACTTCGGAGCCAGCCTCACATAGTCGGCAGGGCCAAACACATTTTGCGGAGTCGTGGGCCCGTCTATCGTCGCGTGCGTATGAAGGTCCGTGTTTGTGCCGTAAGTCGACTGGCCCGGAACAGCACTTTGAAGCCGCACATGAGTAAAGCCGTTTTCGATATGCTGTTGTGCCTGATCGACGGTTTCATCGATTGAATTGCCGGATGCGTGTACGTATACACGAGCTGCCTTACGGCACTTGCCACCAAGCAGATCATGCACTGGCATGCCTGCTTGCTTACCTTTAATATCCCACAAGGCCATGTCGACCCCTGACAGTGCGTTATTCAGTACAGGGCCTTCACGCCAGTAGGAGCTTAGCTGTGCTGACTGGTAGATGTCTTCAATCTCACTGACATTCCTGCCGATCAAAAACGGAGCTAGGTATTTGTCTACAGCCTCGACGACCGCCAATGGTCGTTGCGTAAACGTAGCACATCCGAGTCCGGTTAAGCCTGGCTCGCTAGTTTCGACCTTTACGACTACCAGTCGAATGTCCGCTGGCGCCGTGCAAATACTACTTATGTTTGTGATTGTCGTCATGTCAGTCTAAATCTCTGGTACCGGATAGGTTGTTTGAGCTGCGGCTTCCGATCGAAGTTGTTGCCATTGCTCAGTCCCGTCGTCCTTCACGATGACGGTGTGCACGCCCTTTATAAAGGAAGGCAATTCCCCAGCCCACCAGCGATCCCACATCTGCTGTGTGTGGGTAAAGTGATAACTCTCACCACTTGGAAAATCTGTGCGAATGAGCAGTCCCGGGTGTGGGTATGGTTTTTCCATGGGGTCAATTCGGTATTTTTCAATGATATCCCAGTCGACCGTTGCTCCAATTCCCGGTCGATCGATAACCTCTGCCATTCCGTTTTGCACCACCCATGGCTCTTTCACAAACTGATCTGCAAACATATGGTTGCAATGGATAGCAGGCCATCGAGCATGAGAAAGAACAGCCTGTAAATGCAAGCAATACATTGCACCGAGATTAGATCCTACCCACTGAAGCCAGAATGGCTTATTGAATTCGGCAGCCATGCGGCCATAGCTTTTAGCCGTGTCGACTCCGCCTTCAAGTACAAAGCCGTCGCAGATGTCCTGGCGAATCTGAGTTTCAAATGCTGGTCGGCCAACGTGCTGAGCAATCGGTATAGATAAGTGATTTCTCAATTCCCGATTGCCCGCCGTATCAGTTTGACGGATCGGACTTTCCCAAATCGCGACCATCTCATACTTCTCAAGCTGCTTGCAAAGCGGCCTGATCTGTGCCGGATCGAGTCCGAAGTCGTTAAAGTCAAGGTCAAGCTTGAAATAAGGAGGCAGCGTGGCACACAGTTTCTCCAGTTGGTTTTCCAGACAGAACCATGGCCTTGCTTTGGTTTTAAATGTGGTATAGCCGTTTTCAATTGCCTCGGCGCATTCGCTAATCCAGTCTTCAGCAGGCATGTCGATTGCCCACCAGCCGACATGACACCGGTCGCGAACTCGTTTGCCCATCAATGCCCATGCCGGTGTTTCCAGCGATTTGCCGACCGCATCGAACAGCGCCATTTGTAAACCGGCACCGAGTGTATCGTCCCACATGATTATGGCTGGATCTTTTCCTTCAGCACGCTGTACGGCTTCATCTGTAACTTCACCCCAAGTGTAGTACGGCATCGTCTCGCCGACACCGACGACACCGTTGTCTAACGTGACTTTGCAAATTTCAAAGAGTCGCCAGTGCGGAATCTCTCGGACCATGTTTTGCCATGGGGTTGGCTTTAGAGGTAATTCGATCCAGATGCGTTCAATGGATTTGATAGTTGTCATCTATTTGGCTCTAGGTGGTAGTTGTTATGTCAGGTTCGTCACTTGGTGGTCGCTGGTCACTGTCCGGTACGATGGGCTTAGTGCAGTCAATCATGAACCAACACAGGGAGCAGACGATATAACAACAGGCAACGAAAATAAATATGGGGGTAAAGTCAGCAAATTCGGAGTTATGTTCGCTGAACTTTCCAGCAGCCTTTGTGGTGGCAAGAATGAAGGCAAAGATGATAGGGAAAACCACACCACCGACCGAACCGCTGCAATTGATAATGCTAAATACACTTCCGGTGTATTCACGTCCTAAGTCAGTGCTCGTGCCCCATACTGTTGGTTGCGTCCAATCACTAAAGAATTTTACGAAAAATAATCCAATGCTGATCGCTGCGGGGTCTTCAAATGACAGGGCCACAAAGACCAAACCACAAGCAATCGCCTTGCCGCTGGATCCAACGATCCTGCGAGCCCACTTTCGTCCAACTTGCTTAACTAGGTAGTCATTTAATATGCCACCGACGACGCCCCCAAATGCGCCGCCTAGTAGTGGCATGGAAATCATCCAGGCAGCGCTTGATAAATCAACATCCAGTACTTGCACGAAATAGACACCGGTGAGTAATCCGAAAAAGTTATCTATACCGGCATTGAAGAATTGCTGAAGCATAAAGAACAGCATTCCAACATGCGTGAACGCTTTCTTAAACGGCAGGACATTGCCGGTTTCCTTGGCCTTAGGGTTTTTCCCTTTCTGCAGGAGTGTGAGCTCTGTTTCATTGCAAAGAGGATCGGACGATGGGTCGTTACGAAAATATAGAAAGAAAATGACAGCAAAACCAATACCCAGTAATGCCATCACGGCCAGGGACAACTCCCAGCTTAATTCACAATAGCCAATCAAAAATGAAGCAAGCAGTAACGGCGCGACTGCGCCACCACCGCGGCCGCACAAGGTTGCGACCAAGCCTTGAAGTGTGGTGCGTTTATCCTGCTCAAACCATGTGTGGCTTACGCGACTTAAAGCCGGATAACACCCGGACTGCGCTAACCCAAAGGCCAAACGTGAGAAAACCAGCCAACCGACGGCCACGCTTAAGCCAATCAATGCCAGCGATATTGACCATAATACAATGGAACTGGTTAAGTAGATGTGAGGGCCGAAGAAGTCAGACATCATTCCGCCAGGTACCTGACCAATGGAGTAGGTAATGTTGAACATGCCGCCGACCCATGCGACCGTCTCTTCAGTCAAGACATTACCACCCATCTGTTCTTTATCGGTGAGAATTGCGCCAACCACATTCCATGTAAACCTATGCAGGTAAAGCATGAATGACGTACCACAGGCGAGGGAGAATATCACCCAGCGGCGATTCGTTGCTTTCGGACCCATGCCGGCTATGTCTAGCTCAGATTCGGGGGGCGTGTAGGGAGATGCCAAAATGCAGGTTCTCGATCGTTGGTGGGGGCTTCGGGTATAATCGCCGGATTGAAACAATATAACACTTGTGAATTGAAGATCCTACAATCCTGCCCTGTCGAGTCAGCTCATGAAAATCACAAAAATTACGCCCTATATCATTGGTGATGTACGAAATTTCCTTTTTGTTGAAGTGGAAACCGACGAGGGAATCACTGGAATCGGGGAAGCAGGTATCACCTGGAAGGAAAAGTCTGAAGCCGGCTACGTTGAACAACTGGCTTATTCGCTTGTTGGTGAAGATCCGATGAGAATCGAACACCTTTGGCAACTGATGCTGCGAGTGGGATTCTTCCCGGCAAATCGTATCGGTGCTGCAGCGATAAGCGCTATCGATATTGCACTCTGGGATATCAAAGGAAAGGCACTTGGTGTGCCGGTTTATGAACTACTCGGTGGTCGTGTACGTGACAAAGTCGTGGCATACCCTCATGTGGTAGGTGACACCCCGGAAGAACTAGCGGATGATGCAAAGCAGAAAGTCGCGGAGGGATGGCGGTTTGCAAGGTTCAATCTGCCGGATGATGGTGATATTCTTGATCCGCGGAAAGCTGTTAGAGATGGTTACGATGCCATCGCAGCGGTACGTGAAGCTGTCGGTGATGACGTAGAGCTTATTATGGACGTACACACGCGGTTGGATCCAACTGAAGCGGTCACGCTTTGCCGTGATGTAGAACATCTGAAACCGTACTTTATTGAAGATCCAATCCGCAGTGAATTCCCCGGTGCTCTTAAACGCCTGCGACAGCTTACTGGTACGCCGATCGCTATAGGCGAACAATGGGCCACGAAGTGGGAATTTCGCGAGACCATCGAACAGGATCTGACAGATTTTGCTCGTATTGACCTTTGCATCGTCGGAGGAATCACAGAGGCCAGAAAAGTCGCTGGATGGTGCGAGACACATTACATTCCGATCGCACCGCACAATCCTCTTGGGCCAGTCTCAACAGCGGCATGCCTGCACTTAGATATGGCAACGAGCAACTTTGCTGTTCAAGAGTGTGCGCGTCCGCCCGGCACCGTATTGCCGGAGTTGTTTCCGGAGCAGGTGCAACTTGTCGACGGACATCTGTATACAAATGATGCACCCGGACTCGGAATAACATTTAATCGCGATGCTGTATCCGCTTATCCGCCGGTTGAAGGTGAGTGTCCAAGGTTATCGCGACCTGATGGTACGTTTACGAACTGGTAGATGGTAGCCGCATAACGTGGTGACATTCTGTTAGGGAATGGCCGCGTATAGCTATGCAACCGCGGGGCTCGGCGCAGCCGAACGCGCAGGGCTTGTTCGCGGGATGCTCTCCCCTACGTAATCCATAGGCTATTCGACAATAATCGTCACATCCGCGGAAGTGATCGCGGTATGAGTTGGCTTGGCATCGAGAGCACCGGATGCCTGAAAACGCATCTTGTAGGTCCCAGGCTTAAGGTCACTTGGGACAGCAACAGGTACCTCAAGTTGCACCTGCCCAGCTTTAAAGTTAACAGCTGGCACATCCAGTTCTGAGATTTGTGAATCGATCAATTGCATACGCATTGTATTTCGCATGTTACTGGTGCGCTCAAGTTCAAACTGTGCTACGACGAGTTCACCAGGCTGGGCCTTTAACTCAGCCGTCCGAGCATACAGCTTCACCACGGTTGGCATGGTGCGAATCATGTTTCGCTTTTCTGCGACGGCGGAAAAGTACTGTTGCTTTCCGGTCGCGTCCTTGAATGATGTATAGGCTTGCGTATAAAGCTGCGACTGGCTTTGGATGTTGATGTGCATCGTTTCCGGCAAATAGATTGGCATCATGAAATCCAATTCATCTTTACCTAACGTTGTTTCGATAAACTCGATGCCATCCAGATCGCGATTTTGGCGGTCTGCCTGCTGTACGGTAATTGGTTGATCGTAATCGTCAATTCGTTCAATGGTCATCAAGTAAGGATAGACGGTACCGCGATGTGCATATTGATATGCTTCTTCGCAATACAGTCTAAAGACCGGTTTATGCCGGATAGTCAAATCGAGTGCGTCGCGTCGCGAGGAGAATACCGCGCGGCCCGTACTGTCTGTTCCGCGATGCGTGAAACTGACAGCACGCATTGTTTCCTGTTCACCCAACATGGCTTTGCCATTTAGACGCAATTCATAGCGACGACTTGCCACCGTGCCATCGACGGTTAGCTTTAGTTTTGTTTCATTCTTTCCATCTTCAATTGTATTACCTTCGATCGCGATATTTTCAGGGAGTCCGTCTACCGTAATCGTTACGGGACCCTTAAAACCACCGAGTCGTGTCAGCTTGATTGGGATTTCCAGAACATCCCCCTGGGTAACGCTCAGGCAATCGGTGCCTGCTGTGAGTTCGAATTCGACAATCGGTTTGCGGACGTCAAACTGGTATCCACTCACTCGATGTTCTGAGTTGATTCCGCCAACACTCTTGATTTCAACCACATATGTGCCCGGTTTTGTCGAAATGAAGTCATATGCTTTGCGATCGTCGGCGGAGGATGCAATAGAATTGCGGCCAACGACTTTACCGTCAGGGTCTGTAACCGACATGATCACCATACCTGTGGCACTTGTCATGCTGGGTGCAATGACGCTTAGTTCAACAAAGCCAGCTTCAGTCACCTTGAGGGCAAAGATGTCTTTTCCGAAAGGCGGTAGCTGGCCGTTCGCGGTTTCACCAATCCTTATAGGTATTTCCGGCTGCTGGCGATGCAAAGACGTGCTGATCTGCTTTTGACCAGATGGTGTGATTCGCAGTGGCACATCATTTGCAAACATTTCATCGGGATACTGATATGTACCACTAACAGCATCCGGGATGGTTACGTCACGTACGAGTTCCAACAACTGTCCCGTACCATCCATTGCGTAAAAGGAGATTTTAGTAGTTTCACCTGCTGTCGCACCAATTGGATATGCATATGTGATTACGGGGTTCTTGGTGATTGTTGCCCGATAAACATGGGAAGGAGTACCGTGATACGACACGTTACCGATTTGCAAATAGTAATCACCACTTTCAGTTGCTTTAAATGCAACTAAGGGGTCATCCCCGAGCATGTCTTCTTGAATTGGTAAGGATTGTCCACTGCTGTCGACTATCGAGACAGTCGGTTCGAGTTTGGATCCTAAGCGTCTGGCGTAGATATCGCAGTAAACAACATCTCCGGCATCAAGGTGAAACTTGTAGTAATCCAAATCACGTTCACCATGAATCTGACCGTTGACTGTCATGGGCAATTCAGTTGTTTGCGCATGTGAAAGATCGGAATTGGGCTCTGATTCGATCAGTTCCGGGAGATTGCCCACGATAAAGGGAAGTGATCCGGTGCTTCCACCCGATGCGCAAAACGTATTCCAGTAGGCCGTGCCTACCGGCGCATCAGCTGCGACCGCGACTTGTGCCTTCCATTGGCGAGGATAATTGATCGGGACCTCGTTAGGTGCGCGTCGTGGCGACGGGTTACCTCGATCGAACACTTCCGTTGACAACACGCTATCGCCCGTGACACCGTTACCACGGATGAAGAATTCAGTGTTTGGTGGAGCCTGCTCGAGTCCAACATGGACATCAACGGTGGAGCCGCGTTGAGCACCGGCCGGAAAAATGTGCACGCTGTCCGGTAGCTTTGTTGGAACCGGCTGACCATAGGCCGTAGTAGAAGCGATTAGCAGCAGAAGGGCTGGCCGGATGCAGCGTATAATTCGTTGCATGTTTACTCTCGGATTCTTGCGTGTGTCGATAGTCTGTTCGAGGTCAGTGTTAGTTAGCTGATTTTTGTTAGCTGAATAGTTCCGTTACGACCTTGCCACCATCAGCGATGGGCACCGGTCGCCCCAGTGGTGTATGAAGCGTTTTCTTATGATCGATTCCTAGTCCATAGAGAATCGTTGCGACCATGTCTTCAGGTGTAATCGGTCGGTCAGCAACCTCAGCAGCCTGCTTGTCCGTTTTGCCAATGACTTGGCCTCCCTGCACTCCGCCACCGGCCATCACGATCGAAAACGCGTTCGGCCAGTGATCGCGACCTGCAAGTTCGTTGATTCTTGGAGTTCGACCGAATTCAGTGGTAATAACGACCAGCGTATCATCGAGCATGCCGCGATCTTCCAGATCGTTGAGCAATGCAGGAATCGCCTGATCAAATGCCGGGCATAATAAATCTCGTAGGCTATAGGTGTTCTTACGGTGTGTATCCCAGTGACCGTTTTCCACGGCAACAAACCGACAACCTGATTCCACCATGCGGCGAGCGAGAAGGCAGCACTGGCCGATACTCGTCATGCCGTATGCTTCACGCAGTTTTTCGGGTTCGCGGTCAATGTCAAATGCCTCACGTGCTTCCTTAGAAGCCATCAGGTTATATGCCTTCTTGTAGAAAGTATCGAGTGATTGAACTTGTTTTCCTTCGCGTGCGACATTTTCTTCAATCGCATTGATTTGTTGTAAGGCAAGTTGTCGCAATTGCCCACGTTTTGTCGCAACACTCGTTGGTAAGGCAATATCTCGCACGGAGAAATCTGGTGCGGCGGGATCTGCATCGATAACAAAGGGACCGTGTGCGGGCCCAAGGAAGGATGGTCCACCACTGTTCAGAAAGTTTGGTAATGAAATGTACGGCGGTAGTACACCAGGTTTTCCAAGTTCGGAAACCATGGATCCGATGCACGGATGTTGATTGTTATTTTGGTGGCCGTTGAAATCGCCGGCGCCGGCTTTTTTTCCAGACATCATTACGTGGAATCCACGACCATGATCTGAATCATCGTGAGTCATGCTACGAAGGATGGCCATCTTGTCCACGACCGTTGCGCAACCGGGAATGACATCTGAAATCTGGATGCCAGGCACGTTTGTGCTGATCTTATGAAAGTCACCGCGGATCTCAGCCGGTGCTTCCGGCTTTAGGTCCCACATGTCTTGTTGGGGCATCCCGCCAACAATGAAAATGAAGATGCAGTTGATGTCGCTGCGATCTTTACCTTCTGCAGCAGCGAGTTGCTGCATTTGCATGATTTCTGCCATTCCTAAACCGGCGACTGAACCGATTCTCATGAAATCGCGCCGGTTGTGACCGTTGGCGGATTTTTGAAATGGCTTTTGAAGTTTGCTGAAACTCATGCTTTACGCTCCATGCTTATTTTACAAATAGGAAGTCGTATGAATTCATCATAACCCAGAGGAAATCCTCGATACCCTGTCGTCGCGAAGGATTATTTAGCAGTTGCTTTCCAATAGCGATTTCCCTCATGTTTGGAAGGCGGTTTGCCGTAATAAGAGTAATCTCTTCTATCAACTTATCGACATCAAAATCAGATTTAGTTAAATCACTCACGCGACCGTTTGCAGATTGTAATTTCAATTCGATTTCAGGGGCGTTTAAAAGGTGCAGTGCCTGAGCCATGGTTGGGTCACCGCTACTGCCACATTCACATGGGGACTCACGTAGATTACGACCAAAGGTATCAAGAAAGTATGAAGGTAACTGGTTGTCCCATAAATCAATAGCTCGCGTACCTTGCGGATGCCCAGCATATTGCTCCGGTACAAGGGTGACGTGGCAAATTGCATCAAGCATTACTTCGGCCGGCATGCGCCGAACGAGATAGTGACTGAACATTTGGTCATCGGTGTAGTTGGACTCGTTGGGAGTGCTTGAGAGTTGAAATGACTTGCTGTTGAGTATGTGCCGCATCAGCGACTTGATGTCAAAATTGTTTTCCACAAGCGTATTGGCCAGGTGGTCAAGTAATTCGGGATTCGTTGGTGGGTTTGTTTCGCGAAAATCATCTTCCGGTTCAACCAGCCCGCGTCCCATTAGGTGTTTCCATATCCGATTGGATACCAACGCGGAGAATCTTGGGATGTCGCGAGCAGTGACCCATGATGCCAATTCCGGCCGCGGATCAGTTTGGCCATCTGCGCTCGTCGCTGAACCAGCTAGCGGTCTGGTATCAACCGCCTGGTTAATAACAGGAATGGCCATTGATTGGTGACCGGGGTGGTATATTAATTCGCGATTTTCATCAAGCGATTCCCTTTTCATTCCGTTAAAGAAACCGGCAAGCCCGTAAAAATCATCCTGCCCCCATTTTTCAAATGGATGATGGTGACACTGTGCACAGTCCATCCGTATTCCAAGGAATGCCTGAGAAATCGCCTTCGTTGCATCCTCAGGAGTTCGTTGTCCCCGAAAGAAGTTTGCCGGCCCGACCTGCCCGGTGTTTCCCGTTGCCACGATGATGTCAAACACCCACTCGTCATACGGTCGGTTTTGCTGCACTTGTTGCCGTAACCAACGGTAGAAAGTGTACGCGCCGCGAGATCCAATGGTGGCGGAATTGACCATCAGGATGTCTGACCATCGTTGCGTCCAATAGCTCACGAATTGGTCTGAATTCAAAGCGGCTTCTATCGCCTTGGCGCGTTTGTCGGGAGACTTCTCACTGAGGAAATCTCGAACCTGCTGGGCTGTTGGAACTGTACCACTCGTCTTTACCATCAATCGCCGAAGGAACGTGGCGTCGTCGGTTAAGTCGGATGGTTCAAGTCGGAGGTATTCCCACTTATTCCAAACCAGATTATCAATCGGATGATCTTCGTTAAACCAAGTCGGCCTCTGTGGTAATTCAGCGCCGGGCTTCGGCACCACCACACGCCTGACGTCCACAAATCCCATGTAACTGATTGTGATGGCAGCTTCGCCGGGTACCTTGCCTGTTTCAATCACGCCATGGTTATTGCAGTCTGCGATAACAGCTTCATTGCTGACGAATGCGGAGGCGCGAGTTACGTCGCGTTTTCGACCGTCCTCATAGGTTGCAGTTACCCGAAGCTGTTGAAGCGACCGAGGCTGCATGACACGGATTTCTGGTTCAACGGTGATCGCCGTGACACGAGCGGTACCATCTTCGCCCCAAGGCATCCCTTGAAGGATCCACTCGCGAAGCAATTCCGCATCCTGTGTCTCAGGTGTTGTTCTCTGGCCACCTCCGTGTGCTGTAGTGCCAATGGCCTTGGTGTAAATCAAGGAATTTACAATTGCACCCGGAAATACCCGTCGTCCGCGACCTTCCTTTACGATGGCGTCAAAGTCAGCCTTGGGATCAAATCCAAAGACGCTTAGCTTAAAACCGTTTTGCCCGGATTGTTTTCCATGACATCCTCCACCGTTGCAGCCCAGTTTGGTCAGCAACGGTATGATGTCCACCTCAAAGTTAATCGCGGGATAGGTGCTGAATTCAGCGACCGAGACGCTAACTACTTGCGAGTGATCGCCGGACTTGATCGCGACGATCGTCTCACCTTCGGTCAAGCCAGTTAACAATCCAGCGTCATTTTGAATCACTTCTTCATCGAGCACCGTGATAGTGGATTGATGCGTAAGATCAACAACGGAGTTGTCAGTTCGTATTCCAGTGATTGTGATCTGTTGTTGTCTGTTCTTACCGGAAAGCGCGATTTCCTGCGGTTCAACACGGATAGACTCTATAGCGATGTCATCAGCTACTGTTGAAGCAGCGCACGCAAAAATGCAAATCAGCAGTAGGATTGGATTTGTGAGCCGATGATTCATTACGAAGTACAGTGAGGCGATGTCGGTATCCAAAGGTTGATTGGTATTTACCCGTCACTTGCTATTCGTCAAGCTTGCAAATAATGGGAGCTACTCCTTTATTCTAGCTATACGGTGTGACTTAGTACAAACCGGATCCTCATTTACAGACAGGAGTTTCATGTGAATTACCTTGCCCTGGCTGTAATCTGTATTTCAGGCATTGGTGAAGATAGTGGATTCGGTCTGTACAGAGCCTATGATCAGAGTGCTGAAGGGCGAGTGGAAAAAATAGTAGGGAATTTTACGCTTAGTAAACCAGTTGATGAGCTAGAAGTCGTTTATCTGGATGAAAATCCGATTCTTGATTCAAACGATGTCTTGTCGGCAACCGGTAAAATTGACAATGGTCAGGCGGTTATCGATATCACATTTAAACGCAAGTCCGGAAAAGCTCTTTATGCTGCAACTAAAATGCTGATTGGAGACCGTCTGGCATTTGTTTTGGATGGCAATATTTTGGTGGCTCCGGTGGTTAGAGCACCCATTGGAAGATCCGTAAGGCTGACTGGTGATTTTGAGAAAGTGCTCGTTGATTTGATTGTTAAACGGCTTAATAGGTGATCGTTTTGGATCCTGCAGTGGTAGATTTGCAGCCTCGTGCGTCGCTACGAAGTCACATCTTAGCGTGTGTCGTTATTGCGTTGCCCTGGATAATCGGTAGCGCACTGTTTAATGGATTTGAGCGATTCCCTCATAACGACGACTGGCTATACGCACGATCCGTTCAGGGATGGATGGAGTCCGGAGACTATCACCATGTAACGCAGCACGGGGAGCTGGCTGCAAGCGTTGCTGCGCATGTTGCATGGGGAAAAGTGTTACATTTCTCTCAGCCGTTTTCCATGAATACGCTTCATTTTTCTCAGGCGGTGGCAGCCTGGCTTGCCTGTTGTGCCGTTTATGTACTTGCACAATACATCGGAGTCCGATTCCTGGCGTCATGTACCTTGGCTCTGGTAATAGCAGTTTGCCCGTTGTTCTATGGACATAGCTTCACCTTCATGACCGATGTGACTGCCTTGTCGCTAGTCGCCATTGCAACGCTCTGCTTTCATTTGGCACTTAGAGACTTACCGGAACATGTATCGCAACTGTGGCTAGTAACAGGAGGATTCGCCGCGGCACTTGCATTCTGGTGCCGGCAGACGCACATCCTCTGTCTGGTCTATCCAGGATTGCTGTTGCTCACACACTGCAGAGAATTGAGATTCTGTGGTCTTCGGCGTCATTTAGCTCTATTGGTGGTGATTCCACTTGCTGCGGTGCTTGCTTTTGAATGGAATCTGATTGTGCCTGGTGATGATGAACGCATAGGAATTGTCCTGCCCAAAGACTGGGATCTTCATCGCTGGAAACAAATTGCCATTCACTTGTACGGCATGTGTTTGATACTAGGATTGCTTGCCCTTCCCTTGTTTCCATTTCTCGCGCGAACCGCCTTTTGTTATCGGCCAATTGGTCGCATATGCGGCGCAGGTTGGGTAACGGCGGTTGTTGCCATTGGATTGCTCGGTGTTTTTACCACATATGGTGGTCGATTATTTATTACCCAAACGACAGGCTACTTTCTTCAAAACGGACATTTCGGTCCGATATTACTCGCGGACGCAAAGATATCCTCTATGGCTGATGTGATTTGGCCAGATTGGATTTGGCAAGTGATATCTGTTGGTTGCATACTTAGTTTCTCGGTAATCGTATGGTGGACGGTTAAGCTGGCAACCACTGCGGACTCCGTGATAAGACGACGGACAGTGGCAATGGCTGGGTTCGGTGCTGTTGCAACGCTGTTTTTGCTGGCGCTGATTACGGCGGTGATGGACCGCTATTGGATGATCCTGTTTGTTCCGTGTATTTATGTTCTAGCGACGGCACTTGGCGAGCTGAAAGAGTTTGTGATAAGTCCATGGTGGCGGCGATCAGGAATGCTGATTGGCGTGGGCCTGTTCTGGATTTCGTTGGCGATGACGCACGACCTTCTTGCATGGAATGAACAACGCGGTCAGCAGATGCACGCGTGGATTGAACGCGGAATTAAAGATGAACACCTTGATGCCGGAGCAGATTTAAATGGCTGGTTACTCTCGGAGCATGATCCAGATACGATGCAGCGAGCCGGAGATCTAACGCGAAGCTGGCGAGGGTTTGCTCGATATTGCATTTTGCATAGGAGCGAGGCACCAGCAGGTTGGGTGGAAGACGGTCGGCGTAGTTGGTTCTCATGGGCAACCATGAGCGAGCAGACCATGTACATGTACCGCAAACCTTAAGCGGTTTTGTAGACTTGCACGGTGCCTAGATATCTTCCGGCTTTAGTGGCTTATCTCTGTGAATGACATTTGGCCCCTTGCCGGTGGTCTTTTCGTAATAGCCGTCACCCTTTTTTACGTATTTGGTAAAGCCAAGGCGGCCTAGTTTATCATCGTCCGCCATGCGGCGGCTCATGGAATCATCTGACCATCGTCCACCAATGTTTACGGCGGTAATCACTCGCCGTACTGGTTCACCGGTTTCCGGATGCTCCGTCAGCGGGTCTTCAGAGATAGGCTGGACCACCTCAAAACGCTCTCCTGTGGGTTCGCCATTCTGTATGACTTCGTATACGTAAGTTGGCATAGATTATACGACCCGGGTGTTATGTGTTGACGATTGCGTGGTTATTGTACTCATCGCTATTCCACACCACAACGCAAGTATTTGCCCGGTGCATCGTCGTGCTTGATGACAGCCCCATCCTGATATACGACGGCACCGTTCACGATAGATAAGCGAATGCCGTCCGGATTTTGTCGCGGGGATTCATAAGTGGCATTATCTATCACTGTTTGTTCGTCGAAAACGACAAGATCTGCGAACCAGTCCTTCTTCAGCTGACCACGTTTTTCAATGCCGAACCACTCTGCAGGAAAACTGGTCATCTTGCGGACTGCTTCTTCGAGCGAGAATAGTTTTTCATCGCGAACCATGCGGCCGATCATGCGGGCAGAACTGCCAAATGCGCGGGGGTGGACTTTCCCGTTTGGCATTTCGATCGCGTCCGTACCAAACATGCACATTGGGTGTTGAAGATATGGGTGGACGTGGTGGTCATCTCCTTCATCGACCACACACAGAACTGCCAGATTGTTGTCGATCAGTAAATCAATAAGTGCCCTGCCGGTGGATTGTCCGGTCGACTGAACGTATTCATTCAGCGTCTGTCCCCAGCTTGATTCGAAGTCATTCAGTGCTGTCCAGGCGATAATGACCTTATCCAGATCAAGGCGGTAATCGTCAAGGATTTGTTCAAACTCGCGTTCGAATGATGGAGCCGCAATGTGCTTCATGGCCGCTGTTGGCCCATCTTCCCAAACGGTATAGGGAAGAAGGTAATTGAGCATGGTAGAGCCACATTGATAGGGATAGACGTCAAAGGCTATATCCAGACCATCATTCGCGGCTTCTTCTAACCTCCCAAGAACAACTTCCGGCGGATACGGATCGTGCCCTTTGAGGTGTGATATGTGTAGTCGGCAGCCAGCACGTGTACAGATCTCGATCGCCTCATTGATGGCTGGAATTAGTCCCTTCTTGTAGCGGACGTGCGTTACATAGATTCCGTTAAAGTCATTTAGGACGCTGCAAGCCTCGGCTAATTCATCTGTATCGCTAAAACACTGCAATACGTAATCTAATCCAGTCGAAACGCCGGTGGCACCATGCTCCATTCCGACACGTATTTCCCGTTGGATTGCGCGCATTTGCACATCATCCACGCGATTTCGTGACCAGCCACAAGCGAGTGACCGCACGTTTGCGTATGGCACCTGCGTGATGATGTTTTGGTGACTGCGGCCCGCGGCGAATTCCATGTACTCCTGAAGAGAATGCCACCCTCCGTATTGATGCATGTTTAGGCCGTCGAGGCTGTGCAGGTAGTAGATCCACTCTCGCCATGTGTCGTCGTTTACCGGTGCGTAAGAAATGCCATCGGACATTAGTAATTCCGTGGTAATGCCCTGTGCAATCTTGCACTCCTGCCCACTCGTTTGTGTAACCCAGCCATCACTGTGGTTGTGCGTGTCGATAAAGCCCGGTGCAACTACCAGGCCGCTGACATTGATTTCTGTAGTAGCTAACGCATCGGCTAAGTTACCAATTTCAGCGATGCGGTCATGGTTAATCGCAATATCAGCTTGAATGGCCGGACTGCCGGTTCCATCAACGAGGCTGCCGCCTCGAAGGATTATGTCGTAGCTCATGATTAAATTGTCTATGTGCAGGAGGCAGGTATCTGAAGTCGTTTCAAATGTGAGTGACTGCAAAGCCCAAGTCACTCAACTCATTAAAGATACTATAATGTCGATCGTGCATGGTCTGCACAATGCGACCCAGTTGCTTTAGGTGACGAAACAAGAGACAGGACACTCATAGATGATCTTAGATGAATTTAAATTGGATGGCCGCGTGGCCGTGGTAAGCGGTGCAGCTAGCGGGATGGGAAAAAATATGGCCCTCGGATTAGCGGAAGCAGGCGCCGATCTGTTGCTGGCAGACATCAACGACGAAGGAATGCAGGCGACCGCCGATGAAATCACATCACTTGAAGCCCAAGTGACTGAATGCGAAACGAAGAACCAAGAAGCCAAGGCCTGTTATGATGTTTTTTTATTTATTTAAAGCTCACTTATAAGTTTTA
>JAKUOW010000081.1:11294-17739 GCA_022451045.1 Pirellulales bacterium | reverse complement strand
GTCCAAGTAAATCGTGGTGGATTCGATACACACAGTAATAACTTTCCCGCAATGCAGGCTCATGGCGATGTCATGGATCCTGCCTTAGCTTCATTGATACAGGATCTAAAAGATCGTGGAATGCTAGACAAGACTCTCATCATGATGGTGAGTGAGTTCGGCCGTACACCACGGATCAATGACAATGCTGGCCGCGATCACTGGGCGGCTGTATTCTCCTGCTTCATGGCAGGCGGCGGAATCAAAGGTGGTCAGGTGATCGGTAGCAGCGACGAGGATGCAATGCGACCTCAGGACCGACCGGTTGAAGTTGCTGACTTACATGCAACCCTATGTCACGCTTTGGGGATTAATCACGAAAAAGAAGTGATGACTCCATTGCAACGGCCAATGAAACTCGTCGATGGTGGCTCTCCGGTAATGGAACTGTTCGGCTAGTCTTCAGACGCGTTTAAGGCAAAAGAAGCAGCCTGGCTGTGTTGGCAGCCGGGCTGTTTGCTTCAATGGACTGAAGTGAATCGTTAGTGGGAATGGAGGCCCCTCGGTATGCCGCATGGCATTTCGGATTAAGTAGTTAACTTATTTTGGGTAGGGGCGGCAATGACGCGTTCACGTTGCTTGCTATTGTTTACCGGTTTGTTAATCGGTTTGTTCTCTTCGTTAGACGTAATGGCACAGGACTCAGAGGATGAAGAAGTTCGTAATCCTCTCATGCGGGGCTCACTGATCGAGGATCGAGCAGCTCGCAAGCTGATTGATGCCGGCGACGCTCGCTATGAAGCGAATGAGGTTGAAAAAGCGCTAGAGATCTGGAAAAGCGTCATCGAGCGATATCCGCGCAGCAAGACTCGCTATATTGCGCACATGAAGCTGGGTGTGCACTTCCTCGATATTGATCGGGCGTTTGATCAAGCACGTGTACACTTTGAAACCATTGCGACTGAAGAGAATTCTGACGACGCGCAGCGTGCGGAAGCTACGCTCAAGTCCGGAGTGTGTTATTTCCACTCGCGTAAGTTCGGTAAATGCTTTCTCATAATGCGTCAGGTGATCGAAGAGTTTCCTGTGAGTTCGCAGGTAAACGAAGCATATTATTACATCGGTCTGGCACACTTCGAACAGGGCCATTACTCACGAGCCATTCAGGCGTTGGAACGCGTCGGAACGACATTAGATGCTGACGACACCAGTGCAGACAAGCTGGAAGCAAGCAAGCGATTCTTTATCAAGATCGAAGACGCTGACTTGGCTGTCCTCGATACGGACGAAAGCGTCACTGTTCTCGTAAAGAGTAGTGGTGGAGACGAAGAAAAGGTAGCTTGTCGACCGATTGGCCGTAATGTGCGCGTCGTATTGGGATCTGTAATGACAGGACTTGGTACACCAAAACCCGGTAATGGTATTCTTGAAGTCAAAGGGACAGACAAAGTGTCGGTAGTCTATATCGACGCTCATACTGCAGAGAAGCAATTGGATCAGGAAGTGCTGCAAGAAGTTCAAGTTGTGGCAAACGGAATTGTACAGGTAACCGATGGTGCGTTTCGCGAGACGGTAAATGGTGTAGTGTTGGGAAAAAGCATAAATGTCCAGGTTCTTGATCCGGACCGGGATATCACACCGGAAGCTGATGCCGTTCAAGCCGAGCTAGCTGTGTTCCGTCGAAAGACGGATGAAGAAATAGAAGCGGAACGTGCAAAGTTGATTGCCGAAGGTGAAGTTGAAACCACGGATACTGAGAACAACGGAGAAGAGATTCCACTGCTGGAAGAAGAAATCGAAGTTGAACAATTTAAGAAGGTAGACAGCGTTGCAATTACTCTCTCCGAAGTGAAGCGTGAGATCCAACCTGAATTAGAGATTGGTGAGGCTCTGGTTCCAGCTACTACGGATGGCGAGGAAGCTAATGCTGAAGATGTAGACACCGATCCATCGGATGGTAAAGCATCGGACGATAAAGCAGACGAAGGTGATCCAGCGGACGGCGAGAACGAAGCACCGGCAGTCCCAGAGCAAGAGCCAGTTGCCGTCGATGATGGAAGTATCCATTCCGGCGTATTTCGAGGAAACGTGGTGTTGGCTCGAGCGGAGGAGATCGTAGCGGGTGATGGAGTCCTTCAGGCATTGCCAGGCGATGAGATCCGCATTGTTTACCAGGATGAATCAAATACGTCAGACACTGCCGTGCAACGTCGTTTTTCCGCGAAATGTCTGGAAGGAAATATTGGTGGTGTTCGTGTCACACGTACTGAAATTACAGATCAGGAATTGCGTGTGCAGACGCGACTAAAAACAGCAGATGCGCTCACAAAGATTGGCAACCGATACAAGGAGTTTGGTCTGGATGAAAAGGCTAAGCAAAAGTACGACCAGGCGTTAGCAACGTGCGAGTCTGTCATGCCGGATGTGCGGCGACTGCGTGGTCGACTACTTGAAGAGACGTACGTGCAGCTTTGGCATGTGTACTTTGAAATGGATCGGCTGAATTTGGCTGCTGCTATGTGCGAACGACTGCAGCGAGAATTCCCTGCCAGTGGCTTTGTGGATGATGCTCTACTGCAACTGGGTGACGTTGCTCGAGCCGAGGGCGACATAAACCGCGCGATTGGTATCTATACGCGTTTGGCGAATATGCAAACTAGTCAGCTCCGCGGCGAAGCACAGTTTGGCATTGCAGAATGTTACGAAGCAATGGCAAGCGATGCCACCGAAGCAAGTGCTGTCCAATTGAGGGATCGCGCGTTTCAGGAATACAAGAAGGTTTACGACCAGTTTCCTGATAGCGGGCGTGTAGGAGAAGCTGTTGCAAAAATGGCTAACCATTACTACGACCAACAAGACTACGCGCGAGCAATCGACACATTTGAAACTGTGCTGGAAAACCAGCCTGATGCAAAGTACCTGGATGTAATCCTGTTTAACTATGGACGTTGCCTGTATCGCTTAAACCGGCGAGCAGAGGCACGCCAGCGATTTGAACAATTGATCGGTGATTTCCCGGAAAGCAATTTGGCAACCGATGCCAAGCAGATTGCAGAAGCACTGTCTCGACAGGGAAGTTAATCCAACGAAAACGCGACCAACAAATCGCAAACCAGAGAGCTGTAAGATATGAAAATCCAATTCCCAAAATTCGTAGTTGTCACAAGCGTGCTAGTACTAGTGACATTTGCAAATGCCGCATCACTATGTGCGCAAGATGTCGAAGCGCCGGATGAGGTAAGTCAGCAAGCGAGTGAACTCGAAGCATCGCTAGGTAAATATCGGGATACGTCCCCAGAGGCCGGCAATCTGATGGTGCAGTTGGCTGACCTGTACTTCAACAACGGGCGTGCTCTTGGATTGGTTCGTGTTACTCAGACCTTTACAACAGCACACGTATCGGATGCGCGACACGAGCAAATGATGTTACGTCTGGTCGATGGTCTGCAAGTGCTTTCTCGAAACAAAGACTTGGTAGCTACATGCCGCCAGTATCTGACGCGATACGCTACGTCCGGCAACGCTCGTAATGTAGAGATTTTGCTTGCCGACGTACTTAATGACGGAAAAACCGTGCTCGAAGCTGCTGATGCGGCGAAGGCAGTTTGGGTGCGAAACGGTAATTCGGTAGTTGGCAAGGAATTTGCCGAACGTGCAGTACGATTGTATCTGACACTTGGCGGTGATAGTCGGCTTACGGCTGCTGAACTAGCTGA
This sequence comes from Pirellulales bacterium, assembly GCA_022451045.1. GTDB lineage: Bacteria > Planctomycetota > Planctomycetia > Pirellulales > Pirellulaceae > UBA11883. The sequence continues at coordinate 14,044 of JAKUOW010000081.1, read as the reverse complement.
AGATGTTTTGAACAAGATTCCCAACGGAACCTATGCTTCCGCGATGGGGCAGAGTGCAAATGCTACTTATGTGACGCTTTCAAAATGGGCAGAAAGCAATCGGGTAATCGACACATTGCTAAAGCGGGGGCTTGTACCGGATCGTGTTAAGCAACAAGAGTTGCATGTTCGACGCGCTTCGAATTATGGTTCGTTGGAGCAATACACCAACGCAGCCAATGCATATCAGCAAGCCCGTGCCATAAAGGATGATGCAGATCTTTTCTACGCTCAGTGCCAAAGTATTATTGCGTCGAAGTCTAGCGCGCAACAGTCCGAGTCAATTGTCAATCAATTTTACGGACGCTTTCCAAATGATCTGCGAAAAGGATCGCTTAGAATCAGTGTCGCATCACAATACGACACGGAAGGTAACGAAGCGAAAGCTCTTTCACTTTGGCGTGCTGTGTTGGTCGATGATGCTTATACTTCCGGAGCGGCTAATACTTTTGCGTCGAGAAACGGAGCGGAGCCTGCAAAGTTGGCTGATACAGAACGTGTGCTTCGCGATGCAATCAACAAAAACGAGCGGCACCGCAGCTACCTCTATTACGTACTTGCCCAGCGTGTGCATCTAGCTGGTCAAATGAACCCGGCCCGAGCTCATCAAGTGGCCATGGAAGGGCTTATGCGGTTGGAAAAGGACGATGGTAACTACTCCGCTCAACTGGCAAGTCTTGCACTCTCGGCTACGCCGGATGATAACGCGGCGAGAAATAGCGCACGTCAATTGCTCGACAGGCAGCGCAAATACATGCACATCAACTATGCCGCGGGAGTCGCGTCGTATATCAACTCGATTAAGTCGAATAAGGAATTGAAGCCTCGGCATGATGCCTTGCGAAACGAATATCAGGCGTACACCGGGCACGCCATCGTTAAAAACTGGCAGCTCCTCGGGACAAATAACGCAAACGGTGGACGGACCCGAGCTGCTATGCTGGCCTCTCCTGAATTTAATCAGATGTCCACGGAGATGAAGCGGCGTCTGCTTTATGCCCAGGCCTATTATTTGCAATACCAGGCACCAACTGCACAGCGGGCAGGTGCTGCGACAGAGTGGGCCAAGCTGGTACAGATGGTCCCAAAGGAGCTTACGTATGCGAGGTATTATCTGAATGCAGCGACAGATTACGCCCCGGAGGAGATTCAGAAGGCGGCTGCAAATCATATGCTGACACAGCAAGTGGAAGTAACCGACGGTGATGCATTCAGACGCATGATGTTAGTAGCGGAGCGAAATAAGGATAAAGGTTTAGCACAGCGGGTTTTGAGTTGGTATCAGCAGTTGGAACAAAAATACGGATTTGCAGACAACTATGGTGTCACAGGTGCGGATCCGCTGATCGCACTTGAAATGTCAGATCAGGCAATGGCCCATTGGCGACGGTATCTCGCCGTTGGCAATAGAGAAACAAGAGATGCGCTGAGCCGCATTAATGCAAATAGTGAAGCTGAGGCGCCTGCCCGGATTGCCATGTATCGACAGGCTATGAATGGGCCGGGCAATACCAATTACGCTGGTTACGTTCAGGTGATTGCCAACATCTTACTTGCTGAAGAGCAACCGGACTTCAATCAAATCGCGACGCTGCTTAAAGAGATTCGTACACGTCGTGACGAGTTGCCATTCACCACGTTTGATATCGACGACAACACCGTAATGTCGTGGGTCGCGGCGATCAGAGCAAATGAAGAAATAACGGATCAGGTGAAACTGGCGTTTTACGACGCGGTGTTGAACCTCAGGTTGTTTAACAGTGCGGCATACGCCGATGTAGTAAAACTGCAGCTTGCTTCTTCAGCGAATGTAACACCGATGGAACGCTTAAAGCGTCTGCAAGCTGCTACGCTTCGCTCACAAAACGAATATCGCGGATGGGATGCGCTGAAGTCATTCGTGGATTTAGCGATTGCCGAACAAGATCATATTTTTGTGACAACGGTTGGCACAGGTTTGCTTACCAATATCACAAGCGTTGATCAGGGACGTCGTGACGCGATGCGAACGATTGTCAGCCGAAGTTACACACAGAGCGGCGGCGTTGGGTTGACGATTGATGAAGACAGCCCGGTTGCGCCACTTCTACAGTCCGCTCTATATCTACGTTTAGGTGATCGCCAGCTTGCATACGATCTCTACGAAGAGAATAAAGCCCTGTTTGACGAACATCGGGACGAGGTGCCAGTTGACCTGATATTGTTTGTGTCTGAGTCGCTCGTTGCTGCCGGCGGAGATGAAAATCATGATTATGTAGAAGACGTTTTGAGAACCTGGGTGGTAAGAAATGCGGAATCCGCACAGATCACTCAGGAGAACAAGGCCAAGGTGCAGTTGTTGCTCGCTAAAAACTACTTTACTGCTCGTCGTTTTGACTTGGCCCGAAGTGAATATACCACCGTAACGAACCTGTACCCCGAAACTGAAGAAGCGACTGAAGCCCAGTTTGGTATCGGGGAATCCTTTATGGAACAGAAGGTCTTTGATCAAGCCGAACAGGTATTTGAAGAACTAACGCGTTCATCAAATGCATTGACGATTATCCGTGCGGAATTCCTGCAGGGTGTACTAATGTTCCGACGTGGTGACAGAAATGAGGCTCGGGATGTATTCCGTTCTGTACTGGAGCGTGTTCCTGATGTCGAGTTGGCAAACCAAACACTGTACAACCTCGCCGAGATCTATCGCGTCGAAGAGCGTTACCTCGATC
>JAKUOW010000081.1:0-11284 GCA_022451045.1 Pirellulales bacterium | reverse complement strand
TTTGTTGCGTACTGTTGGTCGCCTTGGCCACATTAGCAAGCGATTCCACGCACCGGGCTTAGCGCTGTCGATCGTTGTGCACGACAGTGACTTGGGGATTAGCCGTGGTCACAATCGGATCCCAGTCGTGGTCACCACCATTCCAGGCGGTGACGTAGAAGAAATCTTTCTTACTAGTGCTGGGGCAGGCAAAGGATTATTTAGGGCTGATTTGGATACAGCTTTGGGAGATGTTACTGAAGGTGATGGCATCCTGCAACTTATGGGTGATGACGTTGTTAAGTGCGACTATCCGGAGGAGTTTAAACAGGATTTCAAGAACGTCCCTTTGTCCGATGTTGAGATTAAGGTTGCTGCCAATGCTGATTTTGCTGTGCAAAGTAGCGTGATTGAAACAGAAGAAGAAGCTACGTTTAGTCAAGAATTGGAGCAGGAAAACGACGATCAACGCGTTTCGCAGATTCGGCCAGCGACACAAGTGAAGCCTGGGAATCCACTGTATATCCGGATTGAAGATGCCGATCGTGATATGACCGCCGGGCAGGACGAGGTGGTTGTTAAGCTTGCAACTGACAGCGGCGACGAAGTTCAGGTTGTTGTTACGGAAACCGAACCTCACAGCGGTATCTTTGAAGGTCAGGTTCCTACGGCAGAATTGCCGGCTGGCGCGACTGCTAGTGACACCGCAATCGACCACAGTCCTTTAATGGCAATCGATCAGAGCAAAGACACAGTTTGGGTAAGTCGCCCCGATGGGCAAACTCCCAAGGTGCTCACTGTTGACATGAAGGACCTGTATCCAGTCTCAAGAGTGCGAGTAGCATCACCGAGTGAGGAAGATCAGACGCCGGTGCGAATGGACATACAGGGATCGTATGATGGCGAATATTGGTTCCGAGTTGCTACTCATCCCGCGCAGGCACCACTTAAGGGTGTTGCAGATGAGTATGTCGGAATTAATCGTCGGGTCTATGAGGGCGACTACAGATCATATCGAGACTGGAATCAGGTGTTAAACCTTGTTAGCACCGGCACACCGGTCGCTGATCAGCCAGGATTTGAAGAATTCGGTGATCTGGATTGGAACAAGGAGGCAATCGAAGAAGATGACAAGGTAGTCGATCCTGCACATGCGGTAGTCTGGCATGGATTATTGACTGCCGAGCGAGCCGGTGCAGTTCGTATCCGCGTAGAAGGTGAAACGACGGCACTATTGGTAGATGGCGTAATGGAATTGGCCCTAAACGTTGGTGCTAGAAACGTCGATGTCTGGCTTGAGAAGGGCCAGCACGAAATCACGGTTTTCGCGGCATGTAGCAAAGGATCGACTGGTGTGCGGGTAAAGCGCGCCTATGCTTCGGTTAACACTCAACAAGTGTCGCTTCAGCCGTTTACAGAGGAAGAGTGGGCAACAGAGCGAGAGCAGGTGGTGATTGAAGAAACACCACTTACCGGTCGACAGGAGGTGGATCTAAGCACTGCTCGATTCATTAAGACGACGGCCGAATTCGGATTCAAGGAAACGGAAACGGTAAAGGTCGTTGGGAACTGGACCAGCCTGGAGGATCAGATAGCTGTGTCGCTTGGTGCCGTTCGTCCGGGGTTGTATGAATTGTGGCTGGAGTACGCACACCCAGGTACGTCCGGACGCTTCTCTGTTCAACTCGGGCGTCAGGAAATAGAACATCCGGTGATTGATAGTGGAGGATGGGGTGTTTACGTCCCAGATCGAGCGGGGGTTATTCTGGTAGAGGATGGTGGTTCAAGAGACTTGCTCATTAAGCCGCTAGAGATTCAGGGTGGTGGCCTGATGGAACTGCGGAACATATTCCTAATGCCTGCAAAGCAGGGCATTGTCGACCTTAATAACGAATGGGAATTCAGGTTCCCGAGTTATGACTTACGCTATACGCGAATCATCGTGAATGAATACATCGGTAATTCTGTTGCAATTAACCACGTAGTGGTTGGTGACGCGAGTGCAAAGGAAACACAGATACCAACCGATGCTGATATTTTGTCATTGGCACAAAATAACATCCTTGAGATTGCCGCCGGTGATATTGTTCGCGCAACGTACACTGACGAACGTACTCAAAACCAGGGCGGGACCGGTCGGCTCCTGACAAGTGAGTTGCAGGCAACCTATTACAACGCGTCTATTGCGCCGATTGCATATGACCAACAGAGAAGTGGTGCAGGTGGCGTGACATTTACTCCAAAAGCACTTATGCGGATTGATCCGGGCGAACGAATTACGATTCAGGTCACTGATTACGATCGCGATCAATCGGATGAGTTAGATGAAATTCTTGTGGAGGTGTCAGTCAACAACGATGCCCCAATCGTTCTAACAGCGACAGAGACGGATGCATATTCAGGCATATTCACAAAGGAAGTGGATACAGCTGGTGAGGAGATGGACGATCGACTGGTAGTCAAACAGGGAGATCGCATTTACATCCGTTACCTGGATGAGCAGAATACGTTCCCTGGCCATTCTGTGAAGCGGGAATCCGTTGTTTATGTGAATGAGCCAACAGATGCTCAGATTCGAATAGTGTCATCCCGAATGATTCCGCGTCCTGAGGGTCAAGCTGGCCTTCCAACTCCAGTTTATCTGCCTGCGGATGGTGGAGATGTAAGTGCTGTTGCATTTGAAGTACCACTGCTCGTGGAAGTTATCGACCCGGACATGGCCAAGGATGATCGCAGTCAGGTTACCGTAGCTGTCCAGGCAAGCAACGGGTCTACATTACTGGTTGACTGTGTTGTGTCCTCGCAATTCAGCGATTTGCCGGCAAGCACTGAACGCGACGAGGCGTTGTATCAGGGACGGTTTATTGGCCAAATCATTATGCAGCTTGGCAGCAAGGATTCACCGGCGTTAGTTCCTCTGACGATTGGGATGCCACGTGGTTTGGTTGGGCGGACGCGATTGCCGGATGAGGAAGAGGATGGGGATCTGGGTGGACTGGTAGCCAGAGTGCTAAATCTATCTGGTGAGGATCAAGTGTTACTTGCTTATAAGGACGAGAAACGAGCGACTGGTGAACCGAGCTTATTGCGGGCGAATGCAAAACTTGTCTCCAACGGACAATTGCACGTAACCGACCGTGAGTACGAGGATGCAGTGGAACAACTTCATGTTGGCGAAAAACTCTATCTGCGAGTTTATGATGCTGACAAAGATATTAGCGACGAGCGAGATGAGGTCGTTGTCGAAATAACAACAGAACTTGGTGAAAAAGAAGTTGTTAAACTGTTCGAGACGACGATTCACAGTGGCGAATTCACTGGGTCATACCAGTTGGTTGCTGCGGAAAAACCAACACCTTCAAATTCGGAAGACACTGAACCAAAAATCGAAAGCTACTTTGGAGATGTGATTAGTGTTTCTTATATCGATGACACTGCGGCAACTGAATCTGGCGAATTATCCGTGTTGCACGAAATCCCGGTTGTGGTCGGAACGAATGGGCTCGTGTCGGCCTTTACTAAGGTGTTTAACGATGAAGAGTTAGCCGTAGAAACAAAGTTTCGTATTGCGGAGAGCTATTTTGAGTTGTTCAAGAGTCACAAGGAACTTGGTCGTGATGAAGATCTTGGCCGGGATCTGGAAGCAGGACGACGAATTCTCAAAGAAGTTATGGAAGATTATCCTGACCCGAAATACGTGCCGCGTATTGCATACCTGCGAGGTCAATTTGCTCAGGAATTAGAGCAATGGAGCGAAGCCATTCGCTCATACGAATTATTGCTCACGCAGTATCCGGATCATACGCTCGCAGCTGATGCGCAATATAAGCTAGCACAGACGTATGAAGACGCCGGTGATTTTGACGAAGCGTTGGAGGCATACGTGACTCTAGCGGCAACGTATCCCAAGAGTCCGCTGATCGCGAGTGTAATGATTCGCATCGCTGACCATTTCTATAAACAGGAAAACTTTAAGGTCGCCGCTCAGGTGGGTGAGAAATTTCTTGAGAAGTTCTCGAGTCACGAATATGCGTCGCGCATGGCGTTCCGCGTTGGTCAATGTTACTACAAGAGCGAGCTATACACGGAAGCGGGAACATCATTTGACCGATTTGCAAAGCTATTCCCTGAAGATCCACTTGGCAGTGACTCCATGTTCTGGGCCGGTGAGAGCTATCGTATGGGTAATAACAATCAACTCGCATTCAGGCGATACAATCGCTGCCGGTGGGATTTCCCATCAAGTGAGGCAGCAAAATACGCCCGTGGTCGATTAGCGCTGCCGGAGATGATCCAGCAGTTCGAAACGGAAGCCAATAGTATTGATAACGACAACTAAGCACTGTGTATGTCAGCGAGGCCTGGTATTGCGTCTGCTGATCATAGACAGGATCTCTATTCGGAAGTTTGCAACCATGCGACGCTTAAGATTATTACTTGGGGTCTTTTTAACCTGTTTGTTTGTAACCGGTTCGGTTATGGCTCAGGGCGATGATATCCTCAACGAACTCAACAATCAAAAAACCGAACAGCCAACTCCTGAGGACGGAAATGTTACGGATGTTGAAGGCCAGTCGGAGAACAGCGGCTCGCCAGACGGCGTATCGATTCCGGATATTCCTGAAGGTGATGTCGAAGGGGAGCAGGCAACGGATTCTTCGGGTGATGGAAGTGCAACTACAGAGGAGGGTGCTGAAACCGAAGATCAAGCTGATGCGGAACCATCCACTGAAGATCCGAGTTGGTTTAGCGAATTGCTTTCAACAGGTGCACTCGGATTGCTGATTGATGGTGGGCTATTCATGTGGCCGATTCTCATCATGGGTATCTTAGCCACTGGAGTGATTATTGAACGCTATCGCAGCCTAAAGATGCTGGACAGTGATTCGTTGAAGATTCGTGATGATGTTCAACAAATGTTGCAGGACGACAGCATTGAAGAGGCATTACGGTTTTGTGAGGAAGAACAAGGTCCTGTGCCAGCGGTCCTCGCTTCCGGCCTGAGGAAATACTATGTATTGGATCAATTGAATTACGATGCAGCACGTATCGAAGAGCAAGTTGTAAAGGCGATGGATGATTATTCGGTGCACATCGTTGGAGGGCTTGAAAAGCATCTCCCGGTCCTTGCAACCATTTCAAGTGCTGCACCGATGCTTGGTTTCCTGGGCACGGTGCAAGGTATGATCGTCGCATTTGCGAATATTGTAGAGCAAATGGGTGAGACAAATTTCGTTGAGGCTGCGGCTGGAGGTATTCAGTTATCGTTACTCACAACCTGTTTCGGTTTGATCGTTGGAATTCCGGCGTTTATGGCTTTTAACTACTTTACGAGCGTCATTAATCGTTTCGTGTTGGAAGTGGAGCAATCTGCGACTGAATTAATCGAAGGTGTCACACTGCAACTTGCTGTGACTGGCAAAGACTCTTAGGGGAAAAGTTCTGACTCATGCGTAATCGACGCGAGAGAATGAAACTAATGGCGGAGCCGCCATCGAGCGCAACAGGTGACATTGCGTTTAACCTGATTGTGTTTTTCCTTGTATGCGCTTCAGTACAACCGGACAGTGGGCGAAAGCAAACGATACCTCGAAGCGATAAGACGGAGGAGCAGGAAACGTCTGATAATATCGAGGTTCAGCTGACGCGTACCTCAGCCATGATCAACGGAAATGTAATTCGATTGTCGGACTTCAAGCCGTATCTTGATCGCGCGTTTGCGAATAAGACACGCCCTGAAGATCGGATCGTCGTTGTGAAAAGCAAGACAGACACGCCTTACCATCATTGGATCAAAGTTACAGAGCTAATAGAGCAGGCTGGTGGCGTTATTACGATTCAGCGAGAAGAAGAGCAGCAAGTGATGCTTCCAGCAGAAGGTTAGCGTCCAACTCGTAGGGATACAGATTTCAAATATGAAAATGAAACGCAAAAAGTCGAATGCCGAAGTGCCAAGCATGGCAATGGGTGACATTGCGTTTAACCTGCTGATTTTCTTCGTCATCCTCGCACGAGCTCAAGATGACAGCCATCTACAGTGGCAACCGGCTGAAGCAATTGAAGTCGAAAGTGCTGGTGCGTCGAAAGTTAGCGTGCTGATAGACAACGAAAATAAATACTACGTAAACGGTCAGCAAACTGGTGAAGCGAATCTTGCACAACGTATAGAAGGCTTGCTAGGTGAAGCGGGGGCGGGTGAACGTACTGTGTTGCTGAAGGTGCATCGAGAGGTGCCAGCAATGTACTTTGAGCCGGTTATCGAAGCGATCAGCGAGGCCGGAGGTGATCTGGTTCACATTGTTGAACAGGATCGAAGCTGACGAAGGCCAATCTCATAAAGTGAAACACTCACAAACAACTATTCGAAATCGAAAAAGATCATGAGCGACAACGATACAAACAAGTCCGGAATTGGTGGTGACGTAAGGCGCTTACGCGAAAGTGGTGGCGCTTCCATTGGAGAATTGCGTGAGTTCCTTGGGACACTAAAGGGCAAGAGACCGCACGAGGTGATGGGTACGATTGCGTCAAATAGTTTGGTGCGGAGTGTGATTATTTCGACTGTGGCGTGTTTTGCGTTAATCATAGTGTTGACCGTGATTCCATTTCTGTTGCGCGATAAGACTGCTACTGCGAACACGGAAACTGCGGAAGTGACTGCCAGTGAACTAGAGTCATCTGAACAAGGGGAATCAACTTTGTCTGAACAGGCAGCCGGTGCTGCGACTCAGGACGGCCAGCCGAGTAATGACGAGGTCATGGATGCACTCGGCATCGGTGAAACAAAGGTGGCACCGGAGGACGAGAATCCACTTGATAACAATAACGATCTGGAATCACTTCTTGATGGGAAATAGTTCCTTTAAGGAATTAAGGCTCTAAATTGGCACAACTAGCTCTCAATTTGAAAAGCAAGAATATCCAGGCGGCAATTGCAATGCTGGCCTGGTGCATATTGCTGGTGGATTGGGCGTATATGCAGATTTTGCCAGAAACAGTGCACCTGATTGTCGGGGTTGGTGAAATAGGTTTGGGATGCTACCTGATTTATGTAGGTTCCAAACACTGGGACATCAAGCAAATCATTTTTTGGTGCTGCTTCTCGATTGCGGCACCCATGCTCTGGCACGGAAGCATTGCAGTTACAGATTACTTTGGTCTGGAGATGCTGCGGGCCTTTGCAGCACGGGTGGGCTTAGTCGTTGTCTTTTTCACCGGGCTGGGCTGGGTGATTTGGTATACGGAGGTTCGAAGTAAATGGTTTGACCAGGCACGTCGTGTGGATCCGGATGCGGCCGAATTGGCACCGAGCTGGAATCCGATGGATCCGCTTGCACCGTATTATGGCAGGAAGAGCCCAAAGCTAAACCAATCGCTCACCGGTTTTACCGGGTATAGCATCATCTTTCTGCTTGTATGTATTTTGCTTTCCTCCATCGATGGTTGTACTCGTTTTTACGACTTACCCGCAGGCGGTGGCGAGCAGCAGACAGTAGCGCAGGTGGTGAAAGTTCAAAAGATTATCCGTAAACGCTATGTCGTAAACCCATTTAGTGCTATTTCCTTTGACATGCCAGAAATTGACGACACGCAGCTGGAGTTGGAGGAGATCACTCGGCATAACTATAAAATCGGAATGGGCGAAGGCGAAGGCGCCGGCTTTGCAAGCGGTACGAGTGGAGGAAAAGTTGGTTTCATTCGTCTCGAATACAGTGGTGGTGACTGGAATCAGGATATGGGAGTCGGCGGCGACCTGAATATGCTGATCAAGTACTTTGAGTTAACACAACAGCATGTAAAAGAGAAGACAGAATCCGTAACGGTCAGCCAGCTTGGCACATACGATGCGATACGATGTCCACCGGTGGTGTACATAACGGGGCAACGCAGTATCTCAATGTCCAACAACGAGATAAAGATTCTACAAGAATATATCAATGACAAGCACGGGATGATTTTTGGTGATAACGGTGGTAGCCGACATTTCCATAACCAATTCGTTTCCATGATGGCTCGCGTGATGCCCGACGTGAGGCCCGTGCCGATTCCACTGGATGACGTCATTCATCGAGTCCCATTTCAAATACCGTATTTGCCGTATGTGGCTCCGCATGGCGGTAAGGAGGCACTTGGCTGGTTTAAGGATGGACGTTGGATTTGCTATTATCATCCAGGCGACATCGGGGATGCCTGGGCAGATGGCCATGCAGGTGTAACAGCTGAGATTTGGAATGCTTGCTATCAACTAGGTGCAAATGTTATCAATTACGCACATGCGGAGCACCACAAATGGCGCGAGGCGCAAAAGAGGAAAGAAGATGAAGAATAGGACTGCAATTTGTATTTCATTTGCATTCATCATGGCATTTGGTGGTGTTGCCGATGCTCAGCGCCTCGATGAAATGTCGCTTGAACGGTGGGGCAAGCTGCGTGAAGTGGAACGCTATCAACTTAACATTGCCGAGCGATTCTATAAGAAAGGTGAATCAACAAATGCCAACGAGGACTGGAAGACTGCCGCTGCAGAGTATGAAAAGTACTTAACCCTCTACGAACGTAGTGAAGCTGCACCTTATGCGTTGATGAAGTGGAGTTTGGCGCAGGTCAAATTGCGCCGCCAAAACACAGCGATTAAGGAAGGATTTCAATCCGTGATCGATTACTTCCCTGAATCTCCAGAAGCGGCTGCGTCGGCTTACTATATCGCAAATACGTACAAAAGTATGGGGCGAGTGCCTGATTCCAAGAAGGCATATCAAAATGTACTGAATGATTTCTCGAAGCATGCAGTGGCGGTTTATGCTATTCGTGATCTAAGCCAAATTGCCGCAGACGAACAGGATGTTGAAAGTCAGGTAAAGTTGTGGAAACGACTCACTTTTGACACAACACGCACAAAGTCAACCAGAGCTGTGTGTGTGTCGGCGAGTAATAGCCTGGCAGGCCATTACTTCAGGCTTGGAGATTTCAATCAGGCTAAGTCGTCTTTGCAGACAAGCTACAAGTCAAACCTGCCGTATTACGTCTACTACTATTGCCGTTCCCCGATTAGTAGCTTGACTGGAAACGACGAGACACGAGAGCTGGGAGTGAAGTTATCGGATACCGTTACTGGTTTTTTGGCTGAATCGTATCCTGCTGCAATCGCTGAAGAAAAAGATCGAGATCAATATAAACAAATTGCATATTGGATCATTGAAGTGCTGGGGAATTCGCGGCGAGATCAAAAGGTCGTGGATAGCTATAAGCAATTGATAGCCAAGATTGGAAAGGACGATGAATTGCTGGGGCGTTTAGGTAGTTTCTACGTCTCCCGGATGTTATACGAGCAAGGCCGATCTATTTTTCGGCAATTCGAGAATAAGAACGAAGGTCTTGCATCGGTTGCGGGCAGTTTTCGCAGTGAGAAAAAGCTTGCCGAGGCTGTGAAAATCTATCGGCAGCTTGCTGCTTCGGACCGTGAAAACGAAGTAAGGTGGAAAGGTGAAGAGGCGGCAGCGTATCGAGAGATTGGGATGTATGCTGAAGCCATCGCAATTTATCGTGAGCTGTTGAAAATTGATGCTGGTAACACGCAGCAGTGGTTATGGAGTATTGCTACGGCGCACCATAATGCAGGTCAATTGAAGGAAGCGATTGGTGTTTACAGGCAATGCGAGAATTTCCCGGAGAATTACAAACAAATGGCGTCATGCCATCGGAGTCTTAAGGAATATCGTGAGGCATTGGTTCTATATAACCAAATCGTCGGTGGTAGTGAATCTCAGGCGCCGTGGGCACAGCTTCAGATCGGATACACTTATGAACAAATGAATGCGAAGGAGCCGGCTATTAAGGCCTTTCAATCCGTTTGTAAGCGTTGGCCAAAGAACAGTTACGCGAGCGCGGCGCATGCTCATTTACAAGACAAGTACAAGATCTCGGTAACACTTGGTGGTGCCAAGGACGAGTAGTGTCAGCAATGCAAAGTGGTACAGATAGTTAGCGAGGAATCTCATGGCGGATATCGACAAGCAATACCTCGCGTACATCAAAAACACTGCTGCGAAACTAGCCAGCGGCTACAGCGTTCCAAATACTCCACGCAAGTGGAAAGTTCTGCGAGAGACGATTAGATCGCGAGTAATTGAGTCGATCGGGCTGCCACAAGTTGATCGTTGCGAACTGTTGCCTCGTGATCTTGGAGCAATTGAAGCAGACGGCTATACATTGACCAAAGTGTCTTTTCAGACGATTACCGGTGTGTGGATGACGGGCAATCTATATAAGCCGGACGGTGAAGGCCCGTTCGCTGCTGTTTTGTGCGTGCACGGCCATTGGAAAGGGGCAAAGCAGGATCCTGTTGTGCAAGCAAGATGCATTGGACTAGCAAAGCTGGGGTTCGTGGCATTAAGCGTAGATGCATTTGGTGCTGGTGAGCGGGGAATTGATACACCACTTGGCGAATACCACGGTGAAATGGTTGCCGCGACGCTGCTACCAACGGGCACAACATTGCCGGGTATTCAGGTGTATGAAAATATGCGTGCGGCAGACTACTTGCAGTCCTTGCCATTCGTGCAGTCGGAAAACCTCGGGATAACCGGGACGAGTGGTGGCGGTAACCAGACGATGTATGCGGGTGCACTTGAGGAGCGATTTAAGTGTGTCGTCCCGGTGTGTTCCGTGGGGAACTATCAGGCATATCTGGGTGTGGCATGCTGTATGTGTGAACTCATGCCCGATGCACTTGCCTTCACCGAGGAATGGGGTGTGTTGGGGCTAACTGCTCCACGCGGTTTGATGGTGATAAATGCAACAAGAGACGGGGTTCAATTCTCAGTAGCGGAGGCAAGGAAATCGCTAGCGGCTACAGGGGAATTGTATGACGTTCTGGGTGCCGCGAGAAACGTAAGTCACGTAGTTGTTGATTCTGGTCACGATTACAACCAGCCGATGCGAGAAGCTATGTATGGTTGGATGACGCGATTTCTTAAGGGTGAGGGCGACGGCAGTCCAATTGCCGAGCCTGAAATCGTGACACGCGACCCGGAGATTGTACGTTGTTATCCAAATGGGACACGACCCAAGGATCATGTGACGGTACCGATGTTTGCGGAACGGTTGGCGGGGCATGCCATCGGGCGACAGGAGTTCGACGATCATGAAATGGCGCTCCGGACGGACTTGAAGATCAGGGCGAAACAGCTAGCCGACGAGCTTGACTATGGTGTAAACACGGCAGAGCTGAGCAATGAGATTAAGTTGGCGACAGATGACGTAGGAGTGAAGCCGTCATTTAGCTTTGAATCCGAACCCGGATTAG
>JAKUOW010000080.1 GCA_022451045.1 Pirellulales bacterium | reverse complement strand
CAGGGTGGTGTATCCAAAGGAAACGCATGGATGGTTTTTGATCATGACACGATGAGGCTTGCTGGGGCGTGGACCGGTGAGGGATTCATCGATTGGAATGGAATTAACTTTAATGGTCGCCACAATATCCATCCACGCGTTGCAGGCGACGTTCATCTTCAGAACAAAAACGGACCGGGTTGGGCAAATCCGGATTCAGGTTCATTTGAAGACCCAAGGTTCGAAGGCCGGGACGGCAGGCTCTATGGGCCGCTTCCGAGGGATTGGGCGCAGTACAAAGGACTCTATCACTTTGGAAATCAAACGATCATCAACTACACCGTTGGTGACACAACGATTTTGGAAGCTCACAGCCAGCAACAACGGGAAGATAATACGGTATTCGCAAGAACACTCAGCATAGGTCCGCGAAACCAGGACTTAACAATGTCAGTTCTTCAACACTCGTCGAATGATGTAGAAATTGCAGTGGTTGGAGACTCGGACGATACCGTGGTTTTTGGACATCTAAACGCAGCTCAGTCGGAAAAAGCAACCACAGTTCGATTCGATGGTGGGACATACCTGCAAATTGCAAACGGAAACGTACTTGATACGACCAAAGACTACACGCTGATGGCGCGCTTTCGCACGAATTCTGACGGCACAATTGTTTGTAAGTCGCAAAACCAACGTGAATGGGTACCGGATGGCAAATCACTGTTTATTCGCAATGGGTTGCTGTCGTTTGATGTCGGTTGGGTCGGGGTTGTTAAAGGGAAGACGAAAGTCACTGATGGAAAGTTTCACGATGTGGCCATGACGTTTGAATCGGAATCAAACAGGGTCAGTATCTACCTCGATGGCAAACTCGACGCTCAAGGCACGTTGGCACCTAAGAAGATCGATCGTGGATTTGTACTCCGCGTGGGATACACGTCTGAAACGTTTCCAGAGTCACCGTGGTTTAAGGGTGATATCGAGTTTGTGCGAATCTACCAGAAACAACTAACTCAAGATCAACTTACTAAAGGCTCTACTGACAAGGAGAAGCTTGTTGGTAGTTGGAGTGTAGCGGATGCAGCAGAGGGTTTCGTGAAGGAACAAACAGGCAAAGAGCTGTCGGCGCAGGTTGTTCAGGGAGCAGTGAACGCACCGGACGGTAATGGTTTCGTTGCAGGATTTGAGTCTGATGCGGACGATATCAGGTTTGAAAAACATGAAGACGGGCGATTGGTTTTAGATATTCCAAAGGGAAAAGCACCTATCAATATGACAGTATGGATGAGTCGTGTGGATAGCCTGGAAGAAAAGGCAGTCTTTAAGGACTTCGATTGCGAGCCAGTTAATGGTGGGGATTTGATTGCAGCTACCAAAGGTAGTGCTGCACGATGGCCGGCAGAACTTAAGACGACACCGGCAGTTGGCAATGATGATCGTGCGTTTGCTGTTGATAACATAACGCCGCCAGTACAGAACCCATGGTTTGCTCAAATGCGTCTTACCGGATTTGATTTTTATGAAGACACAAACAAAATGGCCGTCTGTAGCTGGGATGGTGATGTATGGCTGGTTACCGGAATTGATGACTTGTCAGCCGGTGAATTGTCCTGGCGCCGTATCGCCTCAGGGTTATTTCAGCCATTGGGTTTAAAAATCGTTAATGAGACGATCTATATCGGATGTCGCGACCAAATATGCATTCTGCATGATCTCAACGGGGATGGAGAGACTGACTACTACGAGAGCTTTAATAGTGACCATCAAGTTACAGACCACTTTCATGAATTTGCCATGGGCTTGCAGATCGATGATAAGGGAAATTTCTATTATGCGAAGTCAGCGCGTCATGCATTGACTGCCCTTGTACCACATCACGGTACTCTCCTACGAGTCACTCCGGATGGTGAGCGAACGGATATTCTCGCGACAGGTTTTCGTGCTGCGAATGGTGTTTGCCTGAATCCTGATGGCACATTCATCGTGACCGATCAGGAAGGTCACTGGAATCCAAAGAACAGAATCAATTGGGTCAAAGAAGGCGGCTTCTATGGGAATATGTATGGCTATCATGACGTGACGGATGAAAGCGATGAAGCCATGGAGCAACCGTTGTGTTGGATCACGAATGCGTTTGACCGTTCACCGGCGGAACTACTTTGGGTCGACAGTAAACAATGGGGGCCGCTCAACAACAAACTACTAAACCTGTCGTATGGCTATGGCAAGGTGTTTGTTGTGCCGCATGAAGAAGTTAACGGCCAAATGCAGGGCGGAATGTGCGAGATTCCGATTCCTCAGTTTCCAACCGGAACGATTCGCGGACGCTTTCACCCGACGAACGGACAGCTCTATACATGTGGGATGTTTGCCTGGGCGGGTTCCAGAACGAGTCCTGGCGGATTCTATCGACTTCGGTATACGGGAAAACCAGTTTATCTTCCGGTGGAATTAAGCGCTACGAAATATGGAATGAAGGTTACTTTTAGTGGCGAATTGGATCCGGACACTGCAACGGACTTGTCCAATTACCGAGTTAAGACATGGGGCCTTCGAAGGACTAAGAATTATGGTTCTCCACATGTCGATGAAAAGGCATCGAAAGTCACGGATGCAAGATTGCTCAAAGATGGAAAGACCGTCTTGATTGAAATTGAAGGCCTTAAGCCAACCTGGGGTATGGAAATTAAATATGACCTCAAGGGAGCTGACGGTGAGACCTTTTCCGGTACGCTTCACAACACAGTTCACGAACTCAAAGCTGAATAGCTTTTAAACCGACAAGTCAGGATATTTCCCATGAGAATGATTAAATCACTTTTAACATTGGCTTTCTTGTTGTTAGCTGCTGTGGCAACCGATGCGGCTGATTGGCCACAGTGGATGGGGCCAAACCGAGATGGGATGTGGACAGAAGATGGAATCGTTCGTGAAGTCCCGTCAACTGGCTTAAAGGTGAAGTGGCGTGTGCCGGTCGGCTTAGGCTACTCAGGGCCGGCAGCTGCAAACGGGATGATCTATGTCAGTGATTATGTGAAACAATCCGGTGATTCTACAAATGGACCAAGCCGCCGTGCGGAACTAACTGGTGTGGAAAGGCTAAGTTGTTTTCGCGCTGAAACAGGTGAGCTCATTTGGCGACACCAGTATTCAAGAAAATATGCGTTATCCTATCCGGCAGGCCCGCGAGCAACTCCGGTTGTGGTTGAAAATGAAGTGTACATGCTTGGCGCGGAAGGTGACCTTATTTGTCTATCGGCTGACAACGGAAAGCTGATTTGGAAACGAGCGTTAAAAGAGGAATACAAGGTACAGTCACCAATTTGGGGATTCAGCGCTCATCCGCTAGTTTACGGAGACTTGATTTACTGCGTTGTTGGCGGGAACGGTTCGGTTGCTGTCGCCTTTAATCGCAAGAATGGTCGTGAGCATTGGCGGGCATTAACGGCTAGTGAACCTGGGTATTGTCCGCCAACGATCATCGAAGCTGCAGGAAAGCCTCAGTTACTGATCTGGGATGCTGATAAGTTGAATTCACTTAGCCCTACGACGGGCAAAGTCTATTGGAGTCAGCCATTAAAGCCTGCATATGGAATGAGTATCGCAGCTCCGCGCAAATCGGGAAACATCCTGTTTGCCAGTGGCATTGGAAACGTTGGCGCCGCATTTGAGCTTGGTAGCTCAACGCCGTCGGCCAAGCTGTTGTGGAGGGGAGATACGACGACAGGTGTCTACTGTGCTAACAGTACTCCGCTAATTGTCGATGGCACAATTTATGGTGTTGGATGTCAAAAAGGACTGTTGATTGCCGCAGACCTAAAGACGGGAAAACGTCACTGGGAAACCACCAAGCCAACGACCGGCGAACGTCCTGGCAGTCATGGTACTGCCTTTATCGTGAAAAATGGTGATCGTTATTTTCTGTTCAACGAGACGGGTGACTTGATCGTGGCGAGTTTGTCAAACGACGGGTACAGCGAGCACGGTAGATTTCATGTGCTGGAGCCAACTAACGAATGCTTCGGTCGTTCCGTCGTGTGGAGCCATCCGGCATTCGCCAATAGATCTATGTACGCTCGCAATGACAAGGAACTAGTTTGTGTGTCATTGAGCGATGGTTCTTAATCGTCTTTGACTAACTCAAGGGCTGCCTGGAGTACCGTGTCTTTACCTGCTCTGAAGTCTTCGAGCGTCTGCTTAACAGGATAATCCGGCATGACACCTCGATCAGCAGACTTGGTCTGCTTGACCGTTTGATAGCGAATAATTGGGACGGCCAGTTTACATCTTGAATTTGGCAGCGTGTACATCAGCAGGGTGCCGGCTGTGAAAGCGCCGCTTGCACCTCCCGTCTCCTCCCCGATAAATTCAACATTTGGATGTGCTGCCTTTAAACGGCTGCAAAATGAAGATCCTGCTGAATAAGTACGACCACCGATGAGCACGTAGATCTTGCCATCAAAGGCTTTGCGATTAGGCGGAATGATTGGATTGCCGTCCTCGGAAATCTGCAAAGTGCCGTTGTACGATTCTTCGAAATCCTTGCTGAGTGTACGTTGATAGTACTTGGCAAGTCCTTTAGTCACGTATTCGCGATCCAAATGTTGCTTGTACGGTAACTCGCTTGTCAGGATTTCAGCATTATCCACTTCAGCGAATGGGTTATTTGTCAGATATGAATACAGCAGCATTTCATTTCGCGTGTAACCACCATCGTTATAGCGCAAATCGATGATCATATTGTCGAAGCTATCGTTACGATCCACGAGTGAAAAAAACTTCTTTAGAGTACTCTTATAAAGCCGGAATGGTGGTGAACCATTTCCCGAATCAAAAGTGTCGATCGCGATAAATGCCGTAGAGTCGTTGGGAAAGTCAATGCGAAATGCGAGTTCCCGACCTTCACGTGAAGCACGTGGTTCTGCCTGATCGTAGAGATTGCTCGCGCGTTTGGCAGGAATCGAGATCGTTTCAACAGAGGATTGGTCACTCTGTCTGACTTGAAGCTCGAATGATTCTGTGAATCCAAACCGAATCGCATAGAGTTCTGGAAAGTTGTCTTCAATGTACGTTTTACGGAAAGACTCGACAAATCCATCCTGACTGATCAATGGTCCGAGTATGGAGAGCAATTCGGCAGCCGACCGGTCATTGATGCTGATAATCTCAGTACCAAATGGCAGGTCTGTCTTTCGGTGATCGACGTAAAACTTATCACCAAATACCTTGATCGGAATCGGAAATAACTTGCCTCCGTATTGCAGTTTATTCTGAACCGATGGAGGGGGTAACAAGTAGGTATGCCCGCAACGAATTGGGTCGAGTGCTTCCGTCGCCAGAAGAAAGAACTGTCGCAGTGATGGTCTGTTGCCTGCAGTTCTTAACTTTTCAACCGTTTCTGCAAAGTCATCTGCAAACTGTTCCTTAGAAGTATGCAGATACATACCGGGATGTGCTTGCTTCAAAATGTCTGACATGAGTTGAAAGTCAGATAGAAACGCGTCGCGTGGTAAGCGACTGCCCATCCGCAGTCGTTGATCCTGTGCAACAAGACTTGATGTTGTCAAAAAAAGACACAGCGCCAAAAACAGTTTTGTTGCAACAGCCTTCATGGGAACGCTTTCGCCAGATTAATGATGAAGATCAATCGTTGTTATTTAATCTCTCGAATCCGAATCTTACGCCACGCAACGGTATATGGACCAGTACCTTTCTTGATACCGTGCACCTGTAGACCAATGAAGCCTACCGGGTGGGATTCAAATGCAGGTTCATCGGTCAGATCCGCGATTTGCTGTCCGTTGATCCACGTTTGAATGCGGCTACCATTTGCCACAACTCGATAATGGTTCCACTGCCCATCCTTAAAGTGCTTATGAGGAATCAGTTCTTCCTTCACGGTAAGCCATCCGCGGCCAGTCGCTTCACCATAGATATAACCTGCTTCAGCTCCTTTGTCTCCGCTGGCTTCGATTTCAACTTGGGGACCAAACACGCGTCCGAATTTGACATCTGAATCCTTTGGGACAGGTTTAGTTTTGGATCGGATTTGTACACCGCTGTTTAGGGCATTGTCACACTTGACTTCGAATTCCAATTCAAAGTTGCCGTAGAGCTTTTCACTGCAGAGGAATGAATTTGGGCTACCTTCGTTAGTTGTACCGACAATAGTGTTTCCCTTTACAACGTATTTGGCAGTACCATTTTTCTGAAACCAACCGCGGAGATCTATTTTATTGAATAAGCTCGTCCATTCTTCTGCTTGACTGGACTGTGCAAAAAGAGTGATGGCAAGAACGGCGATTAGTAGTTGTTTCATTTTCAGTAATCCTATTTGCTAACTCGTAAGACTATTTTTTTTGGTTTGGTTTTGCTCGTTTGGCAATCTCTTTATAAATTGCCAAAGCTGTTTCAAATTCGGCAAGTGCTGATTCAGACAGGATACCCCGATTTCTCGCAATTTCATATTCGAGACGTCCGATTAAGTAATCTGTTTCTTCCTGACGTGGCCGCACTGGTTGATTACCGATATTCACGTACCATGGGGCCGAATGTGCAAATTTTAATCGACCCTGTGGGTATTCCTGCTGGCATCTCACGATTACCCAGCCGGATTCGCGAAATGTGACACGCTTGCGGAAAGAAGTGCTGTAGAGATCGAGTAATTCGTTGGCGCTCTTAGGCACCATTTGGCCAACGATCTTGCCATTTTGAATGATCTCAATAAAGTCGACTGCGTGGTTAGATACACAAAGCCCTGACACTTCCACACTAAACGGTTTGTTCGATGAAAACTGGTAGCCTGCTTCGCGTCCATTCACTTTGGCCATTAGCATTGGACCGTTAGTTACGAAACTGCGACCTTCTTTTAATCCCTGAAGCCATCCATCTACAGAAAAGCCATTGGGTTGGTGAACGTAGACGCGGTTAAAACCAAGTGGCACCGGGTGAACACCGGAGGCAGTCCCCGCACTTGGCGAGAGCTTGAATCCACAATTCAGCAATGTGTAGTAATTTTCCAGTGTGAATTGGATCCAACTGGCTTCCGTCATCTCACCTTCTTCTGTGCGGTAGACATTCATGTATTCCGCCGGTTCTACAGGTGAGTTCTTGAATCCGAATTCCGTGCGCCAGTTACTGTTATTAAGTAGTTCGTATAGGTCGATTTTGGCGACCGGTACCAGCATCATCGACCAGGGCCAACTGTGCTTATCTAAGTCGAGGATGGCGCCTTCACTATGCGCTTGCTCTGCGATCGCAGAAATTGGCGGTGCAGTCTGAGTAAACCGACTTCGGTGATTAAGCAAGAACATAGCGCCAAGCGTATGTGCTTCCTCTCCAATCTTAAATATTTCGTACTCGGTATTTCTCGGAATCATCACGTGTGTGTTATCGATGGTAATCGGATTGAACCCCCGATCTTCACGTGGTCCGTGCGGGCTTGGACCCTGACTCCGGAGGCTACTAGGTTCAAGATCGGGAGCCTTGGTGGATTCGGTTGTCCAAAATGTGACGGGAAACGTAACGTTGAGGTCTTCCGCTAACTGGACGTTTTCAAGCTCACTGATGCGTCGGTGTACATGTGTTTCACCACTGTACCAACCGCGGGCTGCCATGTTGATCCAGCGGTGTAATGGAAATTCTAAATCCAGCGGCTCTTCCTCTACACGTAGCAAGCGAAAAAGGGTGCGATATTCTTTGCCACGCTCTATGGTGATCGTATACCTGCCGGGAGGCACGTCTGTTCTAAAAGGGTGCGGTGAAAGCGTGGTGTGGCGGTCGACGCTTTCCTTCATTGGCACCCATTGTTCTTTGTATGCAATTGCTGAGCCATTTGGATCAGTCGTCTCGGCGAAGTAGGTACGTCCATCATCCGCTTCTATATATATACGCGCGGCAAGAGGTGTCTTTGTGTCGGCATCAAATATGCGCCCTCGTAATTCTGTGGCACGCAATTCGTCGCCTGTGCTGGCGATCTGAAATATGATCGCGAGGGAAATGATTAAGCGATTTGCCATAACGGAATTCGGTTCTGTCTGGAGTTTAATCAAGCGACAACTCCGGTATTTGCTCGTCTTCAGGAATGTCGGTGCCTTCCCAGTTTACCGTGCCGTCCGTGTAAATCAGTATGCGGTGTTTGCTGCCGGCAGCCGGTGGTCGGTTTTCTTTTGGGATGAATCTTCGATGCGATTCAATGATATCTCGGTATTTGCGTTTAGATGCCAGATTGTGCCACTCATCCGGGTCGTTTTTCATGTCATACAACTCTTCAGAGCTATCAGCATAAATGATGTATCGCCAGTCGTCGCTGCGGATCGAGTGATTGTCGTGATTGTGAGTTGTGATGGCCGGGAATTCGCGAGGAGTTGTTGCGTCCTGTAGTTGAGGCACTAGGCTGTGCCCCTCCAGATCATCTCGTTTTGGAAGGCCACAGAGCTCATTAAGTGTTGGGAAAATATCCAATAGCTCAGCCGGTCGTGTACATTTTCCGTCTGAGGATACACCAGGGCCGGCGAAGATCAGAGGGATTCTCGTTGAATTGTGCCAGAGTGTATTCTTTCCTGTAATTCTTTTTTCACCGAGGTGCCAACCGTGATCTGACCAAATCACGACGATAGTGTTGTCAGCTTTGCCGCTTTGCTCCAGTGCTGAGAGCACCCTGCCGATCTGGGCGTCAACAAAACTTGTACATGCCATATAAGACCGAACAAGATTCTTCCACTCATTGGCCTCTTCAAGGAAATCTAGCCGCGGCTCGGGTAGTTTCCAGTGCAGATACCAGGAAAATCGAGGAGTATCGTTTCGATCTCCTTTAAGTACTTCAGGTAATTTTAGTGTTTCGGTTGGATATAAATCCATCCACTGTTGAGTCGCATAACAAGGTACATGCGGAAGGAAAAAGCCAACGGACAGGAAGAATGGCTGGTTGTGATCTTCTTTTAGTCTGTCTACAGCCCAGCTCGCGACCACGTAGTCCTGCTTTTGTTCATCCTTATGTGGAAAAGTGCCCCAGTCGACAAGTGGATGTGGAGAAGGTGTCTTTACCAGTTTGGATTCGGGTCGTACTCCGACACCAGGTGGTGGACCAATCACATCAAACTCGTTGTCTGTTTTTCTCCGGCCTGTGCCACCATGGTAGATCTTTCCGGTTGTAAATGTCTTGTAACCATGTGCACGAAGGTACTGAGGTAACGACACGTGGTCCGCAAACTCTGGTAATGTGCGAAACCATGGCGCCAGGCCGTAAATGCCAGTACTTGATGGCCGCAGACCGGTCATCAAACTTGTACGTGAGGAATTACATAGCGGTGCCTGACAGTGTGCATTGAGAAACACGGTACCACGTTTTGCTAGGGCGTCGATATGAGGTGTTTGGATTTGTGAGTGACCGCCGAGGCATCCAATCCAGTCGTTCTGATCGTCAATTGCAATGAACAGGATATTGGGTTTTTCAGCTGCGGTGGAAGCTGAAGTGATAAGCAGCAGAAGTAGCAATGATTTGGCGTGATGAGGCACAGTTACTCTCGCTAGCGTGGAATTCTACCGGGCATGGTGAACAAACAGAAAAGTAAGTATGTTTGATCCTGAGCTATAAATTATATGCGAAATTACTTTTTGAAATAGCCAAGCCATGAAGCCTCAAGCAACAATCACGTCACTGTTTCTCTCGCTTTTTTGCTGCGTATCCACTTCCGTATCCGCAGCACAACCTAATATCGTTTTCATAATCGCAGACGATTGCACGTACTGGGATATGGAAGTGTACGGTGGACAGGCAAACACACCGCATCTGAACAAACTTGCAAAGCAGGGCATGCAGTTTTCACGTTGCTTTCAGGCAGCGCCGATGTGCTCTCCTACCCGCCACAACATTTACACTGGGCTCTATCCGGTAAAGAGCGGAGCATATCCAAACCACACATTTGTGAAAGAAGGTGTTCGCAGCGTTGCTCACTATCTTGGCGATGCGGGCTACCGCGTTGCGCTTAGCGGAAAACGACACATAAATCCGCAAAAGGCTTTCCCGTTTGAGTACTCCAGTGCCAAGAACAATCCTGACGTGGACGCTATCAACGCTCTCATGAGTGAGTGCAAGTCGACCGATACGCCGTTTTGCCTGTTTGCATGCTCCAATGAACCACACACACCTTGGAATCTTGGGGACCCAAGCAAGTATGATGCCGCCAAAATTGAATTGCCAGAATTCTATGTAGATACCCCCGAAACGCGAGCTGGATTTGTTAAGTACCTGGCCGAAATCACTTACTTTGATTCACAAGTTGGCCAGATTCTAAACCTCCTGGATAAACACGGACTGGCGAATAATACTCTTGTTATGGTGGTTTCCGAGCAAGGAAACAGCTTGCCATTTGCGAAATGGACGTGTTACGACGCCGGATTGCAAAGTGGCATGATCGTACGATGGCCAGGAGTAGTCGAACCGGCGTCAGAGTCGGATGCAATTGTCGAATATGTAGATATACTTCCTACATTTCTTGACGCGACCAACGTAAAAACTCCTCGATCACTCGATGGCTCTAGTTTTCTCAAGGTACTAAATGGAAAGCGTGATTCGCACAAGGATTATACGTACGCGTTGATGACGACACGCGGGGTTATCAATGGCAGTGAGCACTATGGGATAAGGACAGTCAGGTCTGCTGAGTATCGGTACATCGTCAACCTCACAGCCGATGTGCCATTTCAGAATATTGTTATGCGAGGTGATATCTGGAAGTCCTGGTTGGCAGCAGCTGAAGGTGGTGACGAATCTGCCAAGGAGATTACATCGCGCTATATGATCAGGCCCACGGAAGAGCTTTACCGGATTTCCGACGGAGAATACGAGTGGAATAACTTGGCGGATGATCCGCAATTCAGCGACGTTAAAGCAGCTTTACGTGAGAAGCTCGAGAATTGGATGCGAGAGCAGGGTGACTTGGGGCAGGAGACCGAAATGAACGCATTGGCACGTCAGTATAAGAATCGTAAGAAGAATTAGGCAAACAGAGCATTCGACTTCGCCCCGTCAGGCTTAAGAAGACTATTCCCACACATATCCGACAGGGGACTCGCCTTTCGTGTATCCATTTGGACCTTTTTCTGTCTCAAGTCGCCAAACCGAATCGCCCATCTCATTGGTCCAATTCCAGAGTGCGATAGTTGGACACTGTTTGTCACGGGCTGGTTCCTTCATGACATGCATGGTTTCGTTTCCGACGGTTATTTCACGCGATCCTTGCTTCGGACGATCAAGTGCGAAAAACCTAAGCTGACCTCTTTGATCCGGGCGCAATGGCCCGAGCTTCCAGTAAGATCCGCTACCGCGTGCTTCCGCCATGTATACCGGTACGGGGAGATTCAGGCGAGCATCCTCCAGATTTAACTTGTACATAATCTGGTTGTAATCGTAGCCCGGAGTTTTCACGTTGTTACCCGAGAAGGTAGTTGTGTAGGTACCCTCTAGGTAAATGGTTCTACCATTGCGCTGGTCAAACATCGGATGATGCTTGGGGTTGTAGAAGCTGTACTTGTCATGGGTGATTACTTTGGTCGCGTATTTCCACGGTCCTTCAGGTTGTTCGGCTTCTGCAAACCAGATTTCTCCAAGTGCGGAAGTGCCAAAAGACTCCGTGGTAATCATGATGAACCTGCGACGATGCATATTGAAGTAGACGCTGCCGTGATGTGTTTGGATTTGCTTGCCGGTCGCTATGTCTACCAAGAACCCTGGAGCTTCTTCTTTGGACAACTCCTTTGATTGAATCAATTGAGATACAGATTTCATATCGAACCGGGGTGTGTCACGTCGCCATTCATATGCAATCGTTCCGGAGCCTGAACGTGCAATCTTCAAGTCACCAGAACCTGTGCTTCGACGTAGAGGAGTGTATGTTTCGTATTTGGATGGATCAAGAAACTCGGGGATGGTAGCTGGCACGCGAACCCACGGCATGGCGCCGCCAAAATAAACGTACTCGGTATCACCGTCTGTATGCCTAAACGAATGGCCCCGTGGGATGATCGTGCCGGAATTCGGAAACGTGAGCTTATGTTCCCAGCGATTGGAATCGAAATTGAATTCGATAATTCCTTGTTCGTAAATCGTCAGGGGTGCTTTCACTTTCATGTAAACCCCAAACAATCGAATGCTTCCGTCGGTGTCGTACAGCTTAGTCACGCAGTCGAGCCACGTCGGTCCCTGACCGGGCATTTTACATGTCTCAGCAGGTAGGCCTTTTTCGTTAAGAAAATAGTCAAGAGAGATTCCAGTGTCGGGATCGAGTCCGCCGATATCCGGCATCTTGGAGATAGCGCCTGGGACATGAAAATTCCCTAATGGGTACCGTGCATAATTCGTATCTCCCCAAAACCAGTAGATCTTTGAATCAATTTCAGCAGCCAGAACGCTATCACTGCCGAGTACGTTGTTTTGATCATGACTGAGTCCGTCAGGCAGTCGGTGACCAAGCCTCTTGGAATCCCGGTAGATTCCTTGTCCGGTGATGCGATATAGGCGTTCAGCGATATTCACACGCTGGATTTTTACTTCAACGGAGGAACCGGGCTTTGTATGCAATCTAACCCCTCGGTATCCAAAACCGTCCGCATCGATCATGTAGCCATGGCTGGATATATGAAAGTACACCTGTTTATCCAATAACTCTGGCTCGTCAAAGGCGATCATGCCATTACTGTCTGAGTAGTACCGTCGATTGTTAACGGTTTCGAATTTGACCAGTGGCACACCTCGACCTGTTTCAGAATCGACGACCTTGATTTGAAAGTATCTGGCCGATTGGGCAGATGCATTTGCTGAGAGACAGCAGGCCGTGCATATAAATGCTAAAACGGTGGCCCAAGAGTACTTTGTAGGAATTTTAGAAGACAGTGGCATGATGGATTTGTCGGGACTTCCAGGAATGGGCGGCCCCTGCTATTAAAGATAGCAGAGTCGATGAGCATGTATTCTTAGTGTACCTTTCTCGGAGACGATTGCGCCTGTGCTAAAAGGAAAGGTAGCCTGTTGGGTTCCCCTGTATTGAAAAACTGTTATGACTTTCCGGTTTATTGGGACATTGCCTTTCGCGATGAAACAAAATCGGAATGCAGGTTTGTGACGGCAGTTTCAGAAAAATATTTGTCTGGCAATGCGCAGCGTGTTTTGGATATTGGTTGCGGCGGCGGGCGATTGACCGTCGCACTCGCTGCCCGCGGATACGAGGTGGCAGCATACGACCTGAACGAAAGTTGTATCGCGTATGTGCAGAAACGACTTCGTAGACGGGGGTTGGATGCAGACGTTGTAGTGGGTGATATGCGAGAGTTTGTCACCACACCAAAATGTGACATTGCCATTAACACGGTTAGTACGTTTCGGCATCTGTTAAGTGATAACGATGCACTATTTCACTTGGAGTGCACAGCACAAAGCGTTCGCCGCGGTGGCATTTACATTCTGGGATTACACTTGTTGCCTCCGGATGCCGATCTGGATGACGAGGAACATTGGGTTGCGCGTCATTCCAGAACAACTGTTGATGTGACAATGAGAGTTCGTAATGCGTCACGTAAGTCGCGACTGGAGACATTGCGATTCACATTAAAGGTGCAATCTGTAAATAACCACTTTGCGATAGAATCGGATTTTAAGATGCGGCTTTATTCTGCCGCACAGTTGAAGTCACTGCTTGCAAAATCCGATGAGTGGGAATTGGTCGACGTATTTGATTACTGGTATGACATTGAACAGCCACTGGTGTTGAACAACGAGTTGGGCGACACGGTGTGTGTGCTCAGACGCAAGTAATCGTTGTGTGGATGTGATAAAGCGACGGCGGATTGCTTGAATATTCTCACCTAACCATGACACAATGGTACGTGGCCAGACTTTCTACACTCCCGTACTAAAGGAATGCAGACGATATGAAACTGATAAACGGTTTGCTCGTACTTTTAATTACCTTGGCTCTGGTAAATGCAAACGGTGCGGAGAATCTTCCGCAGCGATACTGGCCGACATGGCGGGGGCCATTACAAACGGGCGTGTCCAGTGCCGGATCGTATCTGAGTTCGTGGACGACTGAGGAGAATGTTCTCTGGAAAGTAGACTTGCCTGGGATTGGCTGTAGCACTCCGGCGGTATTTGGCGACAAGATTTTCGTCACTAGCGGCAGTGGCGAAAAGGATGCATTGCTGGCCTTTGATTGGGATGGTGAACAGATTTGGTCGAATGAAGTTGGTTCGCAAATAAAAGGAAAACACCGGAATGGCTCCGGTAGTAATCCATCTCCCGTTACAGATGGCAAATTCGTGTATTGCTATTTCAAGAGTGGTAATTTGGCTGCCATTGATTTCACTGGTAAGACTGTTTGGAAAACGAATCTGCAGCAGCGGTATGGAAATGTTAGTCTGTTTTGGGACTTGGGGAACTCACCAGTGCTGACCAGAGACAGTGTCATAGTTGCTGTGATGCATGCAGGGGATTCCTATGTTGTTTCACTTGATAAAAAAACGGGCAATGTAAATTGGAAGATAGACAGGAATTATGAAACACCCGTTGAGGGTGACCATGGCTACTCCACACCGATCCTGATCGAACGTGATGGTGTTGAGTCGATCGTCGTATGGGGTGGTGAGCATCTCACTGCGTACGATGTGGATAGCGGAAAATTGCTTTGGACATGCGGTGGATTTAACCCTGACAACAAAACGTATTGGGTCACCGTGTCTTCCATCGTAATCGTGGATGATGTGGCCGTCGTGCCTTATGGTCGTGGAGCCAGACTTGCCGGAATTAAACTTGGTGGCAGTGGTGATGTAACGGAATCACATCGACTTTGGACCGTTCACGAGAAAGGCTCTTTCGTTCCAACGCCGGTTGCACATGAGGGGCGCGTTTACGTGCTTCGCGATAGTGGCCAGTTAGTTTGCGTGAATCCCAAAACGGGCGACACGATTTGGGAGGGGCAGTTTCCTCGCAGAAGTACAAAATACTACTCGTCACCGGTGATCGCAGATGGCAAAGTCTATGCAGCTCGCGAAGATGGGGTCATCATGGTTGCCAATATTAAGGATGGATTCAAGTTTCTCGGTGAAAACGACATGCAACAACGACTTGTCGCATGCCCTGTCCCCGTTGGAAATAAAATCCTGATTCGTGGCGAACAACAGCTGTTCTGTATCGGAAAGTAATATCCGGTTCATTGACAAAGTGAATTGATTGCTTTGCTATTAAATTCTTTAACTGAAGGTCTTGATCAAATGACTTATCGTTTCTTGCTGCTTCTAGTCTTTGTATTCTCCTCTCTTGCCGGAAGTAGCTTAAATGCACAGGTGCGTGATCTAACGGCGGACGATATTGATGCTTGGGTTAAAGAACTTTCCAACTGGGGTCGCTGGGGTAAGAACGATCAACTCGGCGCGCTAAACCTCATTACGCCTAAAAAACGTGTTCAGGCCGCGCAACTAGTAAAGGAAGGCGTCTCTGTTTCCCTGTCGGTAGTAGCTCAAACAGAAGAAGCGCCAGATAATCCACAACCCTTTGTTCATACGATGTTGAATTGGGGTAAGGGCACAGATAGCCAGTGGGCGTCTGATAACTTCAATGTGTCGTACCACGGACTTGTGCATACACACATGGATTCGCTCTGTCATTTGTTTTACAAGGACAAACTCTACAACGGGTTTTCAAGAAACGATATCACCGAAACCGGTGCAAACAAGCTGAGTATCCATAATGTTAAAAATGGAATCTTAACCCGAGGAATCCTTGTGGACATTCCTGAGTTGCGCGGCGTGGACTATCTTGAACCTGGCACGCCGATCTACCCGGAAGAACTTGAACGATGGGAGATGCGGACGGGCGTCAAAGTTGAAGCGGGTGATGTTGTCTTTATCCGAACAGGGCGATTCGCAAGACGCAAGGAAAAAGGACCCTGGAGTGAAAAGGACGGTATGGCCGGTCTTCATGCTTCATGTGCAAAGTGGATTCATAATCGCGATATCGCAATGCTCGGAAGTGACGCTGCGTCGGATGTAATTCCGTCGGGTGTCGCTGGTATCGACTTCCCGATTCACCTGCTCACGATCCATGCGATGGGAATACACATTTTTGATAACTGTGATCTGGAAGCATTGCATGCCCAGTGCAAGAAATCCAAACGCTGGCATTTCCTGATCCAGTCAGCACCGATTCCTGTAAAAGGTGGTACCGGTTCACCACTGAATCCAATCGCTACCTTTTGATTTCTGAACCTGTGTTAATTAGATGACCGGCTAACTCATCTACTGCTTGCTCGGTGTTTTGATGCGGTAGACTTCGATCCACATGGCGAATATTTCATTTGGATCTCCGATCGACGTGACGAATTCAACATTCATGTCGTCAACGATTCCTTGCTGTCGTGCAAGTGGTCCGGTGATCAAGTAATCACACGGTAAGTGGCGGGAATCAATTGAAAAGTCGCTGTTGGAACTGAGTGTCACGTCGCGTCCGGCAATATACAGGTCAAAGGCGATTGATTGATCAGCGATGAGTTTCGCTTCTTTCGGAACCGATTCGAGGATCTGAAGAGTTACCTGTTCACGGTCATGTGCATCACCATTCCAGTTGGCAATGTGGGCGACCCAAGCATTGACACCAAAGCCGGGAATCATGGTAACCAGAAGTATGCAAAGGCAGGCTGCCGTTTTCATGGAAGAGAATTGCCATGATTGATGGACCAGCAGTCGGATCGTGGCACTTGAGACACACAAGATCAGTAGGGCGCCCGGATAACACCAGTATCCGTTCGCAGGATGCACACCGCTGATGGTGGTAAGTAAGTACATCCCTGACAAGGTTAGTGCTGCCAAGGTTGCAGTGCTCCGGTGATAGTGAGTTATCGCCGATTGGGCTACGGCTAAAATGCCAATGAGCATTAGAAAGAGCTGAGGCAATTGAGCTTGTTCAACAAGTAGCTGACAGTGATGGCTCAATGATTCCCATGGCCAAATCAATCGGCTTAATAGCCCCGGTCCCGCTCGATTGAAAACATTGTTCTGGATTTGGGTGATCGATACGTCCGTATTTGTCAGGATCAGTGGTATCCAAAGTGCGAATATGAGCAGAGAAGATCCTACCAATATTGCAAGATTCCTCGCTTTTTGGGATTTACCCTGCGACGAAATCACTGTCCAGATAGCTATCTGTATACAAAACACGAGTGCATAGAAGTGTGTGAGCATAGCTATGCCAAGCAAAACGCCTGTTTGGATTAACTGTTTCGTCTGCCGTTTGTTAGCCCAATTCCACATCGTCAAAAGGGCAAGCAGGCCGAGCATTCCACAAAGTATGTCTGGTCTGGTACTCGTAGCGGGGAAGAAGAATAGTCGACTCATTGAGTACAAAGCCGCTGCGAGCAGCCCCGTGGCGTTGCAATTGAACATGCGAACGCCAAGCAGATAGATAGCGAGAATAGCGATCAATCCAGCCGCTGCGGATGCCATGCGAGCTGTGAACA
>JAKUOW010000008.1 GCA_022451045.1 Pirellulales bacterium | reverse complement strand
GGACTTTTCGACGATTTTTTTGCAGAAGAAGAAAAAAACGAGGACTCGCTGCAAGCCGACGCAGAATCCTCTGAAACAGTGCCGTCTGACGAGGTTGAATCTCAAGAGGTATCCGAAGTTCTCGTAGAAACTAACTCCCAAGAGCGAGATGATAAGCTGGAGTCTCCGGCGATGCCGGTTAACCGTATCGAAGCTCTGCTCCATTCCGACGAATCGTCTGAACCGATCGAAGAATCGTCCACTATGGAATTAGATGGTGGCGATGCAGATTCAAACACAGAATTGGAATCGGTCGACGCCACGGAAGAATTCAACTCAGAGATTCCAACAGCAACGACCGAATCGGAAAACCCTGAAAGTGTTACAGAAGACATCACGGGAGATGTCATGGACGATGTGATCGCGTCTGCTGAGGAGGACGCACTAGCGGCTTCCGAATTGGAACCCATAGCACAGGCACAGTCGGTCGATGAGCCGTCTACGGCAAGCGAACAGAGTGTTGATAGCTCCCTCGATGACGTGTCGAGTGAATCACCCATATCGTCCCCTGAATCAGACGATGTCGAACTGGATCCGGCCGTGCTGGAAAAGCTAAACAACACGTCCAAGCCATTCGAGCAGCGGTGGAACAGCTTGATCAGTACCACCAACTGGGAGAAAGGAGCCATCATTCAACAATGGCGTGAAGCGCTCATCGCCGATGATGCTCCTGTAACGGAATACTCTGACGACACCTGGGCACAGCGTGTTGGCGGTGTCAGTGGACAGCATGTTGGACGGCTGCGACGTGTGTTTGCTCGCTTTGGCCAGTTGCACCAGGAATTCGGCGGCCTGTACTGGAGTCACTTCCACGCAACCATCGATTGGGATGACGCGGAGCTGTGGCTAGAGGGCGCGGTCCAAAATAAGTGGTCGGTTTCTCAAATGCGCGAGCAACGCTGGGAAGCAACCGGTGCTGATGCATCGCAGAAACCAAAAGAAGGAGATATCACGCATTCGGTGATCGACGAAGATTATCTGGCACCAGCGATTGGGCGTGACGGCGGCAGACCTTACAAAGAATCAGACAGTCAAGGCTATCAAGGATCAACCGGACCCGTTTACGACGGACCAGATTTTGGTGATGGAAGCGAGAAGACGCCGACCGCAGCGTCATCAACAACCGGCATGGATGCCGTGCCTCGGGAAGTCGAAGCGGAATTTGGGATGGCAACTGCCGATGAAACGCCGGTGCAACCGTTTCGTGACTTGGCAGATTTGCCGGAGGATCTCGCCGAAGCATTCGATATGTTCAAGCTGGGCATCCTTCGACACAAGAGTGCACAATGGGAACATGTTAAGCTGGAAGCAGTTTTGAGTAATCTGGATGCACTGAAGCAACTTGCTACTGCTCCATCGATGGACACTGGCGCTCCGTTCTAGTCGTGGTCGCTGGTAAACGATAAAAGCCAAACCACCTGGGAGTGCATTATGCCGCCTGGATTCACAATTCGTCACGCCACGGAGGCGGACCGATGGGAAATCGCTGAGCTCATCTACATATCCATTAATCACTGGTACCAGATCCACGGCCGCGGCCAATTGTTTCAGGGCGGCCCACACGTTGCGGACGTTTTCTTTGAAGCCTATGAATCGCTGGATCCCGGATGCTGCATTGTCGCAGAGTGCAATAACTCTAAACGCATTATGGGTTCGTGCTTTTACCACCCGCGCCCGCTTCACATATCGCTTGGAATCATGACCGTGCACCCGAATCACTGGGGCAGCGGCACAGGCAAGAAACTGCTCGACTGGATTATCGACTTCTCGCAGCAGGAAGATAAACCACTGCGGCTAACTCAAAGCGCCATTAATCTCGATTCCTTTTCGCTATACAACAAGGCTGGATTTGTGCCACGACAAGCGTACCAGGATATGTTCATCGAGGTGCCCGAAAGTGGCTTGGATGTCACGTCTGACGGGGATGCCTGTGTGCGCGACGGGCGGTTGGAGGATGTGCAGCAGTTAGCAGCTCTTGAAAAGCATGTTTCCGGGATTACTCGAGAGCAGGATTACAAGTTCATGATTGCGAATGAACTTGGATACTGGGGTTTCTCTGTCTACGAGTGTTCCGACAGCGGAGAATTACTTGGGTTTCTCGGCTCATGCGCTCACCCCGGTTGCACCATGATTGGCCCCGGGGTGTCCGACAATGAGTCCGTAGCCGAAAGCCTGCGCATTCACAGGCTCAATGCATTTGCAGGCAAGATGGCCGTATTCCTGATCCCCGTCGACGCTGAAAACCTCGTGCAGCGTATGTATTCAATTGGCGCACGGAATTGTGAGCTACACTTTGCTCAGGTGCTTGGCGATTACCAGCCTTACGATGGAATCAACATGCCAACGTTTATGCCGGACACCGGTTAGTAGACCTTTGGGTTCGTACTCCGTGCTTAAAACTTCCAGGTCAAACCTGCGAAAGCACCGGGAAGAATCATGCTACCGCCGCTGTCAATTGCCTGAGCTTCCGTTACGCTACCGAAACTTGCCGGTATCTGGTCGCTGGCAAGAGCGAGGCCTGAAACGAATACCGCTCGGTAACCGATTTGCACTGTTGCGGACTCGCGAATTGGCATAGACATGTTGATATCCAGCTCACCTAGCATGGAGACATCGCCTTTGTATGGATTGTAGTTGTAGCGACGCCCATCATTGGGATTCCCATCTTCGTCGATAAATGCGTAGCCCGCCGGGCCCTCAAGGCTGGTGTGCTTATCAATGGCATTACCGTAAATGCCCGCTTTCGCCGCTGCTCCCAATTTCCATTCACCGATTGGCATAACAGCAGCCTCTGCCCCAACCTGAAAACCAACAAGATGATTAGTCGTACCCAATAAGTAACTGACTTCATTGGTCGAGCCTGTGAAATTGTTGTCCTCTGTATCCATGTGTAACGATAGGCCTTCGTGAACCTTGAAGTATCGGGCGCCGGCCATCCAGCTCACGCTAAGGCCCTCGGTTTCCGTTCGTGCACTAATGATATTCCACTCGATGTTGTGATATTCAAACGAGCGATCAAGACGCATGAACACCAAACCCGTCCCGAAGTTTGACATCGGCGTGTTATAGCCGGCATAGCTCAGTGTGCTGTAGTCGAGGGGTGAGGACAAACCAGCAGCATCACTAATACTTGCTGACTCACCGTCAGAGAACAGGCCCCAGTATGTTATGCGATCTGAGAGGTCCTGGTCTTTCCAGTGACGCGTAAGAGAAATCTCAAACCCGCCCCCGGCGCCCTGTGCTGCATCCCGTGTTGAAAGAGTGGAGCCATTTGTGGCCGTTGCCAGCAGTTGATTAGCGGCACGGTCACGGTTCATAACCAAGCCACGTAATCCCACTGAAAGAGCAGATGTTTCGCCGCCGGTCGGTCGTTGGCCACGTAATATGTCACGTCGTGTAGTATCGATTCGTCTCACATCGATGTCGTTATTTCGTGTTGGGTCAAAGTTGGGCTGCTCCGGCTGAGGCGGTAAAGATTTTCGTCCGTTTGCCGTTTGCAGCACACCTGTACCGACGGGATTTGATGGTATTCGCTGCAGCTGTTGGTTCTGGCGAGCGACCCAGTCTGTTTCCACGGATTCAATCGGCCGGTGGTTTTCAAGGTATGGGTTAAATAGAGCTGGTTCATCAGCTTTCACGCTCGCACTGTTGAAAAATGTTGCTGCGACGACCAGGCTCATTGATGTGAAAATATTAGCACGGCGCTTCATGACCATTTATCCCCTTACTCCGTTTTCGGAGTGTGTCTTTTGCCCTCGTTGTGGACGTACGCTATCCGTGACAAAACACGTCGTCCGAGTAGCTACATCGACACTGGTTGTAGGGATAAATTCTCATAATCCGGCTATACGTATAGTTCAAACTGATTGCGGGTGTTACGACCGGCATGACCGGACCAAGCGGACTGGGGCAGCTGGCACATCCAACATGGCCGGCATAACCGGCATAACCGGACGACGTTAGGATAATACGTATTACACGATAGGCTCTGCGGATTCGGCTACGCCGACACCCACGGTTGCCGTAGCATCGGGTTGGCCGTGCAATTACATAGCTACGCTAGCATGCTCTCTCAGATAACAAGCACCTAACAACATGCGTCTCTGTTGTTATATTGAAGCCTTCGTTAGTTCATTACATATCAGGAGGCCCTTGAGGTGGCTGATCAGTTTGATCCATATCGTGAAGCACTCGTCTTTGAAGAACGAACCGTATGGCCAGCCGAATACGGCGGATTGGAAACGGGTACAAAGCTGGAGCTTGAAAAGGCTCTTCATGCAAGCGCCGAAGAATGCGCTAGCATCGAGTACATCCGCATCCACACCGGTTTCTGTCGACAAATCACCGTGACCGATGAAGACTACGACCGCGTCGGCTAACCCGTAGCGATTGGAAAGGCACCGGTACTGTGACCTCACAGCTTGAAACCGTACATGTAGCGCTTAGCGAACGCAGCTACGATATATCCATCGGTGCCGGAATCCTCGTAGACATCGACAAATACATCTCTGAGTTCGACGATGTATCACACGTGGTGGTCATTTCGGATTCCAATGTAAGCGAGCTTTATGCCGGAACGATTTTTCGATTGCTCAGCAATGAAGTAAGCCGTGCAAGCGTGCGGGAGGCGTATTTCCTAGTCGTCGATGCCGGTGAAGAAAGCAAGTCGGTTGACTGGCTCTCCACGCTTTGGCAATCACTTCTGGAAGTCGGCGCTGATCGCAAAACGCTCATTGTCGCTGTCGGTGGTGGTGTAATCGGCGACCTGGCTGGCTTCGCTGCTGCAAGTTACGGTCGCGGCATCCGATTCGTGCAGGTGCCAACGACACTGCTGGCACAGGTAGATAGCAGCGTCGGCGGCAAAACGGGAATCAACCTGCCCAAGGCTAAAAACATGGTTGGTGCGTTCTGGCAACCATTAGGTGTACTAATTGACACGCAGACCCTCAGGACTTTACCGTCGCGGGAATTCTCCGCCGGATTGGCTGAAGTCATTAAGTATGGCGTCATTCTCGATGACGAATTTTTCGCAATGCTTGAAAACAACATTGAGAACATTATGCAGCGTGA
This sequence comes from Pirellulales bacterium, assembly GCA_022451045.1. Lineage (GTDB taxonomy): Bacteria > Planctomycetota > Planctomycetia > Pirellulales > Pirellulaceae > UBA11883. The sequence continues at coordinate 56,173 of JAKUOW010000008.1, read as the reverse complement.
ATCAGACATCATGCAGCAGGTGATCAAGCGTTGTTGCGAACTTAAGGCTTACGTCGTTCAGGAAGACGAGCGTGAAACAACTGGGCTGCGGGCTGTGCTTAACTATGGGCACACGTTTTGCCATGCCATCGAGTCGGTCACAGGTTACGGACATTACCTGCACGGGGAAGCGGTTTCAATTGGAATGCTCTGTGCCTCTCGCCTTGCTGCCGCAATGGGAAGAATTGATCGTGAAGTCACTGCTCGCCAGCAGCGATTGTTGGAAAAAGCCGGCTTGCCCGTAGCCATGCCGGATCTTGATCATGATGCTCTGATTGCAATCATGCGAAATGATAAGAAAGCAGAGCATGGAAAGATGCGATTCGTGCTGCCAACCAGACTTGGTCACGTCGAATTGGTTGGAGATGTCGACGAACAGGATGTACGTGATGCCATGCAGCCGTCGGAGTAGATTAGGCTGCGTCTGAACACCAATTGCTTTCGGAATCCACTCGCGCCAGCGCGTCAATCTCTTTCGCCGCTCGATCGTAATCACAAGCACCGTTAGAATCCGGCGCATACTGAAAAATCGTCTGGCCAAAGCTTGGTGCTTCGGCAAGCTTGATATTCTTGCGTATCCTTGTGTCCAACAGGCGGGCATGCTGCCAAGGCGATTCTACGGCCGAGGCCGTTTGCAGGAATTCGCTTACATCGGATTCCACTTCTGCACACAACCGTGTATTTGGCTCTGACATGGTAAGCAGCACCGCTGCAAGTCGCAGGTCCGTATTAAGTCGCTTCGCCACTAAATCTGTCGTTTGTAGCAACTGGCTCAAGCCGTGCAATGCCAGGTAGTGCGGCTGCATCGGCAACAGAATGTCGTCAACCGCTGTTAACGCGTTGAGAGTCAACAGTCCCAATGACGGTGGACAGTCGACAATGATGTAGTCATACAAATCCAGGTAGGAGCGGTCTAGGGCATCACGAAGAATGAACTCTCGGCCAACCTCACTGGCCAATTCCATCTCGGCTGCGGCAAGATTTATATTCGCCGGCAGTAACGCTAGTTTCGGTGTAATTCTGATCATGGCATCTGCCACGCTCGACCGTTGAGTCATCACGTCATACACCGACGCGTCGTCTTCACCGAGGTGGATTCCCAAATGCAGCGATGCATGAGCCTGAGGGTCCAGATCCAGTATCAACGCACGATGACCATGCCCGCTCAATGCTGCAGCAAGATTAACCGACGTTGTGGTCTTCCCTACTCCGCCTTTCTGATTGATGACCGCGATCTTGCGCATTTGAAATCCCGATTGTGTCTGCAGTACGCTTGCTTACCATACGCGCTGGCAAGTCAGGCGAGGGATTATAGTCCGGAATCGAATGTGAGAGCCAGACGAGTAAGCAGGTAAAACATCTATGCACCCTTCGTGACCGTGGGTATTTAGGTTAAAACGAATATTCCACCACTTGCGCAGCTATTGTGCAAAATCAGCTTTTACTAACCAGAGATGAGACACCACTAATGCGTCTGATCGGCTCCTTTACTGACCCGGACCAAGCTACTCGTTTCGCTTCCTTTTTGGAAGTTGAAGGGATCGATGCTCGCGTCACCGATGCGGATGCTGAAGGTGAGGAAACTACCGTTTGGGTGCTCGACGAGGATCGGCTCGTAGACGCACGTGCACACCTCCAGCAATTCCTGACATCGCCAGACGATGCAATTTATGTAGATGCGGTTAAGCAGGCCGTCGAATTGCGCCTTAAAACTCGCCTCGAACATGAGGCAATCCAAAAAGAATTGCGCAAGCTTGAACAGGATGTAAAGCAACAGTGGGCTGCGCAGGTGCCGTCTCAATTCAACTTCCCGCTAATTCGCATGCTACTGATCATCTGCATCGCGGTGCATGTCGTGGGCTTCGTTGGTGGTGAGCAAAACTATGGCGAACGGGGTTCAATTGAGAGCATGCTCCGGTTCAAGGGTGGGCCAAGCATTAAGAGTAACGACACGTCGGTGCGTCTGAGCGATGCCTTTTCAGACATCAAGAAGGGTCAAGTCTGGCGGCTGGTCACACCTATTTTTGTTCACAATAAAGGAGGGTTGTTACATATCCTTTTCAACATGCTTTGGCTCTATCAGCTGGGCCGTATTCTCGAACATCGATTTGGCACTCCGATAATCGGACTGCTCGTTCTCTTTAGCGCTGTGTTTAGCAATCTTGCGCAGGTGCTCGTTCCGGTTCTTTTCCTTGATGAATCGCTCTCGCCGTTTGTAGGAATGTCGGGAGTCGTTTATGCCTTGCTGGGGTTCGCCTGGTTCAAATCGAAATATGATCAGCGTAGCGGGCTTGGGCTACGGGATGAAATCTTCTTTTTCATGCTGGCTTGGATGGCGATAGGGTTTGTGGTCCCCAGTTTGAACGTTGCAAACTGGTGCCACCTTGGCGGGTTGGTCGCCGGAATCGCTTTCGCCAGGATCCACCGTAGCCGGTAGTCGATCGCCGGTCGGCTCGGTGCCATCAGGGAGTTCTGAGATGAACAGGGATAAACTCTTAGTCGCGTTCATTTTTGGCGTCGCTCTCGCCGCCGGTATTTTTGCCTGGGTCTATCAATACAACAAGTCGCTGCAAGTACTCAACTGGCTTGGTCCGAATCAAGCGCATCTGGTCACCAACGCTGAGGCTGTCGAGCTATTGGAATTTGATGAGGATAATAGCAATGTGCTGGAATCGGTTCAGCTGATGCAGCGGGATTGGCCTGTCTCCAAAAAAACCAACATCACGAATTGGAAAGGGCTTGTACATGCCCGGTATATGCTCAGCGTCGATGTCAGTTACCAATGGGAACAACCCGTTGCCAACGACAGAGACACTCAGTGTACGTATGCATTGAGATTCCTGCCCAAACAACCTGAATCGGGCTCATTGGTCATCGGTTTTGACCCAATACGTCGGGTTGCTGTCTGCGGATCAAAGATTGTTGCGATGGGTGAAATGGCAGACCAGCTCACCAAATACCTTTTCGAAACAACAGATCACTGATTTCAACCGTATAATCACAGGTTGAAACAAATAACCCCGCGTTTATCTGATCAAGCAATTAATGGCCCGACGCATTCCATCAAACAATTGCGACAAACTGAAAGCAGCCGGCCTCGATAGCAGCCGACAGCTTCAGTTAGATCGTCGCTCCTTTAGTACAGGGACTCTTGTCGCCGGGACGAGTGCCTTGGTAGGTGCGGGTGCTGACACGACCGCTCAGGAGGAGCCTGAGGTAATCGTTGTTGATGATTTCAAACGAAACGATACTTTCTATCACGGCGACATGTGGGAATCACTCAATCCGGGGTATTGGAAGGTCCAAGATAATTCACTGCGGCGACGTGTAAGAACTCGGGGTGACAGGGCACGTGCCACCGGTTTTCCATATCACTACCGAACACACAACCGAAACAATGGCGTCATGGACGCCGAGTATATAACCCTGCCCCCTTATGGCATGATTTGGCGCAGAGATTGGCAGCTTACCGGTGCCTACAGCATTATCGCGAGATTCGAAGTTCTCGCTTTGCCAACGGAAACTCCTGGTTTTGATACCAGCCCCGGACAAGCTGTGATGGGTATTTGTTTTGGGGCCCACACGACTATGGAAAGCTGGACGGGCGGTGCAAAACGCGGAGATGCGTGTTGGTTCGCTGCCGTGCGCGACAACCAGACGTTTGGTGTTTACGATCATGCAAAAGATACACCAACCACTGCCACGGCTAGCAGTGAGTCCAAATGCCCACAACTAAAGGCCGGTGATCAGGTCGTCATCCAGCTTACGGTACGTCCTGAAGATGCTGTCTCAGCAAGTGTAACCGCGGAATTGCGGATCGGGGACGAAGCGGTCACTGTTACTTGTGACGACGTGCAGCAAGATCTGTTTACGCACGGCTACTTTGGTCTTGTCTCCCGCGGATTGCTCGACTTTAAAGTAACTCAGCTCGATTTGATACCGTTTGATAATACACCTCTCAACGTGGAGTTAAATCCACTGCGGCTGGCCATTCCGCTTGGACACACACTGCATCAGGACGATAACGGCAATTGGGCGTGTCGATTCGTAACTGTTATGCGTGACAACGGTGATGAGACAGAAATCCGAATTAGCACAGAAGAAAAGCCGGCCGATGGGTGGGAAGCAGTCCCGGCTGCCGGTTCTGCGCCGATTATTACAAACGATTTTCGCCGAGCCACGAGTATCGTAGACGTCACGCTTCCGGCTAACCCTGGTGAAACAGATTTGTATTACACGATCTGGAAAGACGGTGAAAACGTCACTCACGATCCAAGAAGTGGATACCTTGGCCAAAAGGACTACGTCGGCAAGCTGCCACAGCTCTCTGCGCCATATCGGCTGTGTGGCTTAAGCTGTCATGCGATACATGGTCAGTTCGACGGCGGCAATGCCGGAAAGTTCCAGGAAAACTGGGTCCACGACCAGCCGGCACTTTCGGCATACGAACATCTGGACGATTACAACTTTCAAATCATGGTCTGGGAAGACGATATCTGGTATCTGGAGTTATTGCTCTACACGACCAGTGTCGACGACGCCTACCTGCAGATCATGACCGCGATTGCCGGGCCGACGTCCCGTTGGCAGGTCATGCGCCACTGGAACGTCCTGAATCCCGGCGACCATGATTATGGAATGGATGACGTGAAGGGGCCCGAACAAATCGCAATCCGTAATCGCGATGACCTTGGACAGGACCCGGCTTATATGGGCCGTAACTTCCAGATTGTTCAGCACCTGGTTCGTGGTGAAGAGAATCCGTCGGCCACTGAAAATCCAAAACGCTGGGCTGCATGGAAGATGCCCAACCAGGACTTCACCCTGATGATGATCGACGCCCGGTTGTGGCGGAGCAGTCAGGATACACACATCTGGGCGACGGAAGGTTGGGGTGGTGATCGGGATATTTATGATCGAACTGATCCGACCCGCAGTTTATTAGGCGAAGCACAATTTGCATGGCTGCAACAAGTAATCACCACGGACACGTCGCCCATGATCCTGCTAACGGGCTTAAACGGGATGCATACCGTTTGGGAGCCTTCCCCCAAGCTACAGCGAAATCGAGTCGTTGCCGATTACGCAGGATGGGTTAAAGCTGGGTGCGATCGTGTCATCGAACTACTTGCAACTCGCGACGGCGTCGTCAGCGTTTACGGCGATGTGCACAACGGCTGCATCATGACCAACACAGACCACAATTTGATTGAATGCTCATTCGGCCCAATCGGACGAACTGGCGGCCGACAGGTAAAACCCGGTTTTGGTCGCACCATGGTAGATCACGATGAGCGGCCACTAACGGTGCATGCACTTTATCACCGCGAGTTCCAGTCACCCGATTTAGAAAAACGTACTGGCCCACAATACTGGAATTTTTTGGAGATGCATCTGGATCCGACTGGTGACGGTGCGATCCAGTTTCGAGTGCGGAATTTGATTGACGCGCCAACCAATGCCCCGCGTGGTGGCGGATCATTGAATACAACCCGTGAAAAAACGGGGCGTCCTATCACATGCCTACTGCCCAAAATTAAAGTAATCCCTCTAGCCGACGTTCGGTTCCAATTGCTTGATGGGCAACCACTTCGAGGCATTCGTAGTAATTCCGACGGAACACTCCCGATTAAGGGGCTGGTCGATGTGGCGGCCGGTGAAAGTATCGTGATGACGACAGTCAAAGGTGACCAGGCCTTTGCACAGGTAATCAAGACACTTCCGCTCGATGGGTAATCAGGCTTATTAAAAGAGACAGACATCGCGCGGAAAATGCGGGTTTTTGGCATGGACTCTAAATATCAATCTGACAACGCACCGCAGCACACCGATATTGCTGACGACGTAATTATCAGTCCGGACACGCTTCGCGATGATCGGTTGCCGCCCAATCAAACGCGGACTAGGAAGTGGCCTGTGCTGGATGCTACTGGTACTCCGGACATCGATTTGGATGCTTGGCGCCTACGTGTGTTTGGCCTCGTTGACACTCCCTACGAACTCTCGCTCGATGAGTTTCGTTCATTGCCACGCAGTCGTGTGTTTGCCGATTTTCATTGTGTTACCCAATGGTCGAGGCTCGGTAATATTTGGGAAGGTGTCTCTACAAAACATCTTCTGCAACTCGCCGGTTTATCGGTTGATACCGGTTTCGTGGTGTTGCATGCATATGACAATCACTGGACGACAAATCTGCCTCTGGAAGAATTCCTCAGTGAGGATGCGTTGTTAAGTGATATACATGATGGAGAACCCATCACACCGGATCACGGCGGGCCGGTGAGGGCCATTGTGCCAAAATTGTACGCGTGGAAGAGCGCGAAGTGGATTTGCGGTATCGAAATCATTGCGGAGGACCGACCGGGTTACTGGGAACGGGTCGGCTATCACAATCACGGGGACCCCTGGGCGGAGGAGCGGTTCGACGGTGATGTGCCAGAGTCTTTTACGACAGATGTCGATATCTAGTGCGTTTAGACAAAAAAGGGATGAAAATTGAAAACGCTCATTAAAAACGCAACCGTTGTATTGCCTTCTGGAATCGCCGAAGTGTCAGTACTGACCGATGGCACAAAAATTGTCGACATCGATGCGGCTATCCAAACAGAAGCCGACGAAGTCGTGGACGCAACCGGCCTGCATCTGCTGCCCGGAATCGTTGACGATCAGGTACACTTCCGCGAGCCGGGCCTGACTCACAAAGAAGACCTGGCTCATGCATCACGAGCCTGCGCTAAAGGTGGCGTAACGACCTTTCTCGAAATGCCAAACACAAAACCCAACACAATCACGGTGGACGCGCTGCACGACAAGCTTGAAATGGCAAGCACTCGCAGTTTTGTAAATTACGGTTTCTATATAGGTGCTACGCCTGACAACGTCGAGGAACTTGCTGCGGCGCAACGAACGCCCGGGATCAAGATCTTCATCGGATCAAGCACTGGTAATCTGCTCGTGGATGAACAAGCAGCGCTCGAGCGGATCTTTGCCGAAACGACTTTGCCAATCACCGCTCATTGCGAAGACGAAACCACAGTGAGAGCCAACAAAGAACGGTTTGCAGGAACAACAGATATTCATGACCATTCCCGTATTCGGGATTACGAAGCTGCATACATTGCGACCAAACGGGCAGTGGATCTTTCACATCGGCACAATCACCGGTTCCACGTCCTGCATGTTTCAACGGGAGCGGAGGTGGAACTGTTTCAGGATCATCGCGGGCTATTAACGGCTGAGGCCTGCCCTCATCATTTGTTCTTCAATGTGGATGATTATGATCGTCTCGGATCTCTGATACAGATGAATCCGTCGATTAAGGCCAAAGAGGATAACACACAGTTGTGGCAAGCGCTGCTGGACAACAAGATTCAAGTGATTGCTACTGACCACGCACCGCACACGCTTGAAGAAAAGCAGCAGCCTTATCCACAAAGTCCGTCTGGGTTGCCCGCTGTGGAAAACTCGCTGGCCTTGATTCTTAATCAAGTCAACCAAGGGAATTGCACACTGGAGCAAGTGGCTGGATGGATGTGTGATGCACCGGCTCGCACTTGGGATATGGTTGATAAGGGACGAATCGAAGTCGGATACGATGCCGATCTGGTGCTAGTGGATATGACATTGAAGCAGACCGTGCACAACGAAGATCAGCTGACCAAGAGTGGCTGGACGCCTTGGCACGGAGAGACGCTGCAGGGCTGGGCTGTACGGACTTGGTGCATGGGACATACGGTGTATCGCGAGGGCCAGGTAGATGAGTCGCGCTATGGTAGCGAAGTGCAGTTTGACCACACACGCGGCGGTTACTGGGCATAAGTGTCTGCACGGACACAGCGGTTGCCATAGCTTCGGGCGACGAAAATATTGGAAGCGGGAGTGGCTTCCGCCTATATATCGACGCCGATTTTTTTGGCTCGGATTTGCAGTGCCTTGTAGAAATACGGAAACGGATACTTCGCATGCTTCTTGCGAGCCCATTGAAACGTTCCCAAGACTATTGAATAAGGTAGCCGGCCACTGTCGGTCAACTCGACAACCTTCTTAATAATCCCCAGATCCTGAGGGCGCTGCACTCTCAGCCCCAACCGTAATTGTTCGTACAAGCTGGGTTTGTCGGCTGCGCATACTGATTCAGCGCCAAGTAACGCAATCGTACTGATCGCCAGGAATTCTTTCCGGTTCATTTTTCACCTTGAAATAAGCTGGAACGCCGTTGTTAGATGGCTTTTACTGAATAATCCGCCTTGCATACAAGGCCAATCCGTACAGTTAAGTTTCCGCTTGATTCACAGAAAAGCTGCTATCTGGACGATATAAAGAGATAGTAAGAGTTGGATATTCTTCAGACTCGAATTGACCCGACGAAGAAATTGAACATATACTGTTTATATGGGGCTTTTGCCCTCACAAATGTACATATAAGTAGATAGATAAACACGTCGGCCTCCATTTGACGCTGACCTTTAAAATCAACGGAGCTAGTAATCGTGCTACGTATTCCCGGACAAAAAGGTAAAGACCTTTGTGATAGTGGTCTTGGTGTAAATCGTCGTGACATCCTGCGTGTTGGTGGATCCGGCATGTTGGGCATGACCCTTGGCCAAATGATGCAGGCAAAGTCTGCTCAGGCAAATGAGTCCGCTATTGGTGGCCCTGGCTGGAATAAAGCCAAGAGCATCATCCTGCTTTACCTTCAGGGTGGCCCAAGTCACCTGGATTTGTGGGATCCGAAAGACAACGTACCTGATAACGTTCGCAGCGTATTTAATCGCATCAACAGTAAAGTGCCTGGAATGGACTTCGTTGAAACGCTGCCAAAGATTAGCCAGCAAGCTGACAAGTTCTCACTGATCCGTTCGATGAGCTACACGCCAGTTGGTCTGTTCAACCATACAGCTGCTATCTACCAAATCCATACTGGATACACCGCTGACAAGGTGAGCCCGTCCGGTCAACTGGAGCCACCAACTCCAAAAGACTTCCCTAACTTCGGTTCCAACATTACTCGCATCAAGCCACCGGAAGTACCGATGCTGCCGTTCGTGATGATGCCGCGACCGCTACAGGAAAGTAATGTCGTAAACAAATCCGGTACTGCCGGATTCCTCGGTCGTGCCTATGATCCTTACTATCTCTTCCCGCCGGGTGGAGATATGGACATGAACAAGATGGATCGCATCAACATCGACGATCTGAAGTTACGACCTGAAGTGCACACGAATCGTCTGGATCGTCGTGCAAGACTGCGTGAGCTAATCAACGCTGGAATGCCTGGCATCGACAAAGCCACTTCCAAGTACGATCTCAATAAGTACTACGAATCGGCGTTGAACCTAATTAGTTCCGGCCGCGCTCGTGACGCATTTGACCTGAACAAGGAAACCAATGCTGTACGTGACCGCTATGGTCGCAATACATTCGGACAATGCTGCCTACTTGCTCGACGTCTGGTCGAAGCCGGTACACGCGTTGTTGAAGTCGTTTGGCCAAAAGTCGCCAACTCCGACAACCATTCATGGGATGTCCATACCGGACTGACCAGCCGAATGAAGAATCAATCTGCACCAATGCTTGATGGTGGTGTTTCTGCTCTCATCGAAGATATGGATCAACGCGGCATGCTCGAAGACACGCTCGTTGTTGCAATCGGCGAGTTTGGTAGAAGCCCGCAGCGTGGTGTCAGTACTTCTGGTAACAGCAACAGTGATGATGGTCGTGACCACTGGCCATACTGCTACACCGCTCTGATGGCGGGTGCCGGTATTAAGCGTGGAAGCGTCTACGGTGAATCCGACAAAACGGGCTCAGCTCCGTTGCGTGATCCGGTTCATCCGATAGAACTGTTGGCTACCATGTACCACTCGATTGGTATCAACCCTCAGTCGATTGTCTTTAACCACCTGAACCAACCTCGTGAGTTGGTCAAAGCTGATCCTGTAACGGCTCTGTTTGGTTAATCACTAGACGTCATTAATTCTTGAGTCAGATGTCATTACGACGTCCGTATCTGAACCCCTGCGCGCAGTGTGTAAGGGTATTGCTCACTCTTATTTCAAACTAGCCCGCAGTTATGTGACATAACTGCGGGCTACCTCCTTGTAAGAACCGGACTTAGTGGGTTAAATTGGGGAAATTTTGTACACGTACCCATGACCACCTTGCATAGGGGATTAGCGAGTTGCCGCGTCGCGACGACATAAAAAAGATCCTGCTCATTGGGTCCGGGCCGATTGTTATCGGTCAGGCCTGTGAATTTGACTATTCTGGAACACAAGCCTGTAAGGCACTTCGTGAAGAAGGTTACGAGGTTGTATTGGTTAATTCCAATCCGGCCACGATCATGACTGACCCTAGTCAGGCTGATAGTACCTATATCGAACCACTCACCTGGGAAATCGTGGCAAAGGTCATCGAAAAGGAGCGCCCCTGCGCCCTGCTTCCCACTCTCGGCGGACAAACCGGGCTGAATGTGGCGATGGACCTTTCATCCAACGGCGTACTGGAAAAGTACGGAGTCGAAATGATCGGTGCGATTGCTGATGTAATCGACAAAGCCGAAGATCGTGACCGCTTCAAAAAGGCCATGGAAAAAATCGGCTTGGATGTTTGTACCGGTGAAACGGTCAACACCATCGAAGAAGCACGTGAAGTTCTTCAAAAGCTTGGATTGCCAATGGTCGTTCGGCCCAGCTTTACTATGGGTGGCTCAGGTTCAGCCATTGCATACAACCGCGAGGAATTCGATGCTCTCGTCCGTTCGGGACTAGATCAGTCTCCCGTCACTGAAGTCTTGCTCGAAGAATCCATCATCGGATGGAAAGAGTATGAAATGGAAGTGATGCGGGATATGGATGACAACGTCGTCATTATTTGTGCCATTGAGAACTTCGACCCCATGGGAGTCCACACGGGTGACTCGATCACCGTCGCACCGGCTCAGACGTTAACGGATAAAGAATATCAACGAATGCGTGACGCCAGTCTGGCAGTCATCCGGGAAATCGGCGTTGAAACCGGTGGTTCCAATATCCAATTCGCTATCAATCCCACCGATGGTCGGATGATCGTCATCGAGATGAATCCGCGTGTAAGCCGATCGAGTGCTCTGGCAAGTAAAGCAACCGGCTTCCCCATCGCAAAAATTGCCGCCAAGCTCGCCGTCGGCTATCGCCTGCACGAACTGGCAAACGATATTACTCGTGAAACACTCGCTTGTTTCGAACCAACGATCGACTACGTTGTCACCAAGATCCCAAGATTTGCATTTGAGAAGTTCCCCGAAGCAGATGCCACGCTCACCACTCAAATGAAGAGTGTCGGCGAAACGATGGCCATCGGACGTACCTTTAAGGAATCCTTTCAAAAGGCCCTGCGTGGGCTGGAAGTCGGGAGCTTTGGCTTTGGGTGTGATGGCAAGGATCTCTGGGGAACAGAACTGCAGCCATCGGAAGATGACATCCGTGCAAAACTTTCCACACCGAATTCCGAACGCGTGTGGCACTTGCGATATGCCATGAAGCAGGGCTTTTCAAATGAGGAAATCTACAACATCACGGGGATCGACTACTGGTTCTTGGATCACCTGCGGGAAATCGTAGAGACGGAAGATGTGTTGCGGGAAAAAGGCGACATTGATTCGGTGGACTACGATCTATTGCGTACGGCCAAGCGGTTTGGTTTTTCTGATCGCCAACTGGCAACATTACTTGGCAAGACAGAGATAGACATTCGCAAGTGGCGTTTGGATCAGGGCATCGCGGCTACTTTTAAGTCGGTTGATACCTGCGCTGCAGAGTTTGAAGCATACACGCCGTATTACTACTCCACCTATGAAGATGAGGACGAAACTCCGGCAAAAGATCCCGATCAACGAAGAATCATGATCTTAGGTGGTGGCCCAAATCGTATCGGACAGGGTATCGAGTTCGACTATTGCTGTTGCCACGCCAGCTTTGCACTGCGTGATATGGGAATTGAGTCGATCATGGTCAACTCAAACCCGGAAACCGTAAGCACCGACTACGACACCAGTGACCTGCTCTTCTTTGAGCCACTCACCACCGAAGATGTGCTAAACATTTGCGATCGCGTCCAGCCTGACGGCGTTATAGTTCAATTCGGAGGCCAGACACCTCTTAATCTGGCTCGCGGATTACAAAATGCTGGTGTCCCCATTATCGGAACAAGTGTCGATACGATTGAGGCGGCAGAAGACCGTGAAAAATTCCAACAGCTTCTAGAACGATTGGAGTTGCGTCAGCCTGCCAACGGAATTGCACGGAATATGGATCAGGCACGAATGGAAGCAACCAAAATCGGCTTCCCTTCACTGGTGCGTCCGAGCTTTGTGCTCGGTGGCCGAGCTATGGAAATATGTTATGACTCTGCTCAGTTTGACCGTTACGTCGCTGAAGCATTTGTTGTTGCCCAAGGTCAGCCTGTTTTGATCGACCGGTTCCTCGAAGATGCGACAGAAGTGGATGTCGACGCAATTTGTGATGGCGAGCGCGTCGTCGTGTCGGGCATCATGGAGCACATTGAAGAGGCTGGCGTGCATTCCGGCGACTCCGCATGTGCTATTCCGCCCTACAGCCTTCCCGGGCCGGTTGTAGAAGCCATCCGGGAAGCAACCGTTGCATTAGCGATGGATCTTAAAGTCATCGGGCTTATGAATGTTCAATACGCCGTCAAAAAAGAAGACGGTCAGATGAATGTCTATGTTCTGGAAGTAAATCCTCGTGCCAGCCGGACAGTGCCATTTGTTGCAAAGGCAACGGGATTGCCCGTTGCCCGCATCGCGACACAGGTCATGGCCGGTCAAACTCTGGATGAGCTTGGAATTGAAAAAGCGCCCATTCCATCGCACGTAAGCGTCAAAGAAAGTGTCTTCCCCTTCCGTAAGTTCGTCGGCGTGGACATTATCCTTGGCCCGGAAATGCGCAGTACGGGTGAAGTAATGGGTGTTAGCGAACGATTCTCCATCGCTTTTGCCAAGAGCCAATTGGCGGCTGGAGTGATTCTGCCTAAAGAAGGCAATATCTTCCTAAGCGTAACACAGCGTCACAAAGACACGATTACTGACTTGGCACAACGGCTTCATGCAATGAATTTCAACTTGATGGCAACAGAAGGAACTGCCCGTCGGATCGAAGAGACCGGAATCCCTGTGCAGCGTGTCAAGAAGATTGCGGAAGGCCATCCAAACCTTATCGATCATCTGATTGATGGTGAGGTATCACTGGTGCTTAACACGCCCAACGGTAAGGGCGCCAGAACGGATGAAGGAAAAATTCGTGCTGCAGCCGTCCACCACGGCGTTTCGTGTATCACCACGATTCAGGCCGCAGAAGCAGCTGTAAAAGCAATGGAAGCTCTTTGTGAAGAAGAAATGGCTGTTCAGTCACTACAAGAACGACTGTAACAAGACCATTTGTGAATTTCCTCACTTGAATAAACCGGCTGCTGCTAAATAGCATAAACCGTTCATGGGTGTTTCATCACCTGATTCGTAATCACTTCGTGAATGAGTAATACCGTGGCCTCCCCTTCAAGATCCGGAGTATTTGACTCCGCCGCTGATAAACGTGTTGAGCAGTTCACCGAAAGCGTGAGCTTCGACCAGCGTTTGTATGCGCACGACATTCAAGGCTCCATTGCTCATGCCAATATGCTTGCTGACGTGGGTGTACTCACCGGCGACGAAGCTGCCAGCATCGAAGCGACGCTGTTAGAAATTAAGCAGACGATCGATGACGGCGAATTCGCCACCTCGATATCGCTCGAAGATATCCACATGCACATCGAACAGGAATTGATTGATAAGCTCGGAGATGTTGGGCGAAAGCTGCATACGGGCCGCAGCCGAAACGACCAGGTTAGTACAGATTTGCGATTGTGGTTGCGTGACGCACTCGATCATATTGATCAGGCTCTTTCAAGCTTACAGAAGTCTTTCGTTGGGCGTTGCGCTCAGGACGCGGATACGATCCTACCAGCCTATACGCATCTCCAACGGGCACAGCCCGTACTGGCCAATCACTATTGGCTTGCTTACACGGAGAAGTTTCAGCGAGATCGAGAGCGAATTGCTGATTGTCGAAAACGAGTAAACACGCTCAGCCTAGGAGCAGCGGCGCTGGCCGGCACTTCCATTCCAATTGACCGCGAAAATGTCGCTAAACGATTGGGATTCGAGCTGGTTGCTGCCAACAGCATTGACATTTCCAGTGATCGCGACTTCGTGCTTGAAGCCGCTTTTGCGCTATCTGTAATCTCCACACATCTAAGTACGTGGGCGGAAGAGTGGATACTCTGGAAAACCGTTGAATTTGACTTTATCGATTTGCCGCATGAATTCTGTACAGGCTCATCGATTATGCCTCAAAAGGTGAACCCAGATGTGCTGGAGCTTATTCGAGGCAAAACTGCTCGCTCTATCGGTAACCTACAAACTTTGCTAGTCCTCGTTAAAGGCTTACCCCTCGCCTACAACCGTGACCTTCAGGAAGATAAGCCGGCTCTGTTTGATATCGTCGACACGGTCATTGCGTGCCTTGAGATCGCGGCGCCCCTTGTCGCCGGTGCAACATTAAAGACTCAATCCATCAATGCTCGAATCGAAGAAGGATATCTCGATGCGACTTCATTAATGGAATACTTGATACAGCTTGGCATTCCACAGAGGTCCGCTCACCACATGGTCGGCTCCTTAGTTGGCGAGGCCGCCAAAAGAGGTGTTCAATTAGCTGAACTTCCTATCGAGGAGTTTGCGAAGCTTGACCCCAAGTTGGACGATAATGTACTAGGGGTACTGGGTGTTAAAAATGCTGTTGGAGCCTTTAAGAGCTATGGTTCGACAGCTCCAGAGCAGGTAAAAGCCCAGATAGAGCAGTGGAAAAGCCGTCTAGGGTTATCTTAACAATCAGGCCTCTACGGGCTTAAGTGCTTGTCTATTAAGCACTTACGATGCCTAATGCGACCCAGCTGCCAAGTGGCATGTTAAACTAGGGGACTTGAGGTGAGATTAATGGGTTATCGATCTAATGCGATCTTGCAATGCCGTGCGTGTACACCGAAACGTGCGCTTTTTTCGCGCCTGGCGACTGTTTTTTTTGGGATTTTTTTCCTGAGCTCCGCGGCTATTGCCCAGCCAAATAACCCATTTGGAGCGCCCCCAAATGCTGGTGGGACACCTGCTGCCGCACCCAATCCAGGCCCGGCGAATTCAGCCGACGCACCCGCTCAAGAAACAGATCTGGCAATTAAAATCTTGCTTGATCAAAACCCTACCGAGCCCCAGCCGCTGGCTGAAGCCATACGAACCTGCGTTCAACTAGGCCGTGAAGACGTTGCCAGAAAATTCATGCGGACGCTTATCGACGGTAATTTCGATGCAACACAGCTAGCGCCGCTAACAGATGTGTTGGATGCCGTCGTGCTTCACGAGTTAGCCATAGAAGAAGATCTACAGCCAGAGGGTGCACAATTAAGTAGCATCATTCGTCAGGCGATCAGGCAGCGATATGACGACACATCCAATCTCGACCAGATCCTTACTCTTTTGGAAAGCGACAAGCCATCTGAACAACAACTTGCCATCAAAGAACTGCGACGGAAAGGGACTCCCTCGGCCATTGCATTAGCGGACATGTTTAAAGACCCCACCTTGGAAGATCGCTTCCAGACCATTCGTCGAGCTCTGGTTATTATGGGCAGTCATACCAGAGACCCACTTGTTGGGTATCTTGGTTCAAGCCACGAAGCTCAGGTAGCAAACGTCATCGAAGTGCTGAGCTACTTGAGGGAGACGCGAATCGCCGCTGCACTGCTTTCACATGCAATTGTGAACGACGATCAAACTGTCGTTGGGCAAGCTGCTCGAAAAGCACTCGTGCGGCTTGTCGGTTCACTTCCAACGAATCAGGATGCCGAAGAATATCTGCGGACGCGGCTGGATTACTACCTTGAGGGAAACATCGATGCTCTTCCCGATGAAAACATGAAGATCGCCGTCTGGAAATGGGATAACGCTGCTCAATCTATCACTATGCAATCATACGACGTCCGCGTTGGCAGCCTTATCGATGTTGCACAGGTGGCTGCGGACCTCTACAAGCTTGATCCGGAAAACGAAGAATATCGGTTAATGCATTACCGTTCGTTGTTAGAAGAAACCAAAGTAACCAACGGTCTGGATAACGCATTGGATATGGCCGATGGCAGTCCGGGGGCGGATGCGGCGAGTCATGGAGTGGAGTTTATCGTTGAGGTACTTGAAAGCAGCCTTGCGGATAGGCGATTTCCCGCTGCGATTGCCGCAACAGAGATTCTCGGCGACATCGGCTCGACGGAATTGGTCGCCGGTGTGAATGGGCAGCCTTCCCTGCTCGTCGAGATTGCCCAGCACCCGAATCGTCGATTGCGGCTGGCTGCTACCGAAACAATCCTTAAGCTTGACCCGCAGCAACCCTTTGCCGGCTCTACTTTTGTTGGAGAGAGTCTCGCCTATTTCATTTCCACGGCAGGAGTTCGAAAGGTGTTGACCGGAGATGTAACGGGAACAAAGAGCCAGTTTTGGATTGGATTGCTGGGACAAATGGGTTACAGCGGTGATCGGGCAACTACCGGAAGGGACTTAGTGTTTAGTGCCCTTAGGAGTTCGGACTACGAGTTCATTCTCGTTGGCGAAACGATCCAAAATCCTCCCATTCAGGATGTCGTGCAATTGCTACGCAGCCAACCGCGAACTGCTGAGATTCCAATTGCCATCGTTTCAGATAACCCAAAAGATGGTGCGGGCGCAAGGATTGCCAAGCGTGATGACGCCACTTTTTGTATCGCTTCACCGAACAGCGTGGACTCACTGCTTCGCCACGCTCGCCGCTTCCTGCAAACAGCACAGTATCAGGGGATTACAATCAACGAGCGATTTGAGCAGTCCGAGCGAGCCATCAGATGGGCCACGATGGTTCTTGGCGATAGCAAGTACGAATTCTATAACCTCCAGCGGCACACGAAGTACATAAGTGAGGCCTTGTTCACACCCAACATTTCGTCGGCAGCTGCGGAGGCCTTACAACATATTCCGAGTCCCGTGGCTCAGAAAGCATTGGTATTATTAGCAAGCAATCCGGGTGTGGATATCAGCCTCCGTAAAACTGCGGCCAAGGCGTTCAAGGAAAACATTGACAAGCATGGTACGTTGTTAACGAGACCAGAAGTACTAGCCCAATATGACTTGTACAACCGAAGCCTTGGACTAGACGACGCAACGATTGATATACTTGGCTTTATTCTCGATGCAATGGAAGCTCGAGTCAGCGCACAGCCTGAAACGAGCAGTGATTCAGGAGAATAAGCACCTCGTTTCATAGATTGTTGCACTTTGCAGGTTGATGCTTTTGCCCAGTTATCAATAATCAGTGCCATGGACTGTTATTGATTTAGTCATAAGGATGATGACTAGCCTCCACTGATCATGAATGCCGATCTGTCTCCACCGAATGACTCCGGCTCTCTGCCCGGGATTATTGGTTCAAGCGAACCGATGAAAAGGGTCTATCAGCTTACGCGCCAAGTTGCAAAAAGTGATGCCTCGGTCTTGCTCCTAGGTGAAACCGGCACGGGAAAAGAGCTGATTGCAAATGCCATCCATCAGCTCAGTAATCGAAAAAGTGGTCCATTCGTAAAAGTCAATTGTGGTGCTCTCAGTGAGAACCTGCTTGAGAGTGAACTGTTTGGGCATGTGCGAGGCTCCTTTACCGGAGCTGTTAACAATCGTACCGGCCGATTTGAGGCCGCTCACATGGGCACAATTTTTCTGGACGAAATCAACTCCACCACCTTACAGCTACAAGTAAAGTTGTTGCGTGTCCTGCAAGAGCGTCAGTTGGAGCGTGTTGGCGATACCCAAACCATCGAAGTGGACACACGGATCCTTGCGGCCAGCAACCGTGACCTCATGGATCTGGTTCGCGAAGGGCTTTTCAGAGAAGACGTTTACTGGCGTCTTAATGTGGTCCCAGTTGTCATTCCGCCGCTACGCGAGCGCCGCGATGATATACCGGAGTTAGTAACGTTCTTCTTAAATCACTACAACGAAATCAACGATAGATACGTTGTTCATATCCAGCGTGACGTGGTCCATGCGCTACAGAATTATCATTGGCCCGGCAATGTCCGGGAGCTTCAAAATTACGTAGAACGGGCTGTCGTAATGGCCACGGGCGACGAGTTTACAATGGAGCTGCTGCCTCCTGCGGTGACCGACACCAGTGCGATTGCCGAAGCGGTTACATCGGGATCAACAGCTATTAAGGCAGATCTGGATACACTTGCTAATCTGGTCGTCCAAGAAGGACTGGCTAGTAGTGCCGAGGAGGAGGAGAACCTGCACGGCAAGGTTGTAGATCGGGTTGAAAAGGAACTAATCGAGCAGGTCCTAAAGGCCTGCGATGGTGTTCAAACCCGTGCAGCAGCGAAACTCGGGATCAACCGAAACACATTGCATAAGAAGATCCGCGATTACGGCCTGGAATAGGTGACAATTCTCAGCCATGGCCTTTTACGGTGCTTGCCAAGTTCTTCCGTGGTCATGCATTGGTATTCTTTGGCCGGAGAAGACCACTGACATCCTCTAAGTCCATAACTAGAATAAGAATGGCTGGCATTAATGCGCCAGCAATCATCGTTTGTACCCATAATCACACCTAAGCACGGAAAGCCATGTTCAGCTTATTAGGCGCTGACTGGATGTCGCGAATTTCTTTGTCGTGTTTTGCATTTAGCTATGCGATCACGATGATCCTTGAAGTTTCGCGTATCTTCTTTCGAGTTCCCGTGCGATGGGCCATCATCGTTCTAATCACCATTGCCGGCTTATTTGCCCATGGCACGTTTATATGGCTAAAAATGAAGGCCGCCGATGGTGGCACCCCTATCGCCAGCTGGCAGCAATGGTGCCTTATCGTCTCGCTTGGATTGGCCGTCATTTACCTCGCCATCGCCCTGCGTCGCCCGGAAAATGCTTTTGGTGTATTTTTCTTGCCGGTAATCCTAGCCTTGATCCTGATCGCCATGGCCGCCGATGACGCTACCGGCTTTGACAAAACAAATACCACAACATGGTCGGCGATACATGGTTTTTCATTGCTCGCTGGTACCATTTCCGTGGCACTAGGGTTTGTGGCGGGCATTATGTACCTGATACAGGCATACAGGCTGAAACACAAACTGCCCCCACGCGCAGGCTTTCGGCTGCCCAGCCTCGAATGGCTGCAAAATTGCAATCGACGTACTCTGTGGCTGTCCACAGCCTTGCTTGCAATCGGATTGCTCTCTGGGATCATCATCAACGTGCAGCGGCACTCCGGGAGTGAAGCAGGCATCCCATGGACAAATGCCGCCATTATTTCCTCTGCTGCTTTATTTTTGTGGCTAATCGCGACGTCAATATTTGAATATGTTTATCGGCCGGCCAGACAGGGTCAGAAAATTGCATACCTGACCATAGCAAGCTTTGTATTCCTCGCTTTTGTGCTGATGTTTGTGATCCTCGGCGATCACGCCAGCAACACCACCGCGACAAGTGGTGTGGAAGTCTCTCAACAGGAGGCCGACACATGAAAGTTCAGGTAATTGGCTGTAATCATCACACCACGGATATTGAATTCCGCGAGCGGCTGGCATTTCAGCCGAATCAAGTGCCCGACGCACTCGATCGATTCCAAAAGACGCACCCTGGAATCGAAGCCGTGTTGCTATCAACATGTAACCGGGTAGAACTTTACACAGCATCGGAAAAGTCTGCTGTGTGTCCATCGCATGAAGAAGTTGTGGACTTTTTCGCAGCCTATCATGGGCTAAACCCCACTGATATCGCTTCGGAGCTTCGCCAGCTTTCCGGTGAAGAGGCCATTCGTCATTTATTTACCACCGCCGCAAGCCTAGACAGCATGGTTGTTGGTGAGGCTCAGATCCTATCTCAGGTCAAACAGGCATATGAAATGGCTAATGATGGCGATTTCACCGGCCCTCTAACGCATGCGTCGTTTCAGGCTGCACTCCGCGTCGCAAAACGAATTGCGACGGAAACGGCCTTACATAAACGACGGATCAGCATTCCAAGCGTGGCGGTCGCTGATTTTGCCAGCCAATTTTTCGAACGCTTTGATGATAAGACCATTTTGGTCATCGGTGCCGGAGAGATGGGTGAAGAGACGCTCCAGTACCTTATCGACTTAAATGCCACCGATATACATATCGTGAACAGAAGTATCGAGCGCGCTGAAGATCTGGCAAGCCGGACAGCTGGCAAGGCTCAACCGTGGGAAATGCTGGATCCGCTGTTGATTAAAGCTGATCTGGTCGTCTCAACAACCGGCGCCAATAAACCAATCGTAACCATAGACCACTACAAGGATATTTCCCAGAAGCGCTTTCAACGGCCGTTATTTGTCTTGGACCTCGCTGTTCCCCGTGACTTCGAGCCCGCGATTGGTGACGAACTTGGTGTTTATCTGTACTCCATTGATGATTTACAGGCTGTTTGCGACAAAAACCAAAGGGCGCGGCAGCGAGAGTTACCAAAAGCACAGGAAATCGTGGAAGCCGAAACTGCCAAGTTCATGGCTGAGCTAACCCATCGGACGACCATTCCTTGGGTGAAACAGCTGAGGGAACAGGCTGACTCTATCAAACAGGATGAACTGGCAAGGCTTCTCAATAAGCTGGAAGTACTTGGCGAGCTTGGCGAACAAGGCAAGAAGGAACTCGAGGTCTCTTTTGACCGGCTGGTCAATAAATTACTTCATCCGCCGCTTGAATCTCTGCGCGATGACGCCAGCAAGGGCCTTGAGCATGGTTTGCTGGACGCACTTAAGAAATTGTTTCAGTTACGTGAGTAGCGGCTACTCGTCACAACGATCCTAGTCGTCGGAGTCTTCACTGTCGTCTTCCAGATCGTCATAGTCATCTTCCCAGCCTGACTCGTCATCTTCGTCGTCGTCTTCTACTTCTTCCCAGCTGGAATCATCATCCTCGTCATCATCCTCGTCATCATCATCGTCATCATCCTCCTCCTCATCCTCGTCATCATCCTCGTCATCCCAGTCATCGTCCTCTAGTTCTTCGAGGTCGTCTTCGTCAAAGCCATCGCTCTCATCTGGGTCGTTGGCTGTGTCATCATCCAGGTCGGCGTCCTGCTCTTCATCTAGCGATTCAATTTCATCAATCTCACTTGTTAATTCCTCGTCTTTATTGTCACTGGCATTCATGAGGATTTGGCTCCGTTTAATCTCCGGCAATTCTTCAAGGCTGGTCAGCCCAAATGCCTGCAAAAACTTGCGCGTCGTGGCATATAGGTATGGTCGACCAAGGTCTTCGCTACGGCCAGCGATTTTAACCATATCGCGTTCCATGAGTTGGCGCAGCACTTCACCGCACCCAACGCCGCGAATGGCTTCCACGTCTGCTCGCGTAGCAGGTTGTTCATATGCGATCACCGATAGAGTCTCCATTGCCGGGGAAGAAAGCCGTTTTGGATTAGGGATATGTTCAAACCGCCGCAACCATTGGGAAAACACCGGGCGGGTCATTAGCTGAAACCCGCCACCAACTTCCTCAACGCGAAATGCGCGGCCTGTTTGATCGTACTGTTCATTTAAGTGGCGTACTATTGTTCGCGCTTCGTTACTGTCTTTCAAGTCGGCGAACTGTGCCAGCTTTCTGCTTGGCATCGGCTCTCTTCCTAGAAAGAGCGTGCCTTCGACTCGTTGTCGCTTGGCCAATTCTGATTCCGGCATAACCACAATCTGTTCGGTCGTGACGACTGGAAACCGCATCCGTGTGTGGCGGCGGCGCAGCATTGTCGACGACTGTACCTTCGACAAATATACCGGTCGAATGTGGTTAAATGCGCTTCGCATCCTGCTAGCCCAAGCCCGGGTTCACCCCTGGGGTGTCCTCCTCCAACGAACAAGTAAATTTAATGCCGGATAATACATTTTGTTCTGATGCGGGTCTACCGCTGTCTACTGGTGTTTAACGTTATCTTCACATGTTTTCTGATATTTCCGACGTGTGACAAATTGTGCGTTATCACTGACAGCACATGTGAAGTAGTATGAAAGGCTGTTTCGTAAGTCTCACTCTAATCATCAGTTGTCTGTGATATACCTCGATAACAATGCCACCACCCCTTTGGATCCAGCTGTTGCTGCCTCAATTTCTCTTGAGCTAGAGAAACAGCATGCAAATGCCGGTAGCCAACATCAAGCGGGACGGATGGCGCGACGCACTCTTGAGTCGGCTCGTGAGTCTATTGCAAAGCTATTTGGTTTGAACTGTTCCGATATCCACGCTGACCATGTCGTGGTTACAAGCGGGGCAACTGAGGCAAACAATCTTGCTCTGCGCGGGTTGCTGGCAAACAAGATCGGCTCGGGTGCCCGGGTTGTCATCTCTTCTCAGGAGCACCCGAGTGTCGACCAGTGTGTACAGTTTTTGGCTGCTGCTGGACACTCAGTGGTTCGCGTAAACAGCCTATCAAACGGCACTATCGATTTAGACCATTTGGAGAGTGTGGTCGATGGTGATACGGCGGCGGTAAGTGTTATTCATGCCAATAATGAAACTGGGATTATACAGCCACTAACGCAGATTTCAGAAATCTGTCGGCAAGCTGGCGCCCCACTCCACACTGATGCTGTACAGGCTGTCGGTAAGACAGAATGGGGCTTTGGGACGACGCCTGTTACGTCTGCCACCATTTCTGCTCATAAACTACACGGACCTGTTGGTGTCGGGGCCTTGCTCGTGCGTCACGGTGCCGATTTGTACCCTCAAATCACGGGTGGATTTCAACAGCAGGGTTTCCGTGCCGGCACAGAAAGCGTATTTATGGCTGTGGCACTGGCGAAAACCCTTGAGTTATGTTGCGGGAAGGGTGCTCAGGGCTATAGACAGTCGCTATGTGCACTACGGGATCGATTTGAGACACAAATCACATCAGACATTCCAGATGTCCAGGTAATCGGGGCTGACGTGTCACGTGTGCCACATACATCCTGCCTTTCTTTTCAAGGGCTGGATCGTCAAGCTATTCAAATGGCTTTAGATGCTGCTGATATCTGTTGTAGCACGGGCTCTGCGTGTGCAAGCGGTTCCAGTGAACCATCACCTACACTGATTTCTATGGGGCTCTCATCAGAGGTTATAGAAGGTGCTGTTAGGTTCAGTTTTGGGCGGTTTAACACGGCAGATGAGATTGACTCCGCCTGTGAGCGTATCTCTAGTGTTATCAAGCACTTACGGCGATAACAAACCCTGTAGTTTTGGGCTCTGTCGGGTCGTCATTAACGCTGAAAAACCCTATAATAGTGGGTGTTAATTCCGGGGCGAATCCTATGCTTATCGCTGCCCTGTTTTTACTTGAAAACAACTGCTTTTTCAGTGGTTTTTAGGTTTTTTTGCCCTCAGCTCAATCAACTTTTTTGATCAGGACGGACCCGCTGTGGTAAATGGAATCTTTACCATATCGCTCAAGGATGCCACAGGCGAGAAATCAGCCGCTGTGAGATCAAAAGAGGCCGATCTTGCGCCAGATCATGGACCCCAGCTATATGTTGGAGATGAACAATCTCAAACGGTCTTGACTGCGTTTGATGCTGTACTGGACCGGCAGCCATTCTGCAATCCACTGGTCATTACTGGTGCTGGAAGTGTTGGCAAGACTCTCCTAGCTTATGGTATTGCTGATTGTTGGAAGCGTCGCTATCCAGACGAAAACGTGCTTATAACCACCGGTGCTGACTTCCTTAGAGGTTACACAAACGCTGTTCGCAGCCATAACACGTATCGATTCCGGCGACAGTTTATGAAGCTAGGGCTGCTGGTTATCGATGACTTGCAAATGCTCAACCATCGTGCTTCAGCTCAATCTCAACTCGCCCAGCTAATAGACAGCATGGTTCGTCAGGGACAATTCGTCGTCTGTACATTGCCCAGCACACTAGCACAGGCACATGGTCTGGAAGAAACGCTTGTAAGCCGTCTGTTTGGTGGGTTACAACTGCCGCTTTGCGCGCCGAGCGAGGAGTCTATGCTCTTTCTGCTTGATGAACTTGCAGCACAGCGAGGGATAGAGCTTGATACAACACTGGGCAAGCTTTTGATTCGAGGTGAAGCTGGCTGCCCGTCTCCAATTAAAACCGTGCCGCAACTGCGAAGGGCCCTGATACGCCTTCAGACGACAGCTGAACTCTCCGGATCTCAGATAACGAGGGTGTTAATCCGAGAATATTTAAAGGGCGAGTACCTTAACCAGCTCCCCACCTGCCGGGATATCACATCTATTGTGGGAAAACGCCTAAATGTAAGGATGGGCGATCTTAAAGGAAAATCACGACGGCAGTATCTCTCCCGCGCTCGCGGAATAGCGATGATGCTCTGCCGGACGTTTACTGCTGAAAGCTATACCGCCATCGGAAAGTACTTCGGTGGACGAGACCATTCAACCGTTATGAATGCTTGTGAGAAGACGCGGCTGCGGCTTAATTCAGATGCATTTATTACCACAACTTACCAGGAGCTTACATCGATCATTGAGGATCGCTTTCCTAATTCACCTATACAACAAAGTAGTAGTACACAGGAGGAATGAACAACGGTATTCACAAACAATAATAGTGGAAAACCTGTCTAACAGACGTAGATTACTGTCTATGAGTTTGGCCATATTTTCGCTGGTTCGACAGTCGGTCTATAACTAGCTGATTTGATGACGGTTAATGGACGAATCGCCGACGTCTTATCGAGATGTTTTCCGCTAGGGTCTTTGTAATATCTCGTTCTGGTTTTTAAGGCTTTTTCGCGTGTCTAAACCACTTTATGGACAATTCCGCAACCGCCTTACTACTACTACTTAATTTAAAAATAAGTAATAAGTACCCAATCCAGTTTTCATGCCATAGCGAACCAAGTATGGCTCTGACAATTTGAAAGTAAGAATTATGAAACTGACTTTTAACCGAGAGACGCTTCTCGCTGCTTTTCAGACCGTAGCTACCGTTGCACCGAGCCGCAGCCCTAAACCTATTCTGCAATGTGTAAAAATCTCTGCGTCCGCCGACCAAGTTGTATTGATGGCAACCGATACGGAGATAGGCATCCGCTTGAGCGTTGATGATATCGACGTAGAAGCCCCAGGAAGCGCTGTTCTACCTGTTTCCGAGTTTGGTAATATCTTGCGGGAGAGTACGGATGAGAAGCTCTCTGTGGCTGTCAGCGAAAGCTCAGTGGATATCACTGGTGAGAGTAGCTTGTTTAACATGGCTTTTCAGAATCCAGATGAATATCCAGACGTAAATGGATCTGAATCCGAGTCATTCCTGAAATTGCCAGCCAAGCTGCTTAAAGAGTTGATTCGCCGCACCCTGTATGCAACGGACAATGAAAGCAGTCGATATGCACTTGGCGGCGTACTGCTCGAAATGAATTCATCAAATCTAGTGGCTGTAGGGACGGATGGGCGGCGTCTCGCAAAGATGGAAGGCCCTGTTGAGGTTGTTGGCACAGTCGACTTGGGGGCATCTAACACGATTGTTCCATCTAAATCGATGGGATTGATCGATCGTGCACTGGGTAATCCGGAAGAAGAGGTAACTGTATCGCTATCAGACGGTCATCTATTGGTAAGAACTTCTACGGCAATGATAACAACAGGCCTGGTAGAAGGCCGTTTCCCTAAATGGAAGGAAGTATTCCCTAATTTTGCTGATCCGTCGGAAATCAATCTCACCGTAGGACCGGTTTATTCCAAACTGCGACAGGCATCCATCATGACGAGTGATGAAAGTCGTGGAATTGATTTTTCCTTCAATAGTGGCACTCTAAAGATGCACGGGCTGACAGCTCAAAAGGGGGAAGCCAAAACAGAGTTACCAGTGGCATACGACGGTGATCCGCTGACGATTAGCATGGATCATCGCTACGTAGCAGACTTTCTTAAGACACTGGACAATGAAAGTGCCTTCACTATTAGTGTGCAAGGAAATGAAAGTGCCGTGCTCTTTACGACAGAGGACGGATACAACTATATCGTCATGCCACTGGCAAGGGATCGGTAATCAGTAATGTATGAATACCAGGAGTCAGAGGAGGAGATCCTTGCTGATATTAAGAATCGGCAGCGTTCCTCGCGACTACCCCGCTCTATACAGAGCGTGGTAAACACACTTCTGGCCAGAACGGGTTATGCCCAGATAAAAGGAAACGCGGACCTGCAGGAAAAGTGGGATGAAATAGCCGGGTCAGCGATGAGAAGCATGACGAAAACAGGAGCAATCAAACGTGGCGTGTTAGATATAGCAGTTCAAAATTCTGCTGCCATGCAGGAACTCATGTTCAGAAAACACAACTTAGTTAAAGAACTCAACGAGAAACTTCCGGGACTTAATATCCGGGACATACGATTTAGAGTGGTTGATTTACGATCGTAGATTAATAGCTTATCGGAAAGACGAGAATGGCCAAGGAAAAGCAACAATCCGAATACAGTGCTGATGATCTACAACATCTGTCTGATAGAGACCATGTGCGAAAGCGTCCCGGTATGTATATCGGTGACACATTTAGTCGTGGTTTGCATCACCTGGTTTACGAGGTTGTGGATAATTCCATTGATGAAGCGATGGCTGATTTTGCATCGCATGTCACCGTGGTTATTAATAACGATGGTAGTGTGACGGTTGAAGATAACGGTCGTGGTATCCCTGTTGAAGAGCATAAAGAGCTTACAGCCGAAATGGGCCGCACGGTTTCGACCCTTGAAGGCGTTATGACCGTTCTGAAGTTTGGCGGTAAGTTTGAAAAAGGTGCTTACCAAACATCCGGTGGACTGCATGGTGTTGGTGTAACAGTTGTTAATTTCCTGTCGCAGTGGTGTGAAGTTGAGGTATCACGCGATGGGTTTGTCTATCGCCAGGAGTATGAGCGTGGTGAAGCAACTGGTGATGTGACCAAAGGTGAAGCAACTGATCAGACCGGTACAAAAACAACCTTCAAGCCGGACAGTGAAATATTTGAATCTACAAAATACGTTTCGGATATTCTGGTAAAGCGACTTCAGGAATTAGCTTTTCTGAACAAGGGTGTCACCATTATTTTCCGAGACGACCGCAGTGGTTTGGAAGAAGAATTCTGTTACGAAGACGGTATCATCGAATTCGTTAAACACCTGAACCGTGCTAGCGATGATCTACAGCCAGACGTGTTCTACGTTACAGGTGAATATGTGGATGAAGATAACGCTGATGAGCCGGCAATAGGATATGAGCTGGCATTTCAATACACCAACGAGTTTACGGAAAACCTTCACTCTTACGTAAATAACATTCATACGATTGAAGGTGGAACTCACGAAACAGGGTTTAAGCGAGCACTGACACGGATACTAAATCAGTATGCTTTGAGCAATAACCTGTTGAAGAACAACGATAATACACCAGACGGATCAGATTTCCGTGAAGGTATAACAGCTGTAATTTCCGTGAAGGTAGCTCACCCACAATTCGAGGGTCAGACAAAAACAAAGCTTGGCAATCGCGAGGTCGATACCGCAGTTAACTCCATTTGCGGTGATTCACTTACAAAATACCTCGACCAAAACCCAAAAATCGCACGCATCATTGTGAATAAGGGAATTATCGCAATGGAAGCCAGGTTGGCTGCGAGAAAAGCTCGTGACTTGCTGCGGAAGCGTAAGAGCGCACTGGGTGGAAATGCATTACCAGGCAAGCTAAGAGACTGTATCAGTAATGAAATGGAACGATGCGAACTGTACCTGGTGGAAGGTGACTCTGCTGGTGGATCGGCCGAAGGTGGCCGCATGCGTGAATTTCAGGCCATCTTGCCGCTGCGTGGAAAGATTATTAATGCCTACAAGTCGCGAGAAGATAAAGTACTCGCGAATGAAGAAGTGCAGAGTATGATCAATGCCATTGGATGTGGAATTGGCGAGGAACAGGATACATCCAAGAGACGCTATGGCAAGACAATCATCATGACGGATGCTGATGTTGATGGATCACATATTCGCACCCTGCTGCTTTGTTTCTTCTACCGTCAAATGAATCAACTCGTTGAACAGGGACATGTTTATCTTGCGCAGCCACCACTGTTTCGCGTGAGACAAGGCCGTAAAGTCCATTACGTGCAAACCGAAGAGGAAATGAAGGGCCAACTACTGGAAAAAGGTCTTTCCGATGCAACCTTCAACCCTGGTGATGGGCAGCAAATAACCGGCGAAGAATTAGAACACTTATGCCGACTATTGGCATCGATGGAAGAATCTATCGTGGCTCTGGAACGACGCGGGGTAAACCTTAAAGCACACGCTGAAAGAATGGATCTGGAAACATCCAAGCTGCCAGTGTTTCGCGTGACACACGAGAGCCTTAATCACTGGTTCGTTAAACGTGAAGACGTGGATGCCTTCGTGGCGGAACATAGTCCCGCTCCACCCGAAGAGCCCGCAAATGAAAAAAACGAAGAGGGGGAAGAAGCGGAAGATCACACCCCAGCGGCCCCAACATTACCAGTTGTTCAGGTACCAGAACTACATGAGGTAAGGACCATCAACGGTGGCTTGACTGATCTCGCCGAATTTGGATTTGATATTCAGTCACTTATCACTCAAGAACGCACAGGAGAGCAAGAGCCTCGATACACACTTGCAAAAGGCGACAACGTCACGAACATTGAAGATCTTCGCGGTCTTCTCGGAGCCGTCAGGGCAGCTGGTGAAAAAGGCCTCCAGATCACCCGTTTTAAGGGTCTCGGCGAAATGAATGCTGAGGAACTGCGAGAGACAACTCTGGACCCCGAAAACAGGACACTAATCAAAGTAACTATGGACGATCTCGGCGCGGCAAGTCAGATGTTTAGCATTTTGATGGGCGACAAAGTAGAACCGCGGCGAGAGTTTATAGAAAAACACGCTCTCGACATTCAAAACCTCGACGTATAAACTCTGCAGCCACAGAGATCGTCTTTATCGTCGAGCAGCCATGCGCCGCTGCAGATACAGTGCAAATGTTTCACCAAGATTATTATCGGTGTCACACAGAATCCGTTCGCAACCATTGTGATCACAAATCTGTTCGAGCGATTCGTTAAATCGGTTCATGGCTTCCAGGTAACCATCACGAATATCACGTGGTCGCGTCAGATACTGGTCAGCGTCTTCCAGGCCGATAAACCGCACCATGCCATCTATATCAAAATGCAATTCGTCATGGTGCATAACCTGAAAGAGGACAACTTCATGGTTGTTGTATCTCAGCCGTCGTATAGAGTCTTCAAGATCATCAAGATCAACAAAGAAGTCACTAAAAATAACAACGATACTTCGTCGTCCAATCTGACTTGCAACCTCTCTCAGGATAGGTGCGATTTCTGTCTTGTTCACCGCGCGAGCATCATCGATGGACTCTGTCATTCGGATGATCTGACCCATATTATTTGATGGGGTCAGAGATGCCCGGATTTCGTTGTCAAACAGCGTAAGTGAAACTTTGTCGGATTGTTCGACTACGAGATAACCGAGCGTAGTGGCCATCCTCGACGCGTAGAGCAACTTCTGTGCATCATCATCGCCGTAACGCATCGAAGCCGAGATGTCCAACACGAGGTGGCATACGAAGTTCGTTTCCATTTCGTATTGTTTAATCATGTGTCGCTCTTGCCGGAAGTAAACCTTCCAGTCGAGGTGACGCAGATCATCCCCGGGGACGTACTCTCTGTGACTGGCAAACTCTACCGCATAGCCATGGAACGGCGACTTATGAGCACCGGCTAAGGAGCCTTCAACAAGCTCACGGGGCAAGACCTTAAATTGGTTTAGGCGTGTTAACACATCCGGCTTGATGTATTTACTTAAGACTGGCTGGGCCATCGCAAACCTCTAATTCTTTTTACCAAGGTTCACGCTAGACAGTCACAGCCTGTGGTGGCTCAAAAGCCTGATCCGATGCAATCTCTTCGAGCAACATTTCAATAATGCGATGAGAAGTGATGCCAGAGGCCATGCCGGAGTAGTTAGGTGCGATCCGATGAGCGAGTGCCGGTGCCATAATTGCCTGTACATCTTCCACGCTGGCGTGATAGCGGCCATTAAGTAGCGCCCGAGATTTGGCACAACTGATCAATGACAGAACACCTCGAGGACCGGCACCCCAGCTAACCCACTGGTTTACGAATTCCGGTGCTTCCGGCTCTCCCGGGCGAGTTGCTCTAACAAGTGCATGTGCGTATCCCAAAACCTGATCGCAGATTGGCATGCTTTGAACAAGTTTTTGTGCAGAGATGATATCTTCAGCGGAAACGACTGGCGAAATGTCGCCCAGTTCGCCGCTGGTCACTTTGCGTGCGATATCCCATTCTTCACTCGCGGTTGGATAACCAACCTTGATGAACAGCAGGAATCGGTCTAGTTGTGCTTCAGGCAGCGGATAAGTACCTTCCTGCTCAAGAGGGTTCTGAGTAGCGAGCACAAAGAATGGCTTCGGAAGCTCATAGGTGTTGCCGCCGGCGGACACCATCCGTTCCTGCATGGACTCAAGCATGGATGCCTGTGTTTTGGGCGGAGTTCGGTTGATTTCATCACCGAGAACCATGTTGGCAAAGATAGGGCCCTTTACAAAGTTGTAAGACCGCTCCTTCGTTACAGGATCTTCCTGCAGCACATCCGTACCGGTGATATCCGATGGCATAAGGTCAGGCGTAAACTGAATGCGATGAAAGGATAACGAAAGCGCATTTGCAATGGAATGCACCATGAGCGTCTTTGCCAGACCTGGAACGCCTTCTAGCAAAGCGTGACCCCGAGCAACCATTGCAATAAGGATCTGCTCGATGACGTCATCCTGACCCACGATCACTTTTCGTAGCTCGTCGCGGAGGTTATTAAACTTGTCAGCCCATTGCTGAACAGCAGCAGCTTCATCTGAAGATTCAGGGGTGCTTGGAGTGTCGTTCATGTTCTTTTACTTAATGTTCTTAAAGTACTTTCTCAGGAGTTCCTCATACCCTCGTGGCAGTGCCTTATTCTGACGAGAGTTGATCGCTTCCCGAGCGGATTTAGGTAGAGATGTAAAGAATGCACTCTTCTCTTGTGGCAATCCTTTTAGGCTGGCGTCACCGTTTCTTCCACCAGGGACGGTTGAGTCAGCATCGGTTTGAGCTTGAACGACTTCAGGCGTTCCTTCCTGAGGCCCTTCGTTTTCGCTCGTACCAATTTTACCCTTACTTGTGCCGCCTCCCTTTGCTTGGGAGCTGGCAAACGTGGACATATCATTTGGTTCCTGTTCTGATGCCTGTTGGGACTGTCCCTGACCGGGTTGACCACCTTCCATTGGCTGCTGACCGGGCATTGGAGGCCCGTTTGCCTGCTCCGGCCCCTCTGGAGCCTCACCGTTGGACTCACCATTCATTGGCAAGCCGTTTTCAGCCAGCTGTGCTGGATCAGTAGGCAATGGCAGTTCTTTGCCTGCCATCATTTGAGCTGTTTCCAGTGGCGATGTTGGCACGAAGTTTCCGGCATCTGGAGTAGGCAGTGGCGCAGGAGGTGTGTTAGCCATCGGCTGATCGCCGGATTCCGGAGCATCACCTTCTGCCGGCTCAGCATCACCAGCATCCATTGGCGTGTCCATTGGTGCCAGCGTTGCCGCCAGTTGAGCAGCATCCTTAATCGGCTGATTGGCAATCTCTTCCTGATCGGTGAGAGCTTCCACTAATTCACCGATGCCCGCCAGAGCCTCTGCCTGATCAATAACGGCATCAAGCAATTGTTCTTCAGCTTCCGATGGGTGTGGATCTTCCATTGGCTGGCCTTCGTTCATATCACCATTCATTGGCGCATTTGCAGCAGCTTCGGCCTGTTCCTCTGCAACGGCTTCCCTCGCTTCGGCGATTTGTTCAGCGGACTCCTGTCCCTGCTCAGCCAGCGCTTTCAATGCCTCAGCCGCAGCCAACTCATCTTCCAGAATTTCTTCTTTGATATCAGCAAGCACTTCAGCACGAAGTAGTTGTCGAGCTTTTTGGGTTTCAGGGTCTACGGGCTTGCCTTCACCGTCTTCCACGGGCATATCATCGGCCGGCTCGTCTCCATCGGCCGGCTCGTCCGTGGGTTCATCAGCGGGTTCGTCGCCCGGCTCATTGTTTGGCTCGGCTGGTTCGTCACCGGTGGGCGGTTCATCGCCACCATCCTGCGGCTCGTCGCCGTCTTCCGGTGGTGTAGCGTTCTCTGCTGGTTGGTCAGCTTGTGCTTCAGCAGCTTCAGCGGCATCAGCAGCTTCTTGCAGTGCTTCACCTACACTCGGAATCTCTTCGAGAGCACGATCCGCCAGATCTTCGATCTGCTCTGCTGTAGCCGGCGTTTCCGGGTTATTAGCCATCGCAACGTCGGATTTAAGGTCGGTAACTTCATCCAACTGTTCTTGAACTTCGTTGACCAATTCTTCTGCGGTAGCCAGCAGCTCTTCACGTAGCTCGTTCGCGGCGCTTTCCAGGTTTTCGGCCACGGCTTCTGCCTGTTTGGCGGCATCGCTTTCTTTTTCTTCGTCGCCAGCGGCCATGGGAAGGTTTTCTGATAACTCGCTTGCTTCGTTAGCAGCCTCCTGCAACCCTTCTACGTTTTCATCGGAGAGCGGCTTGATACCTTCAGCTACGTCATTAGCGATTTCTTCGATCTTGTTAAGATCGTCCTGTGCTTGTGCCACCTGGTCTTCCGTCGGTGAGCCATCTTCATTTAGGGACTCAGCGGTCTCACGTGCTTTCGCAGCAGCTCGCTCGAGGGATTCTACGGCTCGATTTAATTCGCCAACTTTTGCGGCAAGAGCGTTTTTCTTAGCCTCTTCTTCAGCAATTTCCGCTTCACCAATCGCTTCGCTTATTGCTTCGCCCGCTTCATCTAAAGCGTCTTCGCTTTCTTCGGAGCCCTCTTGGAGCTCTTCGGTAGCTTCAGCAACTTCTTCAGCCGCGTTCTCGATAGCATTGGCAACATCTTCCGGCAGATTTTCATTTTCACCGGCTTCGTTTACCGACTCTTCTGCCTGGGCTTCTGTAACAGCCGCTTCTTCAGCAGATTCTTCAGCAGTCTTGGTGGCTTCGGTGTTTAGCTCCTCGGCCTCTTCGAGCTTCTCGCGTGCCTCGGCCACTTCCTCGGCAATTTTGTTGTATTCTTCCGAAGACAGCTCCGGTTTAAAACCATCGATCTCTTCCAGGATCTCTTCCTGAAGCTCAGCGAGTGTGCCGATCACTTCTTCCTGCAATTCAACGGCTTCTTGTTCTTCACCTTCGAAAACGGCTTCGCGTGCTTCTGCAGCAGCATCTTCCGCACGTTCTGCTAATTCAACAGCATCTTCGTTTGTGGCCAAAGCATTCTTAAGGCGATTAAGTTTTTCGCGGATCAGCGACTGCTCTTCCACAATGGAGTTCAACTCTTCCTCGTCTTTAAGGTCACCGTTTTCTATTTTCTCTTTGATTTCTTCCTGAGCGGTGAGAATATCCTCAGCTGCCTCCTTGGCGTCGGCATTAATCCACGCCGGATCTTCAAAGCGGCGGATTTTACTCAGGATTTGTTCTAGCGCGTCGATGACTTCTTTTTGCGTGCCCGCGGCATCTGAAAACTCTGTATCACCAAGCTGCGTCTCGGCTTTAGCAAGGAGACTATGAACATCTTCATTCTCAATGATCTTTGCACATTGCGTGGCCATTTTCCCAAGCTCACCACTCCAGTCAGCGACGATCTGTAGCGTGTTATCAAAGGAGGTGACTAACAGCGAGACATCTTGTTGCGATCGCGTGGTAGCCAAAATCTCTTGTTCGTTTGTTGTTGATAGTTCAACCGTGTCTTCTCTTGTATCTGTCTGTTTAACAACCACTTCGGTGATGCGCTCTATCAACTCGGCATGCTGTCGCCTCAGGCGCAGTTTTTCCCGTTCACGAAGAAGGTCAAGCAGCACGTCCTTCATTTTGACGTGAACGGTTTTCATTAAATCCTGTCGCTCATTTGGCTTAGCTACATCAGCCTGCATCAGTAAGTCAATTACTACAGGCATTTTCTGCATAGCCAGGTCACCTAACCGGCCTCGCATAGATGTAAGGTCTTCATACAGCGGTAGATCGGTGAGCTGGTTGTCCTCGAGTTGCTCAAGTTGGGTGTCGACCAGGACCTTTAATAAATCCGCGGTGAGATCTTTTGCCCGCTGTTGATTGACCTTGTATTGGTTAATAACGGTACGGTTTGCAGGCTTCGTTTCTTGGGCCTGAGCTACGCTGTTTGCGAACAAAGAAACTGAAAGAATGGCAACGAGAATCTGACGCGTCATTTGCGGTCTCCGATTCCTAATTGAGCTTGAATGATTTGGTCGAGTTTCTCATCGGTTTGCGCGTCCACTTTGCGCATGGCAGCCAGAAAATCTGATCGGCTGGCAATTTCTAATACCAACGGATCAGCTTCGGTGGCTTCGCCTTCCGTGTCTCCCCGATAATCTCTAACTATTAAGGTTACCGTAACTGAATCACCTATCTCTAGAGAGAAATTGGAAAGGTCTACCTGTGCATTGGAGTCAATGTCCATTAGAACCTCTTCCTCGCCCCCCAAAGGGATGGAAATTGTCTCTGTTTGTAGCTCTTCGCCATCTCGTTCTATCAAGATTCTTGCACTTAGACCCCCGATCGCATAATCGTCAACGGCACGATATTTAATCCGTGGCTTGGCGCTTGGTAGCGCTAAATCGATTACAGTGGCAGCCGCAATTCTTGGCGGCAAATCAGGTCGCACTTGAATCACACCGCCAATAGGCCGTTCAAGCTCAATGCCGTCCAGATCTTTTACTTCGACACGGTAGTGAATAGTCTCTTGTAGATCAGCAAAAGGGTTTGCCTTTGCGTCGGCAAAAATGTTGCCTTCCTTAGGCAATACAAGACCCCAGTTTTTATCATCATCCTTCGCTTCAACTTCGACAGGCTGGTCGTTTACAGCCAGAGTTACATTGCTAAGGCTCTTGCTCGACACAACTCTTGGTTTTATGGTTGTGCCTTCTAATACCACGCGAGAACGACTGTTCGCACTGGCCTCATGGAAGCGATGTCGGGCATACTCCGGGATGTTGACATCAAGCTCCATTTCAACAATGGGCACTGGAATGATTTGAAGCTGCTGCTTTTCTGAAACAGCGTCACCCAAAGCTACGGTGTAGTTAATATCATCGATGGCCATATCCAACTGGCCAACAAACATCGTGCTCCCGGGCTCTTCCGGCACAAGCTTGATTCGGGAGAGCGTACCACCCTTGGTTTCGATTGTTATCTCACCGTCTTCGGGAATGACGCCGCCTGCCTGAATTCGGAAGAGAATTGGCTTGCCATACACAGACTTGTTGCCTGGACTGACAATATCAGCAATCTTCGTTGCTGTCGGGTAGGAGACTTCGTTAAACAGCATGCGTTTAAAGAAGATTTGAGCGTATTCGCCTTGCCAGACGAGCAGCAACCCTACCAGCAACACACTAATGACAGCACCACCAAAGCGCTTCCAGAGATCAGGCCGTGAAAAGCCTTCCAGATAATTCAGCCGTCCACTGACTTCGACGGTTTGCGTTACGATTGCTGCCCTCAGCTCTTCAGAACCGTACTGATTTCTCTTCTTGTCAGCAAATTGCATCGTGGCTACGAGATCCGAAGGAATTCCCTGCTGCCTCTCAACCATCGCGGCCATTGAGACCCGACTCTCTGACTGTGCAAGGGCAGGTAATACGTGCTTCCTTAGAGACCATAAGGCGGCAATCACCACTACGCCCAAAAGCAACACTC
Organism: Pirellulales bacterium; assembly: GCA_022451045.1. GTDB lineage: Bacteria > Planctomycetota > Planctomycetia > Pirellulales > Pirellulaceae > UBA11883. The sequence goes on along the minus strand of JAKUOW010000008.1, from coordinate 20,260 downwards.
GCTCGAACGTATCGGTGTTTAGGAATAGGTCTAAAAAGAACACCAACAATAATGCCCAAACAACCAGAGTGAGGAACACGGACAACCCACTACCAACCCGCGCAACGAAGCGAAACCGCCGTACACGGTTAACGCCTCGGTGTAGTGTGTTGATTGTTGCCATTTTTATTTCGACCAGTGTTTTTATCTCAGGTTGAAGAGTTTGCGCGCAAGCCACTCTGTGTGCATTAACAACAATAGAATTAGGAGCACCAACCAAGTATTCCATAATGGTAACTGTTGTTCGGCGGGTTCTTCTGTATCTTTAGCCTCAATTGACCGCAGAATTTGAGGTAATTCGTACAACTCACCTTTCTTACCACCGGTTTGACTGGCCAATTGAGTTTGAAGCCCTACATTCCGAATAATCTGCTCGTTTTCGCGCGATGTGGAGGTGACTTCGAAGCCCAGTTCAAACTGATCATTTGCAATGGGATCATCTATAAGCAGGCGATAACGGCCAGGCTCATAAACCATGGTGGTCGCCTCAAAGACGTGATTGTCGCGGGTCAATGGAAGCACAATGTCTTGTAAAAAAGTTTCCTGCCCTGCCTCATTCACCATGTACAGTTCTCCGGATAGCAGCTCATTCTCCAGCGGTTCGAAGTCAGCGTTGTAGGCCTCAACGGTAAATCGCACGAGATCTCCCGTGCGATAACTTGAACGATCGGTTGTAGGTGAGAATCGCTTTTGCTCGCCCAGCACGCGACCAAGTCCGAGTCGGTAGATTAACTGACCCCAGAATTGCCGATAAAACCGTTCGCCGTATTTTCTCCGCAGACGCCAGGTTTCATTGAACCCAAGGTAGATTACCTCACCTTTGCCATAGCGCCTTGAAGCAATCAAGGGCTGCAGTGATTCGTTATCAACAGCACGATCTCTTGGGTGCGTCGCCAGGACCGTAGCCAGTGGATGGGCCCTCAACACTGGCTGATACCATGGTAACGGGCCAATGTTATTCCAGGCGAGATTGTTTTCAGCATCGCTACCGCCAAGCTGCATGAACGGATATTCAGAAATGATCGGCGAGAGATTCAGTGCAAACTCTCCAGCCTTAGGCTTAATGGTCGGGTCGAGGACGACCGGCAACATTTCACCAATCCGTGTCCGTGCTAGCGAACTCAAGCCAAATCGAGGGCCTGCAATGACCACCAGGCCACCACCAAACTCCTCAACGTACTCGATCAGTAGGTCCTGAAAGGCCTTGGTCATCATCTCAGCAGGCACGTCACTCAACAGAATGACATCGTTTGAGAAAAACTCGCGGCGAGGCCGGACCAGCTGATCAACGAACAAATCGTTTGTTTGCCGAACCTTGAAGTCCGCGGACCGCAGAAAGGTTCGAAAGCCGTCCTGTCCGATCAAAGGATCTCGGTGAAAGACCTCTTTTACAAATCGCCACTCCCATGTCGGCTCATATTCAACAAAGTAGAGCTTCAGTGAGTCGTCTTTAATATTGACCTCACGACGACCGCTGTTGTTGTCGGTGTTTACTTCGCCAGCAACGGGTTCGATGGTTGCAATCAGCTCAAATCGTCCCGATTCATCTGGCTGCAACGGAATCGGCACGGTCACGGTTGGTTGATCGAGTGTTGCCGCAACGGGGGTCCCGATGGGCACCTGCTCTTCTTCGGCTCCCGCATCTCCAAGCCGGCGTGCAAAAAGCTGAATCTGCACAACCTGGCCATCGAGACCTTGCTGCTTAATGGTTGCAGTCACTGCCGTCAGCTCATCCTGTTTAAGCACCAGCGGCGCTTCGAGTTGCACTTGCAGGTCTACCGCATCTACCGGGCCAAGGCCGATAGCAAAGACTTCGGAATTCAGCCTTCCGATAGAGTCTAATGCCGGAACCCCAGCGTTTTGAATGAAGTCACTGACAACAACAGTTCCGCCAATCCGCTGGCTACCATGGCGCAAAGCAAGGTCATCGAGTGCACCACCAAGAGCGGTAATTTCAGCATCAAATGTGAGCAATTCAGCGAAATCTTTACTTGCGGGCGCCTCTTCTTCCTCAGATTCGGTCTCCAATAACCGGGCTTGATCCAGCGAGTCCATGAGATAGAACCGTAAATCAAAATCTTCTTTTATTTCGTCCAGAGTATCCGCCAGAGGGCCAGCCTGCATTGCAAGCCTGACCAGCTCGGCCCGAGTAAGCGTGGTTGGATCTGGACTTTCACCGGATTCAGGCGCTGTTAGCAGCGTCCGCATTTCAGTGACTTGTTCATTAGGCAGTTCATCGCGAGTATTCATACTGCCAGAGCCGTCGAGCAGCACTAATAGTTGTGGCTTGTGGTTTTGTGTATACGCGACCCAGATAACAGGTTCAGCCAGAACGAGAACCACGATCACCATCAAAATAGACCGCAGAACGGAAAGGAAAAACCGACGCTTGGGGCGTTTTACGAGGCCAGCTTCGGCATGCAGTTTGTAGTAGAAGTAAACCGCAAGGATGATCGCGGCGATACAGGCCAATATGACCAGAACCGGGCGCCCTTCTGCCCACGGAGCGGCAAAGCGTAGCTCAACACTTTCAATCGTGGCGCTGGAATCCAGTCCCACCATTCGGCTAATGAAGGAGTTCACTATGCGCCTCCTTCTGCTGAAAGAGCGGTCGACGCTCCGGTGCCGGAGGCCACCTTTTTGCGTTGTCGCAACAACCACATTTCCATGGCCATCATGAGCATCATCAGGATCCACAGCCATCGCCAAGAATCCGTGCCGACATATGATTGTCCGCTGAGTGTAATCGTATCGTTTGCACCTACCCAGCGCGTGTTTTCGGAATTAATCCGGCCCATTAAGTCTTCTTGGCTAACGTAAACCAAGCGACTCTCCGCAGCAGGTCCATTAAACGCGAGTAAAAAGGGCGGCTCATCATCTTGCTCTTCGACGGCCGTTCGTATGATTTCGTAAAACCCTCGATACGTAGGCGAGCGAAGAACAACTCCGTAACGGTAAGTCCCGACACCCTCTACTCCGATTGGCGTACCTGTGTTCTCACCGGGGTAAACCACTTCGAAGCTGTCCCCGCGTTGCCTTGCTGGTACGGGCAACACCATACTTGCCAGTGGCCCCATCGTGCGATCGGGCAATGACCGGAGCAACAACTGTCTGACAACTCGACTAAAGATTAATACTCCGGAATCAACGGCTACCGTGTTCCACACCGGAAATACACCGGAAGCCATCATGTAAACGTGCCCCTTGCCAATTTGACGCTGGACGGCGAAAGGCTTGCCGTTGTCAAATCGCCCAAGGACGCGAGGTGTGTTTAGAGCCACGAGTTGTTCGGGTGTGTAGCTGCTGAAATCCCGGGCCAGTGGGTTTTCCCAATTAAGCCAATTTGCCTGAAGACTTTGTGACTCAAGCAGCAAGCGTGCCTGTTCAGCCTTGTCTTCGTCGGAGAGCGTTTGTTGCTGACCAAGCTGACCCAGCCGTTCTTCGATGAGTTTTGTTTTCTCGGCAAGTGCCGAAACACGATCCAGCTCTGCTTCCGCAAAGCCATCAATCGCATCCTCATCCACCTCTGTTACCAGATAGAAGGATGGCGTGGAGATGATGTCCCGTTGCTCCTCTTCCGAGAGCTCAAGCTTGTACAAAGGATCGTCAAAGGTATTTGGATCCAGACGAAAAGCATTGGGCTCCGGGGCACCGGGTTCGGGCAGATCACCTAGAAGATTGCCCGAAAGGGGTGCTGGCAACAGACCTTCACCATCACGCCAGGCAGAAGCGTTCCAGGCAGCGGGATCAAACTCCGCGCCGCCGGCGATCAAGAGTTGCCCGCCCTGCTCTACGTATTCTCGCAACAGATCCTGAATAGCATCTGGCGGTGGCGCAGAGCCAGCGATTACGGCCATGCGAGCGTCTTGCAAATCTTCACGGGTGATTGTGTCTGGTGTGCGATGGATCGGGTCGACCAACTGCGGACCATCTTCTTCATCAACCGAGGTTAGCAATGCACGAAATGGAAATGACTCGCCATATCGGCTCCTGTCCGGATCTTCTTGGCTGCCCCACTGGTCAGCGAACATCACGGGTATCCGTGTTAGCACTGGTACCACGCAGCAACGCACATCATCGTCCTGCAGTCGGTCGGCGGTGATCTTAAGCTCCGCTCGGTTAAAGACAGGTTGGTCAGAGGTTCCACCACTGACGAACCGATGTGTGAACACAACTTGGGAGGGTTGCTCGCGGCTGACATCGATAAATTGTTCTTCGACGGCTACATCATTGATGTACAGTGAGGCTTGAATCCGAATAGCCGGCTGCGGCCCGCGATACTGAATTGCCCCATGAAAGACTGCCGAGCTCTCGGTATCCGCGATGCCATCACGCAAGAAAAAATCGGTAACCCAGGTATTTTCTGGTTCCGCAGGCTGAATGGCAACCAGTTGTACAGAAGGAAGATCCTTAAAAGCATCATCAAGGGACCCCGTCGCCGAGGCTTCCTGCATATCGCTAAAAATGATCACCCGCTTGGTTTTAATATCACTGCCGTCCTCGCACTCAGCAGCAGCTTTTTCAGCAGCAACCAACAGCGATGCACTTCGGTCAACAACATCAATCCGATCGAGTGCTTCGGAGGCGTCTTCGCGAGTTGCAAATGCACCGCGCGTGTACCATTTTTTGACATCACACAATGGAACGATAGAAACGTCTGAACCTGCTGGCAGGTCTTTTATGAATTCGCGAGCTTTCTGTTTTGCTTGATCTAAAAGGGAAGGATCGAGTTCGCTGTAGCCCATCGATAAACTGTTGTCGATGACCAGCACCGCATGGACCGGCTCGCCGCTGTAAACACTATTTGCTCCGGTCGTCCAGTATGGACGAGCCATGGCAAGGACGAGGAATATGACGATGAGGGTTCGTAGAAGCAGCAAAATGAGGTCCCGCATCTCGATTGCCTTGCGATTTCTTCGCAGGGCCTCGCGCAGGAAGTTCATTGCCGCCCACTGCTTGGTGCGGTAGCGTCTGCGATTCAACAAATGAATCACAGCTGGCCCGGCGGCAGCTGCCATTGCTGTCAGGAATGAAATTTGCAGAAAACTCATGCGGTGGCCGTGTTCCTAGCGAGCTGCGTCATTTTGGGCGTCACCAAATTCACCTTCCTGGAGAATCGGCAGATACCGGTTTGGAATGCTCAATGCGAAGACAGATGTCGCAGTGCCGAACAGCTTTCCGGGAACACCGCTGACGCGGCCACCTTCCCAGGCACCGTCAACTGATTGGCTGGTTGACTTGGATTGAGACCGGACAATAGCATCTCGGATTAACGGGTAATTCTTGCGCCAGCGATCACGCCCGACCTGATAAAGCCCCTGTGCGACGTAGTACATTGTGTAGGCGTCAAAAGGAACATAGCCAGCTCGAACCTGCATGCTGTTTTGTATGTCATTCGCAACGTGATCAAGGCTGCGCAGGATTCGGAAGTCGTCGTATTTACCGAATTCCTGTAAACAGACGGCGCCAGCTGCTGCCATCGCAGTAGTGACACGACCGCCGTTATATGTAAAGGCACCAGGCCGATCAGCGAGCGGGTCGTTCCCATAGCGCTTTCCGTCAGGAGGACCAAGTGCTCGATAGTAATTTCGTACAGACTGAATGGAGAGCTCGATGACGCGCGGTGGAATGTCGAGTCCGATATCGGTAGCTCCGCGGAGTGCCTTGGCCTGCATGACTGACAATGATAGGTCGTGGCCGCGGGATCCTCGTCGTGCAACATAGTCCCAGCCACCGTCACTGCACTGGACATCACAGATTAGCTTGATTCCGCGATCCAGTGCACCACTGAGCCGCTTGTCCGGCACAGCACCATATGCCTGAGTGAGTGCAAATACAGCGAGCCCATGGTTATACATGTCCCGCCCTTCGGATGAGATGTTTAGCAGTCCGGACGGCTTGGCATTGGTGAGGATATAACTAATTGCCCGACTGACCGTGTCGCCATACTGGGATCTGCCAGGAGCATGGCCTGCGGCAAGAAACGCTAATGCACCAAGAGCGACCAGTCCAAGGTCGGTGCTCTGCCAGTTACCACTCGTGCCCTGATTCCGAGCAAGCCAGTCTAGGCCCCTTTCTACGCTCTTGGCACTTTCAGCGGTGATTTCCCATTCACCTTCGCCATAAACGACCGGGGTGCCAGCAAGAGCCAGCGTGCCACTGGCACCTATAAATGAACGTCGATCCATATTTAAGGTGGGATCCTTAGGCAGACTGGGATAGGGAGATGGCCACTCGATTTACGAAATCGAGGTGGTTGCAATGGTGCGATATCTCTTAGATCAATTCTTAATTATACGTTGTTTGAGATGTGAATGCGCTCTCTACAGGGTCACTTAACGAATCCAGCGTACCCAAAAGTAACCGCCCCACCTCCACCACCAGTCTTGATTTGCATAGCAGATGCACCCATTGGTAACTCAAGGTCCAGCTGATAGGGCCGAGTAAGCAAACTAAATTGCCCTGTGCCACCAATTCCAGACAACGAAGACCAAATGACCTCTTCATCAACGAGAATCTCGATGGGGCCAACTGTTGATGTGCCGGACGTCATTCCGAGTAATGCTTGAAATCGTGTGTAATCCGGATCAAGTACATAAGTTAGCGTGGTTCCCGGTGGAAAACTGTACCCTTTCTCCACGGGCAATGCCATTATCGTTAAAGGTGTTTCGTCGTTCACTTTATCAGCCGGCGGCATCTCCTCTCGGCCCGGCACAGTAAACTCTGTCGGGTTGAGCGAAGTCAATTCGATAGCTGGAGCAAGTGGCCTCCCGTTATCGGTGTCAACATAAGGCACCACTCCGAGAGAATCGAATGAAAAACCTCGCATTTGATATGTACCAGCCGTCGGCAGACTAACCTTGATGGTCAGATCGATTTCCTGCCCATCCAGCGTCTTGAGATCCCATGCGCGAACAGCATATGTTGCGGCAGCACCGCTTGCCGAAGCGTCACCGCTGGACACAGATGTAAGTGGTTCGCCATTTACATCAACGCTGGCAACGAGCGCATTAGCTCCAGTGCCACTGCCGGTCAATGAAACTGGAATCCAGTTTGCTTCTTCGGACACAGTGACCTTGCGGGCTAGCGTTAGCACGGCCTGGCTCGCTTCGTAGGCTTCTTGTTGCTTAGGTTCCAATGAGGTGATCCATCTACCTTGAGCGGGATTGAACCACATGCCTAACTGAAAACGATTTAAGTCCGCTTCTGCGATTTCCCAGCCTGTAAGCTGCATCGCACGGTATTCAAGAGCCAAGTCGTTTTGGCGAGCAATATTCATGTCAATTGTGACAAGCGGCATCATCCAGTTTACTTCGTCCCGAATGTCAAACGGATCGCTCCCTGCCGGGCGACCGTCATGACCGTAATCTGTGACCAGCACGACTTGTTGAAAGCCGGTAAGAGGTACGCTGACAGCGACGGGTTCTTGTTTACCGATCAGATAACCGCTTTGCCAGGCGGGATTCTGGTCAATTTGTTCGGCACCTCTCAGGATTCGCACCTGTACACACCCACCGCGATCAACGCTTTTATCAATACCCACGGATGCTGAAAAAGTGGTGGCACCCATCGGCAGTGCGAAAGAGATTTCGCTGTATGAATGGCTTCCAACCCCAAAATCGGCTACCGCCGTACCACTGGCCAGTATGCGATTGCGAATGGAGCGGTCTCTTTGCCACCGCCACACAAATCCGGTGGCACTACTTTCTGTAAGTGTTCTAGCAGGCAGCATCGACAGTGCGATTTGATTGTGCTCGCGAAAACTGATCATGGCAATTTGAGCGAAATTGACACGAATGACGTCGAGCGCCCATGTGGGTTGGACTCCGTGGTGCGGCATGCCGTTGACCGATCGCTCCGGGACCAGCATCGCTTCACGGAACGTAAGAACGGCCCCATCGTCCGTCGTGATTCGCCCCAGACGACTGTCTGGAGTCGGGCACGGCGCAAGTAGGTCATCCAGGAGGGCTGCTTCGGAGGTCAGGATGCTGTCTGCTGCCGGATAGAATTCAGCTACCTCGTTCCAGGCAGCACTCTCGCTCGTTTCATCATTCAACACGCGAACGCCTGAAGTGGTAAACCGATGTCGAGTGAACGGTACAACGCGGCCGTCAATCAGGACTAATTGTCCCGGTGGCAAATCGCCGTTTGTGGTTTCAGCCAGAACAATTCGACGGATACGGTCGAATCGAATCCTCACCGTGCCTTCCTGTGCCAGCCAACTGTGTACCGATCCACCGAGAGATATGACGGCGTGTTCCGGCGTGTTCATATGTGGGCTTTCTTCCACTACCTCTAGCACTTTACCGGGCAGCACATCCCCGTTTGTTAATTCGATGTAAGGCGCTGTTAAGGGTTTGATTTCATTGATGGTGAGGTTCTGAAAAAAACGGATGGGGTTGGCCGGATCGGTCAATGCACGCCCATCAAGGTCTGGATTCTTCCCAAGACCAGCCCAGTTTCGAATGGCTTTGCCGGCAAAGGCTTCGTTGTTCTTGAAGACCACACGAAACAACGGGTCATCCTGACCAAGCGCAGAAGAGCTAAATGACAACAACAGCAGACTCAACAATAAGCCACAAGAAAGCACCAGTTGAGCCGCGCGTTCTTTTTGAGAAACAGTTTTCACATTTTGTGAGAGTATGCGGGACATGACAGGTTTCATCATTTTGGGTGAATGCGAAGCACCTGTACTTTACGGGCGCTTACATTGAAATTGGAAAATGCAATGATCTGATCACCGTGGACAAAGCATCGCTCCACGTCAAAGTACGTTTCGTTTCCTTCAATCGGCGAACGGTGAATCAATTGGCCTGAGTTCGGATGGATCCAGCGAACATCCCGATGTTTATCCGATGGCGGAATCGTTGCATCGGTCGGCGGTGTGAGCATCGCGGCAACAACGTAGTCATCGGAGACTCCAACAGACCCCGGCCGCGTCCGGCAGCCATAGAACCAGCTTGGCTTCCCAGTTTCCGCGTTAATCGCAAGGATGCCATGCGTGGTAGTCACGATCACGTTATCACCGGAGACACCGGCTACTGCACGGAGGTTCGGCTGCCACTGAACCCAGTGTATGCGACCAGTACGTGGATCCAAACGCGTGACACCGGCAAACCCAGGCGATGAAACCACAATGCTCTCATTCCAGACGATGGGATTTGAGATGACGAATTCATCATGAATTCCAAGATCAGTATTCTTTGGGGTAGTTGGCAGTACACGTGTCCAAAGCATGGTACCGGTGGTCGAAACCCCATAAACAGCTCGATTAGCGTGCAGCACGATTACGTTCTCGGCCAGATAAGCCTGACAAGTTTTGAATAACTCCGTGGAGATTTGAAACTGGAGCAATCGCTTAGAGGATAGGATTTCACCGTCGGTCGAAGCAACCTCGACGAGGTCTACAATCCCATAGTTAGTTCGATCAGGCTTTAACACAAAGGCATAAATGGATTTCCCAACCACGATTGGGTCGGCGAAGGGCATACCATCAATGGGTTTTTTCCATTCGACAGCACCACTGGTCCGATTGATCATCATCCACTGGAATTGTTTTTCGAACAGCATTGGAACGAAGATCTTATCACCAGTCAGAGCTGGCCGTGGTGGCCGTGAGTATTCGGTGGGCAGCTGATAGCCATCACCTTTAACTTCCCAAAGTGCTGCGTTGGTTTCCGCATGAATGGCCTTTAACCAACCGTGTTCATGGATGAGAAGAAGGCTATCATCTTTTATCGTGGTGAATTCTCGGATTCGATGAGGGTGCCCGTTTAAACTTGGCAGCAATGTCAATTCGAGTGAGCGTGTAATCGTTCGGTCATTCGGATTGTGCTGTACAGCCGCTGCTGTTGGCGTAACGACGGCGTTTTCCTTTACCAACGTTTCGATGAAAGCCGTGTAATCCGCGGCTGATTGTTCACCAGCTGTAGTAACCACCGGCCCGCTCAGCTCATATGTTGATTGTCGGCCGGTCATCGCCATCGCGAGCATCTGCTTAGCCATCAGGTCATTTGATTGGCCGCCAGGTTGCGATAAGGCCAATGCGTATAGCCGGCTCGCCTCAACAAACTGACCAGCGGAAAGTGCTTGGTCACCAAGCATCGTAGTAGCACGATTTGCTCCATCTGTGCCGGGGAATTGCATAGCTACGGCCCCAAGCGCTTCACTGTTCTGTGCATCTAGCGCTTGTGTCAGACGCAACATGGCGAGATCGCTGTTTTGCGTCCGAATGATATCGGCCAGCTCCTGATTTTGAGCAACCTGGTCTGCGTAGTAGACCGAGGCATCTTGGTAGAGAGTCAGGGAAGAATCAACCGGCAGTACTCCTTCGGGTGCATCGCGATTAGTCATCATTGCCAGCGCGGTGTTCCAGTCATCAGATTCTATAGCTTGCCGCAACTCACTAACAGAACTAGCGGACTCGCGGTCGGTTGTTACAACTTCACGATGTTCATCCATCAATTGTGGCAGGTCTTCTACTTCCGGGACGCCTTCCAGATTGCCAGCAGCAAGCCCATGTAGCCACCGGACAAAACGCCATACATGCCCTGGCTGGTTAAACGTCTGGGCGCCGGTTTCCGACATCGACAGGAACTCGTATTCACGAGCGATTTCGTGGATTTCAGACCATTCACCTTTTTGATACATGTCAAACAGCACAAGCATTGTGAGAAGCGGCGGCGCAATGGGTAAGTTGTTGTATTCAGCACCGCCAGGCCCGACATCAATGCGATACCAGTCGTAAAGTAGCTTCTCTAATTCATCTACACGTGACTCGGTCCAGAGCCTTGAAGCATATAGGTCAAACATGCGATGTAAGTTCGACCAGGAGTGATCCAGAGTATCTGTTCGGCGAAGCATCATACGTTGCGGCAGGTAGAGTAAGGCACGGCGAAGCAAATCATGGTCGTCGTGTGTTTCGACGGCGTGCTTGAGCAACCGGATCGCAGCGTCCTGGCGCATGAGTGGAGTGGATTCGCTATGTAGCACCTTTGCATAACACGCCAGCTGCCACTTCCAAGCCGGAATGGACTCCGGGCGCTTGGCGAGCAGCGGCTCGATCGCCACGTCTGCACTCGCGGCGGTAGACTTACGTTCGGCTAATTCCGGGATTGGCGGGACTTCGTTAACAGGTAACGCAAACGCGAGCTGCTCCAGCTCATTCTTGTTGATTGCCAGAATGGAATCGATTTTTACGGAACGAGTGCCGGGGCCGTTATATCCAACAACAGCAATGCTGGTTTGATTCCGTAGTGGCAGTTGTGGATTAAGCGTTTCCTGGTGTAGCGGGATCCTCCGTTCACCGTCGTTACTAAAGCTGATATTGATATAGCTGTCCGCGTAAATCGCTTTCCACCAGATAGAGTCATCGGCCAGAATGCCGTCAAGATACTTGGTGTTTGTAAGCGTGCGATCGACGGGATTGATGCAAATAACGCTTTGGACGCCAACATCAGTGGCAAAGTAGCTGAGCCACATATCGCTTTGCGGATGCAGGAATCCAACACCGGTGTTTGGCTGAAGATCCTTCATCTCGACAAGGATCTCCGTTGTTCCATCGAGATTTACGACGGTTTCAGCCCGAAATGGCCCAGCACCTTCTTCACGCACCACATTCAGCGTGCCATCAGCATTCTTATTAATAGTTGCCTTGGTCGCCTCATCGGTGTATTGCAGCTTCCAGCCGCGCTTCGCCGCATTGTTCCTTGGAGCTTCTGGGATTGTTGTTGCAAACGGTGACGTCAGATTGTCCAAAGGGGGCAATCGAATTGGTTCAAAGTGCCGAAGCCGCGATTGTGTTTGTAATGTAACTGCACCGGGCGGCGACTTCATCGGTAACGCAACCAATGGAATATTACCGCGTGCGATGACAAGGTGCCCGTCCTGATACCGCAGGTCTAATGTGCTTCGAAACGTGCGATTCCAGAGGAACTGGTCGACAACCGTTTGCACTTTCACCTGATCGGGCATGTCGGCTGCGATGTTTGCCCCGTACAGGTACAACCCTGTCAGCCCCTCAGCGGCATCAGGCGTCTCATCTGTTCGCAAGGCGCTTGCGGGAATCAGCTCACGCACCATTTCCAATTCAGGAGCTTCCCACTCCAACTGGATGTTGGCGTTTCCCTGATCGCTGAAGAATTCGACGACGATTTGCTTTTGACCTGCTTCAAGATCAACCATACCGTTTGCTTCAAAGGCATCACCAACTTGCCAGCGGTCGATCACGACCTGACTATTGATATACAAACGCAATCCGTCATCGGCTTGTGCATGAAATGTGTATTTGCCGTCCTTGGGAATATTGATCATTCCTGTCCAGCGCACGGCGAAGAAGTCAGAGTCAATCTCGGTGTCATTAACGATGATCGGCTCGTCCTGCCAGTCAAACTGTATGATCGGATCCACGCGTTCTTGCACCATCATGCGCCGCAGCCTTGGTGCAATTCCTGCGGGCATCGCTTCTACTGCCGTAGGTGGCGAGATCGGACGATACGATGAAAGCCTGAGCTGAGGCGATTCATATTCAAGCTCCAGATGTTCGTCCGGGTTATCGAAAGCGATGTTCAATGACCGCAAATCGGAGAACCGCAATCGCAGTGACGTGCCATCGTCCCGCAATCCCGGCAACCGAAATTTTCCAGATAGATCGTAGTATTGAACGACGCCGTCCACGGCACCTGGAGTGACAGTGATCCCGTCAAAGACGTCCGGGATGGCCAGCTGCTTTAACTGCTCAACCCAGTCAAATTCTCCTCGCGATGCCTTGTCGTCCAGCAGCTCCCACGGAGGAGAGATGGCCATAGCAGGTATCGTTGGATGCCCTTCCGCAGACGAAGGCACCTCTTCTTGCGGCTCGGTGTTTTCAGTCTGCACAACCTCGGCAGTTCGGTCGTCCGACTCCGGATCAACCTCATCATCACTGGTCGAAAGGTTCGTTGAGCCAATCGCATCGACACCATCTTCTTTTGGTGTTTGTATAAAAATCGCCCCGGCAGCTCCGATGCCAATTAGAACGAGCACGCTGAGCACAGAAACGATCCAGCCAGTGTTCTTTGCCGACGGGCGGGACTTAACAAAAACATCGAGCCATTCAAGCAGCTCATCAATACTGCCGTCTTCAAGCTCAATAGCCAAGACTTCAATTTGCTGAGCTTCCATTTCACGGACAGCTTCAGCGAATAGATTCGGCCGTTCTTTAATTGCGGTCTCAAGAAGCTCAAGTTGTTGCTCGCTCAAGTCGTCTCCGAGACGATCCAGAAGAAACGCGATAATTGAATTGGAATCCATGGTCTTTTTAACGGCGATGGTTTGTTCGGCTCAGAGTTGATGCGACGCACGTATTTTACGTGAATCCGATGCCACATGCGCGTAGATTCGCTTCAAGACATGAACATGATACGAGCTACGAGTAAGGATGCGGCGAGGTTACTTGGAGCCAGTCACTCGCAAAACACGCTCTGCCGTATATTGGCTACCATTTTCAAGCTCGACGAGAACGGTAATTAAATAAGTCCCAGCGGATAAATCCGCAGGCACTGACGAGTGCCAAAGATGTGCGGTCGTACGAGGGGCAGGCAGTGCCATCCAGCGCTCGCCATCGCTGATTTTGGCCAACGCAGCAGTTTCCCGGTCATAAACCTGCTGGTAAACAGGGTCTACACCGGCCTTTTGCTCCATGGATACAGTGCCAAGGCTCTCACCCTTAGTGCTGAGATTTAGCTGTACCTTGCTCTTTTCATTGCCGTTATAGATGTTGGCAATGATTTTCAGGTCAGCCAGTTGATCCTGCGAAACTTCATCCGGTGCGTACACGTGTAACTGTCGGTCTGCCGGAAGACTTGCGGCTTTGTAGTCGATCGAATAACGTTGTCCGTCAAACGTGACAATCGTGTAACCATTCGGCACCCCATCCTTCATGGTCGTGTGCGGGATTTGCCGCTCGTCTTTTATGCCACCCCACCAACTACCGCTAGCGGTGACATTGATCATGTGGTGATGCGGCTCTGCACCTTGCCATCCACCTTCTTCACCAATGAACCGATGTTCATGGTAGTGAGTATGGCCGGAGACAGAAAAAGTATATGGCCGTCGTTCAATCAAACGAAATATACCTTCACGCTCCTCCATAGATTCGATCGGGATGTGCATTAACAGGACAACCAGTTTGTTGCGAGGAACGCGAGCGAGGTCATTGCGGATGAACGCCACCTGGTCTTTTCCAAGTGAGTTTTTATAACTGGGCCGATTGTTCTCCTTGTCCTGATACCACGAAATGTTGTCCAACGCCAAAAAGTGCACCCTTCCATAGTCGAAGGAGTAATACGATGGCCCATATACGCGCTCAAAAGTCTCATCGCTCAGTTCATCGGTTTCTGCTTCACGGTTCACATCGTGATTGCCGATGATGTTGTACCACGGAATTCCCAAAAGCGCGATCGCCGCATTTTGTGATTCAAACAGCTCGAGGCCATCGAATGTGATGTCACCAAGAGTCACTCCAAACGACGCATCGGTGCCCACCAGGTCTTCAACGATATCGTGTGTAACGTAGTCTACTTCTGTCTGACTGCGAGGTTGTGGGTCTGCAAACAAGACAGCCTTAAACAGCTTTGGCTCCTGCTGGCTGTACAAGGGAAAGTCGATGGATTCTGGAAGTGGTCCGGTTGGTGCGACGCCGGGATACCTGAAGTGGTCAGGCGAGCCATTCGGCTTGTGGATGTAATGGAAGCGAGGAAGGCGATTTTCGTTGAGCGGGCAAGCCCATCCTTCCGGCTTAATGACAAAAACGATTGTGTCATCTGTTACAGAAACTCGATAGCGACCATTTCTATCGGTCTCAACTACGTCCCGGCCGTTGGAGACACCGACACCTTTGAGCAAGCGTTCACCGGTGTCATAAACACCATTAGAGTTTGCATCATGAAAGACACGACCAGTGGCAAATTGTTTCTCGGCAAGAAGCGATGTGGAAAGGCTGAATGAAAGAACGAGAGTCGCAAAAAGGATCTTCATAGTTTGGTCCGCTTGATTGACGATATTGCTACTAGTTGGGAGGGATTTGGATCGTAGGTTTGCCACGCAGGTACTTTAGACTCCTGAGAAACCGGTCCATTTCGTAAACAGTCTTTTCGTAACAGGCGTTGCCTCGCCCGGGGTTAAAGAACCCATGGCCTTCACCCTTGTATAGTCGAAGCTCACAACGATTGCCCGCAGATTCCATAACAGATTTATATTTTTCCGCAGTGCTTACAGGGATCAGATTATCATTTGTTCCCATAAATACAATGGTTGGCGGATTTCCTTGCGAAATGTTGTGTAGTGGTGAGATTTCTTTGTAGCGTTCTTTCACGCGTTCATACCCGTATCCATCTGGGCCATTGTCATAGACCGGGTTAAACAAAAGCAGAGCATTTGGCTTGCTACTTATCGAGCCATCTTCACTTGGCTCATCAAGACCGGCGATTACTCCAGTAGCCGCGGCGACATGCCCACCGGCAGATCCGCCACCGGCAGCAAGCCGATTTGGATCGATACCCAGCTCCGCACTGTTAGAACGGAGCCATCGGACAACACTCTTGCCATCTGCAACACATTCAAACGGAGTAGTATTTTGTCGTGTCTTCACTCGATAGTCGGCGACTGCTGCTACCATGCCGCGAGATGCTAAGTACTTCGCATGCGGCACGAATTGGTTGACGGTGCCACCGTTCCATGCACCACCAAAGAAGAATACGGCAGCGGGACTGCGATCCTTTTGTTTGTTGTGCCCCTCGGGGAAAAAGAGGTGAACATATAAATCCGTCTCACTTGCTCGCTTATAAATGTGAGACTCCGCGCCGGCGACCTCTGTGATCTGAGGCTCGGCCGTCACAATCGTCGGTGATGAAACCAACGCGGCCATTAGGAGGAACATAAAAACAGACTTCATGAATTTCCTGTTAGTTGATCTAGGACTTGTTCGGTAGCCCATACTTTAGTGTAAACGCGTGCCAGGCTGGAAAGCGCGGCTTGATGATGCTCTGCAAAGAAAGTTGCTGTGGCGTCTTCAACCACCACCACATTGTATCCTCTGTCGGCGGCGTCACGAGCAGTCGTCTCAACGCACATGTCTGTTGCCATGCCCACCATGACTAGTGTGTCGAGGTTTAGATTCCGTAGCAGCTGATCAATACCGGTTCCGTTAAATGGACTACTCGCATTCTTGTCGATAACTAACTCGTCCTGCTGAGGTTGTAACACTTGCAGAATGTTATGCTCAAAACTTCCTTTCGACCAAAGAGCTGGCCGCTCGGTTTGGTGAACCGCATCCGTGTCTCGCCTCTGTCGGCGTAGAATCATATCCCGACCGTCTGGCAATAATGCTCCGTGCCGGGTGTATATGACTTCTCGCTGAGCCTGTCGAAAGGCGGCGATTAGTGATTGTGTGTTTGCAACAGCCTGCCGGATGCTAGGTATATAGTGGTCTGCCACATCCGGATATTGGTTGCTGATCATTTCAGCGATTCCGCACTCCGGGTTTGAACTGTAGTTTTGTAAATCGATGATCATCAAACCGGTACGGGACCAGTCGATCTCGAATGCTGGCCAGGGCATTATCCAATTGGTGAGCGATTCCGGTGAGTCGATGCGTGAATTAGTCATGCAGCTGACCTTAGCTTAGATAGAACAGTGAAGAAGGATGCTTAGTAATGCGTCAGAAGCACAATGCATGACACCTAGCTCATAATAGCTCAGGATCACTTGCCCCTCGTTTGCACTACAAAATGCCTAAAAAACTCCCAAATACCAGCGATTTTCGCTTGTTCAGCGGAATTGCCTTTGGTGAGACTGAATTCCAAGGGCTATGATTAATGTAACACCACTTGGCCGATATACCCCATAGATGGGTAATGATATTTCAAGGGTTTAGGAAATTAGATGCTTTCAATTCGTGATAATCACTTGAGCCGACGGTCCTTCATGCAAGTTGGCGGATTAGCCTTGGGTGGGCTGACCTTACCACAAGTAATGGCGGCCACCGGCGAAGAAGATCCTTGGAAGCTGTTTAAAGGAAAGACAGTTATCTTTGTCTTTCAACATGGCGGTCCAAGCCAGTACGAAACCTATGACCCAAAAATGACTGCGCCGAGCTCCATCCACTCGATGACCGGTGAAATTCCCACCTCACTGCCTGGAGTGACGTTTGGCGGCACGATGACCAAACTGGCAAAGCATGCGGATAAGGCGACCATCGTTCGTTCATATCGCAGTGGCAGTAACGCGCATAAAATTCAGCCCATCGTGAGCGCCGACACCCATAACGCAAATATTGGCAGCTTCTTCTCACGTGTTGTCGGAACTAATAATCCTGAAAACGGTATGCCAACGAACATCGCGGCATTCCCCAATGCCGTAGATGAAAACGAACCAGGGCCATTCAATACTTTTGGTGTCTTCGCATCCTCCGGCCCGTTTAATTCAGGTTTCGCACCATTCGTTCCGGGCACTGGCGGCGAATTTCAAAAAGACATGGAATTGTGCATAGATCGCACCCGTCTTGATGACCGACGGTCGCTGTTGTCAGGACTTGACCGCATTAGGCGCAAGCTCGATGGAGGCTTAGCTGACGGATTGGATCGTTTTCAGCGGCAGGCATTCGACGTTGTGACAGGTGGTGTGGCCGAGGCATTTGATCTCAGCAAAGAAGATCCGAAGACCGTTGCTCGTTATGACACTTCAGGCATGACCCGTTTTGAACAATGGGAAGACAAGAATAACAAGAACCACTACAAGGCCAACAGCCAGTCACTTGGTAAGTTGATGCTCCTTGCTCGCCGCCTTGCAGAACGCGGCTGTGGGTTTATCACTATTACGACGTCATTTGTCTGGGACATGCACTCGGATATTAACAATTGCGGAATGGTTCGCGGAATGGACTATGTTGGCAATCCGTTTGACCATGCGATTTCGGCATTCATCGAAGATGTTGAAGCTCGTGGGCTTCAGGATGACATCATGCTTGTATGCACCGGCGAGATGGGACGCACGCCAAACATCAATGCACGTGCAGGCCGCGATCACTGGGGACAAATTACACCACTTCTTTTATATGGTGCGGGTATCCCACGTGGAAAAGTTCATGGCCAGTCCACGCGTAATGGTGGCGAGGTACTTTCAAATCTCGTGCAAACGCCGAATCTGGTATCAACGATTCTCGATACACTGATTGATATTCCACAACTTCGGTTACGCGTGGATGTTCCACGCGAAGCAATGGATGTCATCGCTGGTCACCGACCTATCGATAACCTGTACAGCTAGGCTTAGGCTGACGCGACACTACTCAAGGTTATGATCAGAAGGCTTAACGCCTTTCTTGAAGCCGCCGAATCCAAACTTCGTGGGTTTGTACGCTCCGACGATCTTTACATTCAGAGCGGCTTTGATGGCGGCTTCCATTTTCATGGCCCAGAACATGGAATTGACCATCATACGTCGTGTACCTTCGGATACTAAATCGGTGGCAGCTCCCATCGTCGTGTTGAATCCCCGTGCGACGTTACCAGAGTCACCCTTGTAAGTTTTCGTCCATGCGACGGGCATCATCGGGTCATTCTTCTTGCCTTCTACTGGTTTTGCATCCGGCGTCATGCCCGCTAAGACCTGACCCAATACCAGCGGTTCGGAGTCTCCGGTAAGTGAGCGGATGCCATAGACATCGGTATCGCCCCAAATCTGGGTTACTCCTCGCAGGATTGGATGATCTGCTTTACCTTCGGCTGGAATGCCACCGGTGCTTTCTCGGCCATGAGCACCATGATGGTTAACCCATGTCTCACCGAGTACCTGTCGTCCCCAACCGCCCTTGTACTCATCACCAAAGTTAAAGGTGTATTTGCGGTACTTGTCCTCCGCATTGCGGATATTGAAAGAGTGGGTTGCGGTACGCATGCCGATGATCGGTTTGCCGGAATTCGTGTAGTCGACAATGTACTTCATCTGATCTTCCGGTAAGCTGCGAAATCGCAGGAATACTACAGCCAGATCAGCGGATTCCAAAGCTTCTAGTCCCGGGATGTTCGTCTGATGACTCGGGACAATTTCGCCCGTCTTTTCATCCACGGCAAACAATACCGTGCACTTGAACCCGTGATGGACAGCCATCAGCTTGGCGAGCATTGGTAGGGCTTCTTCACTGCGGTATTCATCATCACCGCTGACAAAAACAATATGCTTGCCTTTTCCGGGACCACTTTTGCCTTCGTAAGTCACCCAGTGCTCAGCAGCTGAGAGGTTTGCACCGAAGGTTGTTGCGATCATCAAAACGATAAGTGAGATGGTGGCAGTTTTGAGCATAATGTTTTCAATACCTTAATAAAGAATAGCGAGGATTCTTTATTTATGACCGATTTATGTCACGGTTCAATAAGCCTTCGTGGTTTTCCTCGCCAATTAATAGGTTGAAGATCAGCTCAGGTTATTGAGTGGAGATCGGGAAACCACCGCGGATTGCACCAGCTCGTGTGTCACCGAAGTTATCCTTGAACATCGGATCCAGTGGCCTGCTGTTTGGAACGGATAGCCAGATTCGCAGTAAGTGTCGCCGCATAGCTGGATCATCATGATCCACGAATGCGGATCGGCGGTGTAAGGTCGTCCAGTTGTTAAGCAATAAAATGTCACCAGGTTGCTGACGAAACTCTAACTGCATTTCAGGCAATTCAGCTGTTTCTTCCAGATAGTCGAGTGCTTGCCTTTGTGTGTCGCTCAGGTTTGGTAGATCCGGGTCGGCGTCCGCACGGTCTATTAAGACGCGAAGGAAACTTGCGGCGAAGCGGCCTTCACAAAAACTAAAAATGGGCTGCATGCAGAAAGGACGCGGGTTTGCAGTATCAACCGAGTGGCGTTTGTAGCAATAGGGCTCCATCAGCACGGCCAATAAGTCGGGTCGCGTTCTATATATGTGGTTGTATACGGCGCCCGAACTGACCAATTGGTTTTCTCCGCCGGAAGCCGCTTGTTTAACGCAAAGAAAGGCAATGACATCACACCGGTCCGTGTGAAAGCTGAGCCTCTTTGCTGTGTTGGGACCGCGCGCCTTTGGGTCGTCTAGCTTGTAACCTTCATTTCGCACGTGAAACACTCGGTCATCGTGCTCGGTTAGGGGCAATGGCCTGCCAATCCGCTGGGTCAAGTCCACGAAGAAACGCGTGATATCGGATTGGGAAAATACAAGTAC
>JAKUOW010000079.1 GCA_022451045.1 Pirellulales bacterium | reverse complement strand
CAAATGCGTCCTTGGCATTTCCCAAAACAAGATCGACTGCCTGCTGCTGGAACTTATCAGTTGCATCCATGGCACCGGATTGGTCAAGGCGGCGTCGGATCGTGTCGAGACTAGATCGAAGCCGTTGACGTGAGCCGATGCGATCAATGTCCACATTGAGATTTAGGTTGCTGCGTGCAGGACCCGAGATATCGAAAGGTGCAAATTCACCGCCGAGCCAAAGCGGTTGGTCGAAGTCAAAGCTCACGGTACGGCTCACGCGAGTGAACGTTGGTACGCCCGTGGTTTTGTGTGCCGGGCCCCGGAGTTTCGATGTGCTGGAACCGTACGACGGTGCGAGTTGTTTTTTAGCACCGCCCGGCGCATCTGTAGCAGTAAGTACGTAATGCGAGGCACCCAGATGGTCGCCATTTGTATGTTGAAAGGAGCGTACAACAGAGAGTTTATCTGCAATCGCCGCCATTTTTGGGATTTCGCCGCCAAATTCGACACCGGGGATAGCTGTTGATTGGGCTCCCACCATGCTGCGGTAATTGGAGGGTGCGGTCATTTTGGGGTCGAACGTTTCGATGTGTGGTGCCCCGCCTTGAAGCCATAACCAGACTACAGAGGTCTCTGTGTTAGCCTTGCTGGACAGTGCGTTCTCGCGTCCTCGCAGCACGTTGGCAATCGAAAAACTGCTCGCGCCAGCGATGCTTAGGCGAAGCATGTTTCTTCTTGCGATCTGATTGCTCGGTGCTTTGTTCATGAATATGCAAGGTAGCCAATATTGATAAAAGAGATTAAGCGATAATGTCGTGAATCACTTTACCATGATCTATATCGAGTCTTTTACGGCCGGGTATTTCCAGTTTTCGCGATTCCAGGCCCAATTGGTGAAGAATCGTAGCGTGGATGTCTGTTACATAATGTCGATTTTCGACAGCATGGAACCCAATTTCATCCGTCGCACCGTGCGCGATACCACCTTTAATTCCGCCACCGGCCATCCAGACTGAGAATCCAAAGATGTGATGATCTCTGCCGTTGGAACTTTGTGAGCCAGGTGTTCTTCCGAATTCACTCGCAAAAATGACCAGAGTTTCGTCAAGCAATCCTCGTCGATCAAGGTCTTCGAGGAGCCCTCCGATAGGCTGGTCAACTTGTAATGCATTGGTCTGGTGGTTGTTCTTCAAGCCACTATGTGCATCCCATCGCCCAGCGCCACCGGCACCATGCTGTATCTGTACGAATCGCACACCTCGCTCGACTAGTCGCCTGGCGGCAAGTAATGTCATTCCGAAAGGCTTGCTATGTTCGTGATCCATACCGTAAAGCGATTTTGTTTCCTCTGTTTCATCGGCGAAGTCCACAACATCTGGAATCGACTTTTGCATCTTAAAGGCAAGCTCATATGAGGCGATGCGTGCTTCCAGGGCGGGATCATTCGGGTATTCGCCTTCTCGGATACGATTAAGTTTTGTCAAAAGGTGTCGTCCGATTGTACGAGAGCGTTCGGTAACGGGGCGAGCAGACTGGCTAAAGTCGAGTGGGTTCTTTGGATCAACTCGAAGCGGGACAGCATCATGAGCGGGCCCAAGATAAAAACCATCTCGATTATTCCAGTATTCCCGAGGTCCTAAACTCACGAATTGCGGTAGATTGTCGTTCAGGCTGCCAAGGCCGTAATGCACCCATGCTCCGAGCGTAGGAAATTCACCGTCATTCATGTGACGTCCGGAATGGAATTGTGTTTGTGCGCCGTGGTTGCTGTCGGTCGTCCACATCGATCGTACGATTGCTAGTTTGTCTACATTTCTGGCAATATGCGGAAACCAGTCGCTGATTTCGATACCACTTTCACCATGTTTTCGATAACCTACTTGGAGCGGGTAAAGCGTGTTTCGTTGATTGCCATTTCCATCCGGAACAACGAGTCGTTCGATAGCAAGCTTGTCAGGATTCTGTACATCCGCAAAAGGAGTCTCAGAAATCGTTTTGCCGCCGTACTTGGTGAGCATCGGTTTTGGATCGAAGCTCTCCATTTGGCTCACACCACCATTCATGAACAGCCAAATGACGCTCTTGGCTTTGGCCGGAAAGTGAGGTTCGCCAGTTGGCGGACGCCACGCCTGTTCCCTGGCCACGCCATCCTTTAAGAGCATCGTGCTAAGTGCTAAACTGCCAAACCCCAGGCCTGATTGGGTTAGAAAAGATCGTCTTGTAGATTGCGTAATCATGTGATTATCTCTTACCTAATTGTGACGAAATCATTGTGATTTAACAAAACCCAAATGAGTTGACTGCGAGCAGTGCCCGATGTCCCCTCGGGAAGCCGTTCCCATTGTTCCAGGGCCGATAAACATTCAATTAATTCATCGGGCGTCACGCTGATGCCCAGTACAACGGCAAACGCATCCTTGATAAATGTGGGATTGTCTTTGGTCTCTTTTGACAATAATTCAGCGATCTTTGGAGCAGCATCATTCACCAGTTGGCTATTACTAATCGCGAGCGCCTGCTGGGGTTTAATGCTCTGGTCACGCATGTAACATTCCTTAACTAGCGCTTCGTCAAACGTCTCAAGAAACAAGTTGCGGCTGTTATTTGAATGGAAGAAGTAAATACTTCGTCGAGTGGATGCCGCCTGCATGCCGGCCTCGACTGGTGGTCCGCCCATGGTTAAATCCAGCGTTCCGGATAGGGATAAGATGCTATCGCGTACAACCTGAGATTCAACTCTGATAGGTGGCCTTCGCCACCAAAGCGCGTTTTCTGAGTCGACATTTTGTTGTGAGTCAGAATCACGTAATGATGAGGTGGTTTGGTAGGCATTCGAGGTAACGATTAGCCGGTGTAAGTGTCGCATGCTCCAACCAGAATCCATGAATTCTGCGGCCAACCAATCGAGCAATTCTGGTTGTGCCGGGTTATTCCCCCGACGACCAAAATCAAAAACGGTCTTTACGAGCGGTTCGCCCATGTGTCTTAGCCAGATATGGTTCACCGCTACACGGGCAGTAAGTGGGTTTTTCTTGTCAGTAATCCACTTTGCCAGTGCCGTTCGGCGTCCTGTACTGATTGCATGGAATTCTACTTTCTCGTCATCTTTTGAAGAGTTAAAGAACCTGGTGGGTGTCCAAACTGCCCCGACAAATGATTCGACATTGGCGTCGTCCGGAATCGGTGATTCTTTTGCCTTTAGTGCAGATTCCAAATCTGTTTTTGCATCTGCGAGCTGTTTTTCCAGTTCTTCTTTCTTACCCGCGCCGGATGCCAACTTAGATTCGACTTGCATGAGAAGCCGTCTTGAAGCGAGGACCGCCGTTTGTTGTTGTGCACGGATTGCTGTATTGCGCGTTGTCGTGACCAATTCCTCATCTTCGTTGTTCCACATAGACTGTAACGCTTTACCACGCGCTTTCACGCTGGAATAGGCTGCTTTAGCGATTTCCAAATCAAGTGCCATAAGACTATGGTTTTGCTTGGCAGTCGCGAGTGCTGCTTTTGCACCTGCCATACTTGTGGCATCAGCAATGGGATTGTTTTCAGGTTTAACGAGTTCCAGGTTTTCTGGTAAAGCGCGAAGAGTAAAGGCCTTCAAGGTGGGTAGCACGTCGAAGGTGGATATCTGTATAGAGCCGGGGCGACGTGCAAGCTGTGTATACCAGCTAACGATTAACTCGTCATCAAGATAAGCATTGATTAGCGTGTCTCGCACCTGCACTTTAAGTACATATTCTTTTCCCAATTCAAACTGTATTGGCCCCATGGCTCCTCGCGGATATTGCCATGTTCCACCTTTGTTGAAAGCAGCGTGCACTTTGGGTTCGCGGGTGTAGCCGCTCATGTAGACGTTTTGAGTACTATGATCCCCCGTGATGTCTTGTGACGGGTCGACCTGAGTGGAGTCGAATTCAATGCCCACACTGCGCCACATACTGCCACCGTTTATGGTTAATCGCAATGTCGCTTCAAAATCCGCTGGCGGTGTGTCCAGTAGTCTCAGAACGGATCGTGTGGCGCCATCCATTTTTTGATCCAAGCGCCCTGGGTTATGTTCCCATTCACCGCCGAAAATCTTCCAACGTTTCGGTTCGAGTTGTTCAAAGTTCTCTTCGAGAGAGTACTCGTCGGCTTCTTTTTCCGGAGGTGTTTGATCAGGGGTATTGGTGAATTTGAGTAGTAGCGCTTCCGCTTTGTCAAGTTTTTGAGTTGCTGCCTTTAAGTTAGCCTCAGCGGTGCCGACAGCATCTTCGGCGGCTCGCAAGTGAGCATCGAATACCCACTTTCTACGCTCAGGCTGCCATGCATTATCCGGTAACGAAACCGCTTGAATCTCCGGTAATGGCAATCCGAGCAAATCCGGCACGCCTGGGGTTATGTCAATGGATTTATCAGGCGTTTTTTCGTTTCCACGTGTGAACAAAAACGTTTTTGCATCGGGCAAGCCATCGAACGGGCGTGGAAGGCCATTTACGGCCACATCTCGGACTCCGGGTAAGACGTCTGTGCGGACGTGATATGGTTCAAAAAATGCGCGAAAGTTGTAGTAGTCGGTCTGTGCAATCGGGTCAAACTTGTGATCGTGGCACTTAGCACAATTAAACGTAAGACCCAGGAATCCTTTTCCAACATGCTCTACAACATCTTCCATCCAGTGATTGCGATTAAATAGCTGCCAATTACGTGCCAAATATCCGCTGCCGCGAAGCTTATCGAGATCGTTCGGATATAACTCGTCTGCGGCAAGCATCTGACGTACCATCTCATCGTACGGTAGGGCATCGTTAAGAGACTCGATGATCCAATCCCTCCAATGCCAAATGTGCTTTTGGCTAAATCGAAGTTGTGCGCCCAACCCCCACCAATCACTATACCGCCAAATATCCATCCAATGGCGGCCCCATCGTTCACCGTGGCGTGGGTCATTTAACAGTTTTTCAATGGTATCGGTATACCAATGATTTGAGGAATTCGTCATCAGAGCATTCAGCTCATCGATGGACGGCGGCATGCCGACCAGATCCAGGTAGAGTCGGCGAATGAGTGTCAGTTTATCGGCTTGTCCAAGTGGTGTGATCCCGGCTGCAGAGCGACGGATATCCAGCAAAGCGTCGATTGGATTATCTCGTTTGCTCTTTGGGAGATTAGGGCGTGTTACCGGTTGAAATGCCCAGTGTGTGGATGGAGCAGTATCACCAACCTCGTTAACTGGTTTAGGCGAACCGGAGTCGATCCATTTCTTAATGGCGGCAATTTGGCTGGGTTCCAGTGGCTCACCTTCAGGAGGCATTCTCACGTCGAGATCGGTGGAGGTGATCCGCTGGAGCAATGCACCTGAGTCAATAATGCCGGCATCAAAAATGGAATCAGCTGTGTCCAGGCGTAGATCGGACTCTTGCTTAAGACCACCGTGACATGCATAGCAGCGTGCCTTCAGGACTGGCTTTATTGACTGTAGGTACAAAGAGTCCTCTGCCTTGGTTCCGATATGCGGAATCAAAGAGAGCACAACGAGAGTTGTAATTATTCGTGAATTCACGACCAGGGCTTTGGTATTTGCAGTAGATGTGAATAGTTTTATTCTAACCGAGAAGGCAGGCGAGTCATAAGTTAGAATTTGGTGGCACGGGCGATCTGTCTGCTCATGATCCGGGCTTGCTTAATCTCGATTAGTTGCCGAGTAGGTCATGCACTTTTTTGATCAGTCGTTCTTCGACGTCAGGTGCAAACGGACCATGTTGTAAAACGGTAGTGAAGTACTTCATGGCACCGCCAGCTTCGTAACCTCCTTCGAGTAATACGCGTCGACTTGGCACATAGGCAAATACGTCGTTGCTGTATCCGGCAACCCATACACTACCCTGTTGGGCCGGAGTCTTGATTAGCTCTGCTTTTAATCGCAACGCATAGTCCACACACGTTTCGCCTGGTAATGCAATGAGCGTCAGATTCTTTCCCAACTGGACAACCTGTACTGGTGCATCGTATGTAGTACGCAGCATGCCGTCGGTTTCGAGTTGCTGCAGTAGTCGTTTGCCGTGAGTTGCTATGTATTTGTTAGATGAGTTACTTCGTGAGACAAGCTCCTCTTTGGTCGGCGGGGTCGAATATGCAAGAGTTGCTTTTGAGTAAGCATGTTTGAGTTGGTCAGAAATCGGGATGGAGGTTGTACCTAACGCAGATTTGACGGCAGTTGCCAGGGTGCGACCGTGCGTTTTTGCTAGGTCGAGCGTGCCTCGCGGATAAGGGTTTTGATCCGCGCCGCAACCGAGCACAAACATCGCAATCGCACCATCAAAATCTTCTTCGAGATATTGTTGAGCGAAACCCGCGTAGTCTCCACAAAACTGATAAAAGCTGAGTGTGGTGTTATGGCAGGCATAGCCAAATACGATTCCGGTTAGATCACCTTCCATATCCTGGATTTTCAGAACAGGGACGTCATGATCTACAGGCCCATTAGGATATGGGGAATTGCGGTAGCCTGTTGGTGATGGCGTCCGTCGATTCATCGCGAATCCACATCGTGCGCGGCAATATGAGACGTTAGATGGTTGTAACGAACTCATCGCGTTATCGATTGCCTTCAAAATGTTTGACTGCAGATCCTCTACATACTTTTTTGCAATGCTAAGTCGCTCTGAAGGCAGCCCGTCAAATGACCAGCGAGTTGTGCGGATTTCCGGGCCGCAATGCGTATGAGAGCAATTAATCATCAGTGCGGATGCAGGCAGGTTGTATTTTTCGTTTACGTGCGCCTCAATGTGATTTCGAATCGGATGTGGAACACTAATGAGATCCAGCGTAACGAGAATGAATGTGGTGCTATTGGAGTCCTTTAATACAAGAGCTTTAGCATAGAGGTCGTGAACGACACCTTCGGCGGGTTTGTTTCTCGCAGCGTAGCCGGCCATCCACATCGTTTCTTGAGGTGTGATGACAACCTTTGCAAGCCCTGCTCTCCATGGAAGCGGTTCTTCTGCCGCATTGACCGAAGTGATAGTTCCGTTGATCAGTAACAGAACCGTTAGCAATGCGAGGATTAGCGGCATGAATCTTAAGCGAGTGTACATGGCTGTTTCTTTCTTAAGGAACGGCGAACAGTGGCGTTGGAAACACTTTGAACTGTAGTCACACGTAAGTGTACCGCATGCAGAGGTGCGAACATTAACCAACCGCCGGATATTCCAAGGAGTTGTTAGGCCATGCAGGAACTAGTTGCGGGAGATAGCCGGCCTACTCATTATCAGCAACTCTAAATACCAGCATTGTGTGATAGCGAAATGGCGGGATATGCACTTTCGCCATGTCTTCGGCCAACTCGATTTCAAGCTCCGACTGAACCACCTGCTGTGGCTCCTCAAAATGATATGGCCGACATGCGATCGCACTACTAACATCCAAACCCGCCGCATACAGCGATACGGATACGCCTTCAGTCGGGTCTGGTTCATCCGCCCACTGGTAGTCGATCATATCCGTCGGCGGAGTTTGCACCAAATGCACGATTATCTCTCGTCCGGAATCCACATCACGCTCGTAAACGAAATTCTTCCAGCGCAACTTGGCCTCCTCGGCCCCGGTGTCGACCTTAATTAATCCCTCTGCCTTCGGTGGTGCTACTACCTTGACGTCTCTTGCCCAAACATATTGCGAGTATCGAGTCGTAAACTGCAGCTGTGGACGGTGACTCGGAATGAAGTGGGAAGCTAAATGAGATTGTGTTGCCGTAAGGATCGCCTGAACGTAATTCCACGTTGGCCAGCCCCAATTCGATACTCCCGGCTCTCCTGTACCGACTACAGTGCTTGCATATCCAATAATGTGATTTGCCCCGTACTTCTGCACGTAATGGTCACGACTTGCCACGCGATCGGATTCCAGCTTTAAGTAGCTGTGACCTTGAAAACTTGAAATCTCGTCAAGTAACATCACATACCGAACATTCGATGCCGCTCGAACATTGTCGTACAATGGATCTCCATCAACACCGCTGCCCAACCAAATCGTGATTCCGTGACGTTTGGCAAAGTCGCCCGTCGCACCTTCGAGTCCCCAGTTCAACCACGTGCCATAGTTCTTGTTTTCACGCTTGAGAACTTCGTTGAAGATTTGGTGATTCCGAGCACCTAGCTTAACGAAATCTTCGTACTTGCCAGATGGCACATTCTTCACACCGTCATAGGCATATCCTGACCACACGCCGAGGCAGCCATCAAAATAAACACCGTCGAATCCCCAATGGTCCGAGTACGTTTTTATGTGCTCAACAGCAAATCGAACGGCATCTTCGCGAGCGAAGTTCATGTTCACGTGTTGCCACGGTGTTATCTCTCGGTCGAGGTGCGGCTTAATCGACAATTCCTTGCGTTTTGGACCTACTTCAATCGGAGACGCAAGCTCCATCGGGTTCGGATAGCCGCCATAGAGTGGATCAACCGCTGGCTGTCCATTCGCGTCGTACAAGATGAACTCCGGGTGCTTCCTGACTTGCTCATAACCCATCTGGCTGTCAAAACAACCGATGCTGTAAAACGTAGTTGCTACGCCAATTTGCTTGTTGCGTGCAATTTGTGCTTTTCTAAGTGGTACGCTGATTCGGTATCCAACTTGTCCTGCTATATACTGCTCCGCATCAAACGGCACCATCCCAAGTGCTGTCGGCTCGTGCGCAAAATAGTGTGATTGGTTGTAATAGAAAGTGAAATGATCTTCATCCCAGTACTCAGACTTGGTCTGATAACAGTGTTGGTGAATTCTAAAAAACTCTTCCGCGACACCGTAATACTCCTGCCACCGGTCGATTGAATTTCCCGCGCCGTCAAAAAATTCAACCTCTACAGATCGGCCGTATGTCTCCGGCCCTACGTTGTAATTAAATCGCCATTTCTTGCTTTCACCGGATTCGATACTGAAATCACCAACTCGTGCCAATTCACGTCTTGAATCTAAACCAAGGATCATCGTTGCAACGATCGTGCCAGTGATGGCTTTGTTCGTCTCATTCGTTAGCGTGGCTTCTGTAGAAGCTGCTTCGTTCTCAGAGTATCGAACTTTGTTAGACCGGAGATTTGTTATGGTCAGTTTGCCGGCTCTAGCAAACCGCTTGCCAGGATAGTGTGATGCGGTGATCTCTGAATCAACCCCGATGACGGAAATGCCATCAATGTCTTTTAGTTCATTTCCGGCAAGTCGCTGCAAAACGCGGGTGAGAACCAACATCTGATTGAAATGGACTGTAGCGACTGTCTTAATACCGTCCGAATGCAAATACGGTGTGAGAGACTTGATCTCATTACGCATCGGCTTGGTAATCGCAATTGGAAGTTCATCCGCTCGGTTTTCAAACTCCATGACTGCGGTATCGAATTTCGACAATGCTGATCTAGCATTGTCGTCGAAGTGAATTAATTCCGTGTCCTCCGAAAGTGCATCCTTTCCATATAAGGTGTTCTCTTCGGCAACGATGAGATCAAACGCACGATTGGAACTCAGGATCTTGGCATCATCAATGTCGACCGTTCCTTCCGGCGCCATGAACAGCGGATGGCCGGTTAACTCATAGTCCGGCTTGCGCATCAAGTAACGGTATCGCACCCATTTGTCTGTCTGAATCTTGATGTCCAGCGTAGGCATTTGACCACCTGGCAGAATCATTGAGTGATCGTCAGATAATTTGTAAGCCATTAATCCCACGCGAAGGATTCCGTTCCCTTTCGCCCAGACCTCCAGAATCTGAGTGTCTTCAAAAGGAAACCCCCAGTAACCATTGAGGTATCCATTGTTACCGCCCGATAGTCGGCAAAACGGGCCGACGCCATGACCACCTGTCTGGGGAAATGACACTTCTACGTCGGCGCCTTGTCCACCCCAGGCGTTTGGCCACTGTTTTGCATCTGGACACGTCCATCCAGCTTCGCGCAAGGTAGCAATTTGCTCGTCGGTCGGTTTGACACCTGCACCACCACCAAATTGACTATTGCGAACATCACGTTCTGCTTGAACGGGCAAGGCGACAAACAGAATCCACAGCAATATCATCAATGATTGACGCATTATCGAACCTCCTTTGCCCAATTGAAAAGGTTACGCACCAGAGGGAACCAGCCATTCCAATCCCACCACTGCACTTCACCGTCGGTCGCTACACCGGTAGGGCTCAGAGATAACGCAGCGACTTGTCCTTTGCCGTAGTTGCCGACAACAAGCGCCGGTTTATCACCGGCGGTCAAAATGACCTCGCTGTTGCGTTTTGGCTGAAGGTAGTGCTGCCAGAACACTTGTGGTTTCTCATCAAACGATACGCCGTCTAGAATTGCATGATCTGCTATCGCTGGCTTGAGGGACCACGACATTCCTTTGCCGGCCCACTTCAAGTCAAACGGGCCGCTAATATGTACCGGCAAGGCTTCAAGGAACCGTGTTCCCTGGAATTCACCATTTCCATATGCATACGGTCCCCCGGAGACCACGATCGTACCTCCTTCATGCACGTAGTCGCAAAGCATCTCTAGAGCGATGTCTCCCAGTGCACGTGCATTTACATCAGCAAGCACGATGACATCGTAGTTAAATAACTCGTCATATGTCCCCGGAAAAGTTTCAACGGCATTTGGAGGACAATTTGCCCAGACAAACTGTACTTCGCTCTGACCGTCATCGGTTGTGCTAAAAGCGTCATCCAAATTCAGGATGTGCGTGTAAAGCCCAAATACCACTAGGCATCGGAACTGATCATCTGAAGAACGCTCAATAGTGTCAAAATCTGGCTTATCAATTGCCTTATGCTTTCGAGGGGCGGCGCGGACATAAGCATCGCCTCGTGCGCCAGGCAATCCGCGACCCTTAGTTGCAAACGTCATCGAACGGCGATCTGCTTCCGCTTTGTCACCAGCATAATAGTACTCATATTGATCATCATGCTCGGCGGACCGTACGGTCACTGTTAAAACAAGCCCGCTTTCCACGTCTTCCGCCGTGAGTAAACCTTGCCAACGATGTGGCTCGGCTGTCAGTTCATCGATTTGATATTGTTCCCGCCAAATTTCTTCTTTACTCACCCTGCGTCGAACGCGAATTTCTACATCCACGTCCTGCAACGGCGCGGAAACTGTCGTTATGGAGTGTGATATTTCAATAGAGTCGCCAGACTTTTCATCGGCCTGGATGTTGGCCACCACACGTTCAGAACCGTACGCAAAATCTTCCAATCCCGACACAGGCTTTACCAGGTAGTGTGTCGCAAACGATTTTCCGGGCGCAATCGGAATCTGATCCATAAACCACTCTCCGGTTCCACCACTGGTGTAGGTTTGCTGCAGGTAGTTGTAATCAAACACAAACAAAAGTCCCCGATCAGTGTTGCGGTCTTTTACAGCAATCCAACCTTCAACGGGATCCTGAATGAAGTCCGGCCCAAAACGGCTGCCTCCAGCTTTATCCGCTTGAAAGTAAACCTCGACTCCATTGGTGGACGGTAAATACCAATTGTCGCTGAAATATGAGCCATTCATTCCCAGGTTTTGTTGAAGATATAAAGCGGTAGCCCGGGACTCGTCAGTAGGATTGACGACTTCCTGATCGACCGTAACTAAGTCGCTATCTGAATGTAGCCAAATGGTTTTCTGCACCACGAGCCCTACCAATTCAGGAGAGGTTGTTATTGCGTTTGATGCCTCGGCACCACGATCGCCTTTTCCGCCACCCATCTCTGGTACTGTAACTTTTAGTCGAATTCCGACCTTGTGCTCGCTCGGTTCAAGGATTTCATGTTCGTAAGGCAAGTGCATGAGAGCACTTGGCCATGAGTACTTTGCCCAGTGATCAAGGAACATGCCAGCCACGTTGTCATCGTTGGCAATCAGCTGTTCACCGTTATCCTTAAAAAGGAACTTCGTACAGCGGCCCCCGCGAGATGGTTCAAATGTTAATTCAACAAAGTCGTTTTCCAAGACGACGAATTCTGTGCCATTCTCGTTTAGGAGCTTTGCCGTAGGTGCGGTGTAATTCGTATCCTGCTTCTTAGGCTCTACGCTAGTCTGTTCGACGTTGGCGGAATCATCATTGGTTTGTTCTTCTTTGTTTTCAGAGCAACCAATGGTGATCAAAAAGAGAAAACAGGTGGTGAGTGTTCTGAATGCTGTTGGTGACACGAGAGAGTTTTCACAAGCGGGCACGGATTGAAAGACCAAATGTCGCGTCGTAAACGCGTCATTTGCGCAATTGTATCACACTAAATCGCCGGTCGCTCTTGAGAGTAGTGAATTGGGAGTCTGAAATACCAAGACAGCGTGTTACGCCAAAATAGCATCGACTTTTCCGGTGCTGTCCGCAAATCGATCGGCCTTCATGCCCAATTGTTGCAACATCGTTACAAATAAGTTCGAAAGCGGCTGGTCTTCGTGCCGAATTTCCTGCTGATACGGTTCCGGACCACCATCCCATGGGCCGCCCTGCGGATTGGCGCCAGCCTTATTGATGTACTGTCCATGTTTTAAGCCCATGTTCTTACCGCCGGCAAGAATGAGCGGATAGTTTCGCGACAAATGGAAGGCACTCGACGCGGAACCAAACAACAAGAGTGAGTTATCCAGCATGGTACCTGTACCTGCTGGTTCAGAAGTCTCTTTGAGCTTTGAGACGAATCGACCAAACTCTTCGTTGAGGAACTTACAATAGATGCCAAATCGTTCCCAGCCACCAGGATTCTTCGTCTCGTGAGAAAGCTGGTGTGAGAGATTGTATCCGACAGCACGCGCTAACAAGTCGCTTTGCCCTACTCCGTTTTCACGACCGATTTGGTAGGTGGCAACGCGCGTTGAGTCCGTTTTGAATGCCAGATAGATCAGCTCGAACATTGTTTGTAAATATTCGCGTGGCTGACTAGGCGTTAAGTCCAGATTCAAATGATCAGAAGCGATCTGCGGCAGCGGTGTGTTTACCCACTTTTTAGCCTTCTCTACTTTGATCTCCGTTTCTCTCACGGACTCTAGGTATTCATCCAGCCGTTTTTGATCCCGAATCGAGAGTCTGCGTCGCAATGACCTTGCATCCAAAAGCAAGTCATCAAGTGCACTCTTACTAAGTGCCAGCCGGCGAGCTGCATCGTCGTCGCTCTTTACAAATAACATGTCGAAAATGCGTTTGGGTCGATGCTCTGCGGGTATAGCGCGGCCATTACGGCTGAACGATAGGGTATGAGCTCCGCGTGGTGTGCCAGTCCCGCCATCAGTTGACATGGCGAGCGATGCAAAGCGAGTTTCATTTCCAACGTACTCGGCATATACCTGATCAAGCGAAATGGAGTTTGCATATTGACCGTCTTGGCCTGTTGCTGCAGCAGTCAGGAATTGATCTGCATTTGAATGTCCATGTACTCTGCGTACCCGTGGGTGTGAGTAACCAGACAGTACGGTGAATTCGTCTTTTAAAGGCGCAAGTGGTTCAAACACTTTCGAAAACTCAAATTCCGTGCCACTGCCGTGTGGGAACCACAGCCAGTCCTTATACGCCGGATCCTCTCGAAGTGGCATCGGGACACCATCAGGAAAGTAGAAACAGGCCAAGCGTCGTGGATTTGCATTTTCGTCTGCGCCAGTTGCGTGTGTCAAAAATGACTCGAACATTGGCAGCGATAGAGCAACTCCAGTACCGCGAAGGAATCGGCGACGATCAAGTGAATTTATATCCATGTTCATGACTATATTGCCTGTAACTACTTAGCTTGTAACATCGTTATAAGTTGGTTTTGATATCGACTCGTCAGGATAGACTACCTGGACTTAAACAAATCGCTGGTGACGATCAGTTTTATCATTGTAGCAAGACCGTCCCCTTCTTTACGAAGATCGGCAGTGATTTGATCTACGCTTGAACGATCTCCAAAGGTAAGTGGACGGCCTAGAGCGTAAGTGCTCATTTTGAATACCAAAGCTCTCGCGAACTGATCCTGGCGATTGGTGAGCAAATAGGTCTTTAGTCCATTCATGCCTGCAAGTGTTTGATTGTTAAAGAGTGTACTCGTCGCATCTACCGTCTGCCCTTTAATGTCATTTCGCCATCTACCAAGAGCATCAAAATTCTCAAATGCGATCCCCCATGGGTCTATTTTGGCATGGCACGACATGCACGCTGCATGGTTGCGATGATCTTCAATTCGTTCCTTAAGAGTCATTTTTGCAATTTCCGGGTCTGCCAGATCGATTTCTGGTACTGCGGGAGGTGGAGGTGGTGGTGGATCATTCAAAATGCTCTCGAGCAACCAAATGCCTCTTTTAAGTGGGTGTGAATCTGCACCGGAGGAATTCATCGTTAGAAGACCGGCTTGAGTTAGTAACCCACCTCGTTGGCTAATCTGCGCATCATCTAATTCAACCCGTCGGAAGTCATTTCCCAGAACACCTGCTATGCCGTAGTGCACGGCCAGTTTCTCATTAATAACCATATAGTCTGCATGCAGGAAATCCAGAATGCTCGCGTTGTTTAAAAGTACTTCGTGGAAGAATTCTGTGGGCTCTTCCAGCATCGCCTTCTTGAGCATTGGATCAAATTGAGGGCGGACTTTGCGGTCTATCGCAAGGAATTCCAGTATTTGCAAGTCGAGCCATTGCCTTACGAACTGTGTTGAAAACCGCCGAGATCGATCATCAGAAAGTAACCGTTCGACCTGTTCTTCCAGAATAATTGGAACATTAATCGATCCGTTAGCAGCTAGCTTAAGTAATTGTTCATCAGGAGTACTGCTCCATAGCAACATAGAGAGTCTTGTTGCCAAGTCGGTGTCCGACAGTGAAGATGACCTGCTTTTTGTTCTTCCGGCAGTCTCTGTACCTGCAACGTAAAGAAGATTTGGCGATGACAATACGGTGGACAGCACTTCGATTATTGCCTCTTCAAAAGTATCACATTGCGGCCGGATCGAATTGAAAAGGTCTAGCTTCCGATCCAACTCATCGGCTGTGATCTGGCGACGCCAGGCCTTGGGTATGAAATTCGCCAAGACCTCTGATGCATACACCTCTTCATTTTCAGCATTGTCACTTTCGATGAAGATTCGTTTATGTGATTCCGGAGGCCATTGATCAAATATAGGTGTTGATACCTCGACATAGTCGATGTGTATGTCACCTTGGGCAACGGAGTTGTTAACAAACCGGATGTACTCAGATGGGCTGGGCATTGATCCCATTTTTGAGACACCTTTTACCGAATTGCGTGGATAGATTTCGCCGAGTGGAACATCCCATTGGTAGATTTGAGCGTTGTCCTGTCCAACGTCGACAGGTATATCACGTTTGCTGACAGGAATAATAGCGCGTCCTTCGTTACTCGCACGCCAGGCAAATTCCAATGCTAAACTTGGCGTTCCGGTATTCGGTGCATCGGAGCGGTGAACACGTGCCCGTACTCGCATGATTCCGTCGTCGGGTAGTTGATCGCCTAACTCAACAACCAAATGGCGACCGCGAGGAATTATTGCCACGTGATCAAATACTCCTGGTACAACACGCGGTTGGTTACCTGGTGGGAATGCATATCGAGCACCGTAGTAGACCCAGTTAAATTGTGCCGTTCTGCCGTTGCGCAGATCTTTGTAATAGGTGTTGTTGTGAGGGTTTTTAAAGCTGGCATTAAGGCGCTCAAGTTCCGGTTTTAGCTTTGCGGGGTCGTCCTTGAACTGCTCCTTGGCTTTATCCAGTTGTTCCTGTTGTTTTGGCCATTCACGAGCGGCGGCATCCTTCATTGTGACGCCCCAATAAAGCGTCTGGGGTTTTTCACCAATGACGGTGGCACGCTCGAGCGCCTTTCTGGCAATCGTCCGATAAGTCTCAAATTGAATGCTCGTCATGTGGAGCATCTCAGCACTGTTTTGAAATCCGTCTTCTGAAAAAGCCTCAGGTGGAAGGTCCTTAGCGAAATCGTATGGAAGCCCAAGGATGTCTTGTAACGCGAAGTTGTATTCGTATCGGGTCATTCGCCGAAACGATGAATGTCCTTGTTCTGCCCTATGAACCGTGGAGGCTATCTGAATCTCATCGGATAGCCAGTTGATAATTGCACTCCTATCGTCATCGGATAAGTCGACGTCATCTGGTGGCGGCATTTCACCGTTGTTTAGAACGGCCAGAACTTCCAGCCACCAACTAACATCCGGACCTTTTTGTAGATCCGGATTCAATGTGTCAATTCGAATGTTACCCTCGGTTGTTTCAGGGCCATGACAATGGATGCACTTACTCTTTAAGAGCGGCTCGATCCGCTTTCGGAATTCAGTCAGGTTTGGCCGCGGGGCCTTAGCTTTGGTGACGCGAAAATCCTGGTTTAAATATGTCGATTGGCTCGCGCCAGATGTTTTCAGGTCTTCAAATTGTGAAGCGGTGGTCGCGGTGGTTAATGCTCGGGCCGGTTCTGACTGACCCAAAGCCGGTTGCGTTACAAGCACGGTTGTTATGAAAAGGAGCGACCAGATTTGTCGATTGATGTGGCGGGGCATGTTGGAAATCACTGTAGAGTGTTTTAGGGTTGGTATAGGATACCAAACGTCTTTGGCATTATCCTAGCTTGATTTTGTATCTGTGCGACGCGGTTCTATATAAGGATCTCGTGGTTTACTTTCCCGGCAACGTCAGTTAATCGGAACGGTCTGCCGTGATGGTCATATGTGAGTTGTTCGTGGTCGATTCCCAGCAGGTGCAACATCGTTGCATGCAAGTCATTGATGTGCATATTTCCTTCAACGGCATAGTACCCAAAGTCGTCTGTTGCACCGTGTGTGATGCCACCTTTTACACCGCCCCCCGCCATTAGTAACGTGAAGCCGTGAGGGTTATGTTCTCGCCCATCTCCATTTTGAGCATGTGGCGTACGGCCAAATTCTCCACCCCAGATTAAGAGCGTATCGTCTAAGAGACCACGACGCTGCAGGTCGGTAAACAATGCACTAATTGGTTTATCCGCTTGCCGACAGAGCTTACGGATGCCTGCCGCTATACCATTGTGGTGGTCCCAGCCGTCAAGAGTTACCTGAACAAACCGCACGCCCGCTTCGGCGAATCGACGAGCGAGAAGGCATTGACGGCCGAATTGGTCAGTGTCCTTTTCGTCAATTCCATACAATTGCAGCGTTGATTTGTCTTCGTTTGAAAAGTCAACCAGCTTTGGGGTTTCAGATTGCATGCGGAATGCTAGTTCAAACGATTCAATTGTTCCTTCAAGTGTCTGATCGGACTGCAGTCTGTCAATCTGACGCTGGTTAAGCGACTGAATGAAGTCAATGCGTCGTCGTTGAATTGCTTTTGGGATGGAGGTATCACTCAGATGGCGAATGGGTGCCTGATTAGGATTACTGCCAACGCTTTGAATCTGTGTACCTTGATGGATGGCTGGTAAGAACGCACTGCTAAAGTTTCGTTCACCCTCGCCGGGCAGAATCGTTATATATGACGGCAGGCGTTGATTCTCTGTGCCGAGTCCGTAGGAAATCCATGATCCCATCGACGGCACCGTGTCAAACAAGTTTCCTGTATGGAGTTGTTGCACAGCGACCGGATGATTCAGGCTGTCACATTGCATTCCACGTAGTACTGCAAAGTTATCCGCATGAGCTGACATTTGAGGCAACAACTTACTCATGTATAGGCCGCACTCGCCCGCGTGTTGAAATCCTGCTACCGGGCCAAGCAGCTTGGTGTTTTCCAATCCAACCGTTGCTTCTGTTGACGGTAATTCGTAAGGAATCGCCTGACCGGATCTTGCCATTAGCTCTGGCTTGTAATCAAACAAGTCCAGGTGCGGAGGGCCACCCTTCATGAAGAGAA
>JAKUOW010000078.1:13019-17837 GCA_022451045.1 Pirellulales bacterium | reverse complement strand
ATTCAAGACAATCAAAAGGCTTCACCACATATTCCTTACAAATGATTATCGAATTAATGACACGTATGCGCTAAACAACAATGACCCGGAATCCTACTTAAAGACAGCCGCTTATCTCGACGACGGTCCTAAGGAGTACAAGTTTGGTGAACCTGTCATTCTCACTGGTCAGGCCATCAGTGGTCGGTCTGGTCTGCAGCGAGTTGAGTACTGGGTTCGCCGACTGGAAGAAGGTGCTCGCCGAATTGAGGATGACTCCGAGGAACTTTTGGCAGCACCCTGGAAACCGTGTGAAATTGTGCCCGCGCCCGACTGGAGCACAGTGCTTCCGCCTGGAGTCTTACCAAAAGACGTATTGGGCTTCGATCGCGAAACAGGGGAACCATCGTCCTGGCCCCTACGCTATGGAATGGTGTCATATAACGCAGTGCTGCGCGACCTGCCACCAGGGCGATACGAACTGCGTGCTCGGACAGTAGATAAAAATGGGTTCGCGCAACCAGAGCCAAGAAGTATTCAGAAGAGCGGTAGAAACGCGATTCAAATGCGTAGAATCACAGTGACTGACTAGAATATTCCACGGCTAACTCTTCTGTGGATTACCTCTTCCCAAGGGGGGATATTACAGGATCAAAATGCATATTCTCTTGCGGCTGTGTCTTGGCGTTATTCTTTCCCTTGTTACATCCATTCCTGTAGTCAGAGCTGAGCAACCAGTACTACAGGATCTCTTTGCAAGCGGCAAGGACGACTACCATACGTACCGAATTCCTGCGATCGTCACCTCAAACAAAGGTACGTTGCTTGTCTTTTGCGAAGGTCGCAAGAACGACCGCAATGACCATGGGAATCTGGATATGCTCCTGCGTAGGAGTATTGATGGAGGTAAATCGTGGATGGCCACACAACTCGTTTACGAAGAAGGGGGTGACACAGATGTAACGATTGGGAATGCCTGCCCGGTTGTCGACAGGGAGACTGGGACTATCTGGCTTCCATTCACACGTAACAACGATGATGTGCTCATTACTTCTAGCAAAAACGATGGAAAATCGTGGTCCAAACCAATAAACATCACTCGACAAGTGAAACGTGATGGCTGGGGTTGGTATGCAACCGGACCGGGAAACGGTATTCAATTAACTCGCGGGTCACACAAAGGGCGACTCGTAATTCCCTGCGATCACCGTCTCACAAGAATCCCAGACCGCACCAAATCCACAAGGTCACACGTGATCTACTCAGATGATCATGGCACCACATGGAAAATTGGCGGCAGCACAGACTTCCTTATGAATGAATGTACTATCGCCGAACTGACCGATGGGAGCCTCCTACTAAATATGAGATCCAATCGCGGCCACAAAATGAGAGCCGTTGCAACTAGCCAAAACGGGGGCATTGACTGGTCAAAGTGCGTTGACAACCCGGCATTACCGGAGCCCGTTTGCCAAGCCAACATGCTACGAGTTAATTGGCCGGCAGACAACCAACCTGGTCGACTTGTTTTCTCCAATCCCGCGTCCCCCTCAAGAAGAGAGAACCTCGTCATCCGCGTCAGCTACGATGATGGTAAGAGTTGGCCGAGCAATCGCACCATTTACCATGGGGCCGCTGCGTATAGCTGCATGACAGTTCTTGCAAATGGAAACATCGGTATTGTATTCGAACGGGACAGCTATGCGTTTATTTCTTATTGCGAAATATCAGTCCGATGGCTCGACAACTTCTAGTCTTCGGCCCCTGCATTTAGATCCGCTAAGTACGTACACCTACTTTACAAGCACCACTAATTCGCGACATTAGTGTTTAACGGGTCAACGCCTGACAATGGCGGACCTTTCTACCAACTCAATACCCCACCCGGAGTGCCCCATGCCTACAGACGTCGCCCTAATTGACCCTGAACATATGATTGGCGTCGATGCAGAATATGTTTCCATCCTGCAGGATGCGGGCTTCGAGGTGATTTATCCTGATGACCGTACATTCTCACGCGGTTTACATAGCGAAGAAGCAACCATCGACCAACTAAGTAAGTGCAATGCTGTACTGGCCGGCGGTCCCGTGTTTACCCCAAATGTATTGGCAAACCTCCCCGACCTGCGAGTCATTGCTCGCTCTGGCGTCGGTTACGATCGCGTCGACATCCCGGCAGCCACTCAACACAATATCGCTGTGTGTATAACGCCAAATGCGAATCATGAGTCTGTAGCCGAGCACGCAATGATGTTGTTACTAGGAATTGCAAAAGGTGTTCTTGTAAACGATGAACACTCTCGAGCTGCACGGTGGCCACAAAGCGAGACCCTACCAGTACGTGGCACGACCGTTGGCATTATCGGATTGGGACGTATCGGACGCAGCTTTGCCGTCCGTGCAATTGGCATGGGGATGAAAGTCATCGCAACAGAGCTTTATCCAAATACCGAATTTGTTGAGCAACACGGCATCGAATTAGTAGATCGTGAGGCATTACTATCTCGTAGTGACTACATTAGTGTCCACTGTCCCTTTAACGATGACACCAAAGGCATGATCAATGCTCAATTCCTCAGCCAAATGAAGCCCGGTGCCGTGATCATCAATACTGCACGCGGCGGCTTGCAGGTAGAGGCCGACCTCGTTGATGCACTGAAAAGCGGGCACCTGTATGGTGCCGGTCTTGATGTGTTTGAAGAAGAACCGCCTGCCGCGGGCAATGCGCTTTTCGACTTACCCAACGTGATTCTGAGTCCACATATCGGAAGTGGTGACAGTCTGTCAAGACTCATGATGGGAGTCGAAGCTGCACAATGCATCGCGAGCCTTCGACATGGCCACTGGCCGGAAGGTGCCGTCGTTAACAGTGAACTTCGCGATGGATGGCAGTGGTAGAGAAAGACTAATTGGCCTTCTGTCTATTCTCCGTCGACGGTTTTCCGCTCCATCCAGGACCGGAATCGATTAACCACTAAAACGCTCAGCAAGGTGACTGTGCAAATCCCGATGATTGAAAACCAACGGGACTTCAATAAACCACCGTCTGGGTCGTGATTATCCCAATAGCCTTTAACACCAAGAACAAAAAATATTACGCCGGCAAAGACATAGGTGAACTGGACGAACCACTTGGATTGTAATTCCACCGGCATGGTCTTTTTTTCAATCCAGAAGTTGGCAAAGCAGAATATCCCACACGCCAGCACACCGGTGAACAAATTCACTGGTCTTAATACATTTAAGATTATCTCTTTTGGGCTACGCTGCTTTGGTACCGCCGAAATGACCTCGGCATTAGTGGAATCTTCGGAGGCTACCGCGGTCTCACTCTTGATGAGCGTAGTGATATCAGCACCATCTGTTAAAAGTTTTTCCGCGCCGGAGGATGGCGTAGCATAGGCCGTCTCCGCAGCCAGCTTATTCGCGTTGTATACGTGATTGAACATTAGCAGAATCACTAAAACGGCAAAGCTCGATTGCCAGATCAAAACAGCTCGCTCAATACGCTGGCGATTAGCATTTGTCCATAGACGATTGAACGACCGCAAAATCTCCGTGACAATCGCGACGCCTATCTCAATAGTCCCATAAAGGGTACCAAACATCGTCAATATCGCACCGGCCACGTATAGGTGATACAGACTTGGATGAACAGCTGTGAGAATCTCTGATTGCTGGCCAAGCATGTTGCTACTACTTGGCAATTGCTCTTCTGGCCCTAACAACTCAACACCCGACGTGACGAACACTGCACTAAAAATAATTATCAACGAAAAACTAATGGCACAGTCAATTACTGGAGCCTTGAGCCACGTTCTGGCTGGATGTTGTGGATCATCAGCTATCTCTTGAATTTCAGATTCAGTTGGCGGATTACTCCCCGCATACCCCCATCGCTTATCACGAAGCCATGTCGTATACGCCATGTAGTCAAAAGCGGCCCCTCCGATTACCCCCACATAGGTTGTAAGCTCAACCCATTTCGGTGTCTCGAATACGTCGGGCTCTTTAGCCTGGATCCAAGCCGGGTAGTCGTTAAACACCGGCGTGAAAAAACCACTAAACATCGCAATATAGTCCGGGCTGTACATAATTAATGAAGCAACCGCTGCGACCATTAATCCCGCCACCACCGCGATCTGTATGCGTTCCATGATCGTGTAACCACCCGCAAAGCAAAGCGTCACCACCAGTCCGATAAGTAAAATTGCCCATAAAAATTGAGCGCCACCATGTAAGCTGCTAGTCGTCCCTGTTAACAGTGCGAAATAGTTGCCGAGTGTAGAACTGTGAAAACTCATCCAGATGGGCTGGACGATGCAGATCATGATCAGCAACATCATGATTAACCATCCACGTGGTCCTGGCAGTTCCATCATTCGACGAAACGGATGAATGCCTGTAAGCAAAATATGTTTCGCTGTGCCAAACACCAGTGCCCATTTCAATAAGGAAATGAACAAGAATAAGAACAGAATGTTGTAGCCAAATAGAACGCCACCACGAGTAGAGAATATTAACTCTCCAGTACCAATTGTCACACTTGCAACGACTGCACCAGGACCAAACAGCGATACCCAGCCAAGAGCACTGCGCTGCGTTAATGCCTTTGGAAGGGGTGGTAATTCAGCGCGTGCAACACTCGGTACGGTTGATTCTGATGCCATGATTTTCCCCACAATTATGCGAAAGCTTTTCCATCAAACTTTTATGCTACTCAAATTCGATAGCTCTGGTGATTCCCGCAGAACCAAATTCTCTCACGTTTTTCAGATAACCGACTAACCTTGGGCTTATAATGCGTGGCCAGAACACCCTATTTTTTGTTGGACAACT
>JAKUOW010000078.1:0-13009 GCA_022451045.1 Pirellulales bacterium | reverse complement strand
CCTTTACGATTGCCAATGAATCACCATCAAAAACAACATGCACTTCTTTCGGAAAGCCGCGGTCTGGCACCGGCACCACGCGATCTGGTAAAGGTAGGCTCCCGCCGCTGGTTTGTTCAGACTGGCCTCGCCGGAGTCGGAGCGTTGAGCACGCCGGATCTATTAAAACTTCAGGCTGCCGGTGACGCCGTTCGCTCCGGTGCAAAAAAATCAGTGATCCTGTTCTGGTTATCCGGAGGCCCAAGCCAGCTAGACATGTGGGATCCAAAACCAGATGCACCACAGGAAGTTCGCAGTCCGTTCGGGACAATTCAAACGTCGGTACCAGGTGTGCACTTCACAGAGCATCTCCCACTCCAAGCATCCATTGCCCACAAGCTAAACATACTTAGGGCTGTCGATTGCAGCGCGAGCAATCATACACCGATAACGATGCAGGCGGGCAATCCACTTGCTCGGCGCACAAATGATGGGAAAGACGGAGGCGGATATCCATCGATGGGATCACTCGTTTCCAAGTTTAAAGGTCCAAACGAACCCAACATCCCAGCATTTATCGGCCTTGCAACGTCCTGGGGTTCGGACGTTTATGGTGCTGGCTTATTAGGCCACGCACATGAGCCAGTAAAAGGTCTGGAACTTACAGATAAGCTAGGGTTGCCTGAAGGAATTCTGATTGATCGGCTTAGAGATCGCCAACAACTTCAAGAGAAGTTTGATTCTTTTCGCAGTAGAGTCGAATCAGAGGAGCTTTACGATCGTATCGACAAAAACACGCAACAGGCGTTTGACATGGTTCTCTCCGGCAAAGTTAGTGAAGCGTTTGACCTGTCTAAGGAGACAGACGCCACACGTGACAACTATGGCAGAGTCAGTGTAGGTGAAAAGGCGTTGCTCGCCCGACGCCTTGTCGAGGCAGGCTCCACCTTTGTTCTCGTCAGTGGGGCGTGGGGATATTTTGATCACCACGGTGACGACGTTCGCTGGATGGGAATTGAACGCGGGCTAAAACCACTACTACCGCGTGTTGATCGCGCACTGTATGCACTTGTCAATGATTTAGAACAACGTGGACTCCTTGATTCAACTCTCGTCCTTATGATGGGAGAGTTCGGGCGAACACCCAAAATTAATGAGCAGGCGG
The DNA here is from genome assembly GCA_022451045.1 of Pirellulales bacterium. GTDB lineage: Bacteria > Planctomycetota > Planctomycetia > Pirellulales > Pirellulaceae > UBA11883. The sequence goes on along the minus strand of JAKUOW010000078.1, from coordinate 11,865 downwards.
GACGACATCACTGGACACCTATTATGTCCATGGTCATGGCGGGTGGCGGATTCCCGACTGGGCAAGTTATTGGCTCTAGCGACCGGAACGGTTCAGAAATACGCACAGGAGCAGTGCGTCCACAAGATTTGGCAGCGACCACATTCAAACATCTTGAAATTGACTTGAATGCGCACTGGATGAATCCTGCTGGCCGTCCTATCCCAATCGTTGCGGAAGGCGGGCGCCCCATTCCCGAATTGATCTAACAACATTTCTTATGACTAACAGCGATATCGATTCTCCTTCCATTCTTCGCAAACTAGGTACCGGCGTTACTATTGACCAGTTGTGTGACGAGAACGGCTGGTCTCGCACCCAATTTGGTACTTGGTTTGAACAGGAGTGCCAGCGGCGTGTTCCGACTGCGGACTCTGCAATCAACGGCTCAATCAAAACTCCGGTAACAGTTGCCCGCGATTCCTTTGGCATACCATCGATCTTTGCCGATTCCGCCTCGGATATGTTTTTCGGATTCGGTGTCGCCATGACGCAGGATCGTCTTTTCCAAATGGATTTCTTGCGACGACGAGGCCTTGGAGAGTTAAGCGAATTGCTCGGGCCATCGTATCTAGAACTTGACCGGACTGCGCGGATTATCGGCCTGCATCGCAGTGCCCGTGCCCAATGGCATGATCTGGATGCGCACACGAGGATGGTTCTGGAACGATTCACCGACGGGGTAAACCATGTCATCGACAACCTCGGCGACGTTCCACCGATTGAATATTCAATCCTTGATGCGAAACCTCGACTCTGGACGCCAATTGACAGCATTGCTTGTGAAGTTGAATTCCAGTGGTATTTGACCGGCCGGTTCCCAATCATATGCATTCCTGAATTGGTCCGGAGAGCCCTTGGAGATACGCCACTATACGAACAATTCATATGCGGTGAGGCTGAAAACGAAGCCATACTTCCAACCGGAAGTTACGCACCTATACCATCCTCGCAATTCGATCCGATAGGCGAAGTTTTTACACCTCCTGACGAAGGTATTGGTAGTAATAACTGGGCGGTCGCAGGTAACCGAACGACAAGTGGCGCTCCAATGGTCGCCTCGGACCCGCACATTGCAATTGATGCAAACTCCTGTTGGTACGAAGCACGCTTAAAGTGCCCTGAATACGATGTTGCTGGTATGGCTTACGTGGGTATGCCTGCACTGATGTTCGGACGTACACCGGGCGTCGGCTGGAGTATCACGAACAACATCTGTTCGTTACGTGACCTATATCAGGAAACTGCCTCAGACGAGCACCCCGGCTGTTATCTCTTTGATAGCCAGTGGTTGAAATCAACCAAACGGACGGAGGTAATTTCAGTCAAAGGGCAGGGCAACCATGTAGAAACGGTTACCCTCTCCCACAATGGGCCAATTGTTGACAGCATTCTCCCCCCCGCAGCACGCCACACCGGTCCTGTTTCAATTCGTTGGGTCGGCATGAGCGGCGGTGGTTGGCTTACGTCACTACTTCAAATGAACCGCGCAAATACGGTGGCCGAATTGCACGAAGCAATGCGACCCTGGCATGTACCGACGTTTTGCGTGGTGAGTGGAGATTTAAACGGAAATATCGGTTTAAAGGCTACAGGTAAAATTCCCCGAAGAAACGCCTACCACCGCAGCTATCGAGACGGTTCGGCGCCTGAGCATCAGTGGCAAGGCTATATACCATTCGATGAAATGCCAGAATTGATTAATCCGGAATGCAACTGGATTCGAACTGCCAATAACCGTATGGCGGCAAATGACTATCCACATATGCTGTCTGGATGTTGGAGTAGCGGGCATAGGGCACAGAGAATCCGAGAGATGCTAGAGTCTCATCAAGGCAAATTTGCTTTAGATGATTTTGTTCAAATGCAAAATGATGTAATCAGTGGACGCGCGCAGGAATGCACGCCAAAACTGCTCAACGCTTTATCATCCGAGTCTGACCCCGAGATATTGCGCGCCGTTTCATTTCTAAAGGGGTGGAATGGGAGCATAGATGTCGACAGCATTGCGGCCACTATCTTCAATGTGTTTTTCACTCTTTGGCAAATGCGTGTGGCAAGAGAACATATTCCGGAAGAACAGCTTGAGTTGGTCAGCAATGCAGCAGGAGGAGTCGCCAGCCGCCTGATTGATGAGGACGCCGCGGGCTGGTTTCAAAACGATGCTCGGCAGCGCGCAGGTAGTGAAACGTTCAAAGCCGCCGTTGACCTGCTCTCCAACCGATTCGGCAACGAGATGGAAACTTGGCAATGGGGCAAGTTACACATCCTTACAAAATCACATCCCTTAGGTCGTATTGGTGATCTCGGCGAACTGTTAAACCATCCGCCAATTTCCGTTAAGGGTGATATGGTTACGGTCGGTAATACGGGACAAGGTCCCGACTGGACCTCTACATCCGGAGCAGGCTATCGGCTAATTCATGATATGGGCACAAACCCACCGTGCATGTGGGCAGTCGACGGCCAAGGACAATCCGGGAATCCAGGCAGTCAACACTATAACGACCAGGAACACGATTGGCTAAACGCCGGCTATCATCAAATCGTTCTTAGTGAAGCTCCGGACCCAACCGCAAACCAATTCGTAATTACACCCGCTTAGTGTTTTCTGGTCTCGCATATCATCGCGTAACGTTACGAGGTATTAATTGCTGCGTGGCGACTAAAAATCCACTAGCATAGATTGCAGCCAAGCGTGACGCGATCCGTCATGTAATCCAAAGCCCTCCTATTCGGAAAGCCTGTTGATGCAATCCCGCCGTAAATTCCTCACCTACGCCAGCGCGTGCGGCCTCGCCGGACTGACTTCTCCAGTTCCAGGCGTTTACTATCACCGAGCCCAGCAAAACTTCGGTGATCTACGAGTGACACAAATAGAATCTCATGATATCTATCCGGAGTATCAGGATTTTCTCGACTACGTGCTTATGCACTTTTACGGCCCTTCCAAGCGAACGGTATATGTCGTGCACACCAATCAAGGTCTCATTGGATTGGGTGAGAGTAATGGTGCGGAACCGGAAAGCACGCTTCAAAAATACATCGGCACCAATCCGTTTGATTGGATAGGCGACGAAACATCACTAGGCCTGGGCACGGCAATGTATGACCTCATGGGCAAAGCTGCCGGCGTACCGGTCTATAAGTTATTTGGTCAAGCGTATCGCAAGCTCGTCCCAGTCGGTTCCTGGACGGTCTCCGCTGACCCTTCTCATATGGCCGATGCGGTAATGAAATACAGCAAACTAGGTTATACGTGGCTGAAGTTTCACTTATCACCCTTTGAAAATATCTTTGACCAACTTTCCGCAATGGAAAAAGTTGCACCGCGAGGATTCAAAATCCAACTGGACTTCACCATGCATGGAACCAATGACTATATGCCTGGGCTTTGTGAACGTATCGGAAAATCCTCGATTATTGGTGCGTTTGAAGATCCGTTGCTTGAAAGGGATATCCAGGGATACGCTGAACTTCGCAAACGTTCTGATATACCTATCTACTATCATCACGCACCTCTTGGTGCCACCGAAGAGCTTCAACGCCGCGCTGCGGACGGGTACATAGTAGGTCACACGCCAATCGGAAACGCAATTCGCTATGCCGGTGCGTTTGCACATGCCAACGTCCCGTTCTGCCTTCAAAACGTTGGCGGTCATATCACTCGCAGCATGACGACGCATATGCAAGCAGCTTTTAAGACAGCCCATTTCCATTTCCACTGTGATGCGGAGACATGGAAGTCAGATGTTGTGAACGAACGACCGCTACCCAAACGCGGATTACTCCGTGTTTCCGAATCACCCGGTCTTGGCGTTACGCTAAACCGTCGTGAGTTAGAGAGACTTTCCGAACGCAAACCACGCGTACAGGACAAATGGATAATCGTGACTACATATGACGATGGCACAAAAATGTACAACCTCGGTGATCCTGCTGATTCATTGTTCTTTGTGCGCCCTGACAAACGGCGCCTGTTTACACCGAGCTATGAGGATCCTGTCACGACCGAATGGTGGGACAATGACAAGACCAAGGAGTTCCGCAACATGATGGGACGCCTACAGAAAGAGGGAGTCGTCCTCATAAGAGCCAACTCCGATTCTTAACAAACAGATCGCTTTATGAATATTAAAAAACTACACCCCTGCAATCGGCTTCTGGTTTTAGTCACGATTAGCCTTCTTGGCTACGTTAGCGAGGCACAAGAAGACCTTAAATTGCCGGGAGAGGTCACTGAACAACACGTCATGGTACCGATGCGCGACGGCACGCGTCTCTCGGTATACCTTTATTTGCCAAAGGGTGATGGTCCTTGGCCGGTTCTTTTAGAGCAACGGTATGCTAACGCCAGATCCAACGGCAGTCGATTTGGGTTGGCAAACATCGCCCAACATGGTTACGTCGTCGCCTTGCAGAATTTTAGAGGCACACAGTTGTCTGAGGGCCGTTATGTCGGTTACCGCGCACTCGGATGGGGCAAGCAACAGGACGGTTATGACACCGTTGAGTGGTTGGCAAAGCAGCCTTTCTCGACCGGAAAGGTTGGTACATTTGGAAGTAGTCAAGCTGGATTTGCCCAGAACTTCCTGGCGGTAACACAACCACCTTCATTGAAGTGTCAGTACATGATAGATACCGGTTTGAGCTTATTTCACGAAGGTTACAGAATAGGAGGCACGACCCGACCCAATCGATTCAAGGGCATGGCGGCGGCATGTCGAGTTAAGTCACATAATGACGACATGCTGAAGGAATGGTTCGAACACCCGACGTATGATCGTTATTGGAAAGACGAAGATTGCACACGTCATTTTCGCAAGATGAACGTGCCCTGCATGACGATCGGTAGCTGGTACGATTTCATGTGTCAGGGCTCGATTGAAAGCTATATCGGTCGCCAGCATTCCGGTGGCAGTCAGTCCAAAGGTAATCAGAAGCTCCTTATCGTTCCTTGGCTGCATGGACGATTCAATAAGGGCTCGCTTGTTGCAGAGATGCAATATCCGGAAAATGCCGCAATCGACATGGTTCAGCATATGGTCCAGTGGTTTGATCATTATCTGAAAGGAATCGATAATGGCGCCGATACTCAACCAACCATCCAATACTACGCCATGGGCGCCGTGGGCGAAGAACATGCTCCTGGCAACATCTGGAAGACTGCAGAAGACTGGCCGGTACACTCCAATGATACCCCATATTTCTTATATTCAGATCAGCGATTGGGCGTAGCACGGCCGAAAGCTGCTGCCGACTCCGTCCTCTTAAAGGCGGACCCATTTCAACCAGCCAAATTGCCAAATACCGCTTTTCAAGGAGCTAGAGACGCGAGACATTATGAAGCGCAACCAAATGTCCTGAGGTTTACGCCCGATCCGCTGTCTTCACCACTCGAAGTGACCGGTCATGTTACAGCGAACCTTCACGTTAGCTCCGACGCTCCGGACACCGATCTGATTGTGCGTGTAAGTGACGTGTACCCGGATGGTCGTTCGATCCTTATCATTGGTTATGTGCATCGGGTTCGTTATCGGGATGGCTTCCACAAAGAGGTATTCATGAAGCCTGGACGTATTTATGAAACGAAGTTCCACGTTGGCTGGATGAGTCAGGTTTTTAATGAAGGGCATCGTATACGAGTGACCGTATCCAGCACCGGTGATCCTTTCTACGAATCCAATCCGAACACCGGCAAACCACTTACAATTGATTGGCCGGATGACGCACGCATAGCCAATAATCGCATCCACACAACTCGCACACATGCCTCAAACATCGTACTTCCGGTAATCAGCGAATAATCCGTAAGGACAGCACCCTAACTCATTGGAGAATCCAACATGCATCGTCGTGAATTCCTAGCAAGCTCCGTCGCCGTTTCAGCCTCCGGGATAACCACACGCGCTGCACGGCGGTCAGCTAAAGATCATTCCATATACAACATGGGTTCACGCCGCGAATTATTCCTTGATGATTTCCTAATTGAAAAAACGCGTGGCAAGATTCAATTTCAGTTGCACCATCCGCAACCACGTGAGCTGGTCCTGCACATGAATGATGCGTGGGAAGGAACGTCGTCCGGGTACACAACGATGGTGCAAGATGGTGATAAGTATTTCATGTACTATCGCGGGCATAACTTTGACCTTGTCGATAACCAGATACGTTTTACAGTGCCGGAGTCCACTTGTGTCGCAATCAGTGATGACGGGATAAATTTCAACAAGCCGAAACTTGGACTTTACGAGCACGACGGCTCTAAAGAAAACAACATCATTTGGCGAGGAGCGGGCGCTCATAATTTCAGCCCATTTCTGGATACTCGCCCTGATTGCCCGGCCGAGGAGAGATTCAAGGCCTTCGGCGGCCTGCGTCACAATGGGGGAATGCGGCTATTCAAATCACCCGACGGTGTTCACTGGTCCGCAGCGCACAAGGATGGCGTTATTACAAACGGAGCCTTTGACTCAGCAAACATCGGTTTCTGGGATCCTACGATCGAAAAATATCGTGCTTATTGGAGATATTTTACTGAGGGTATCACTGAGGAGAAAGTTTGGAAGCCTGCCGGCATCCGTGCGATACGCACCGCTGTATCAGATGACTTAAAGACGTGGACCGACTTTAAGGATCTTAGGTACACAGATTCTCCCGATCAGCAGATGTATACGAATAATGTGATTCCATATTACAGAGCACCTCATATCCTCCTCGGATTCCCTATGCGTTATATCGAACGTGGGTGGAGTCCTTCCATGAGAGCATTGCCGGATCTTGAAAAGCGCGAATTCCGCGCCGCTGCGCACATCCGATACGGAACGGCACTTACCGAAACACAAATCATGAGTAGTCGCGATGGTGTATTGTTCGATCGTGTCAATGAGGCGTTTTTACGGCCTGGCGTCCAACGACCGGACTCGTGGTATTACGCGCACAACGAGGTGGCATGGAATATTGCCACAACCAAATCATCCCTCCCAGGAGCACCAGATGAAATGGCGTTTTACGCCAGTGCAGGACGTTGGCACGGCGAGGGATCGAAGTTGATTCGCCATACCATACGTCAGGACGGATTCCGGTCCGTAGGAGGCACGCTTTCTGGTGGTGAAATAATTACCCGCCCACTTACCTTTGATGGTAAACGGCTGGATATTAATTTCTCAACTTCTGCCGCTGGAACGGTAAAGGTGGAAATCCAAACCGTAAATGGCCAACCGATTGAAGGCTTTACCCTTGAAGACGCAGACGAGGTTTTCGGGGATGAACTCGATAGAAGCGTTACATGGAACGGCAAAACGGATGTAAGCGAACTGGCCGGAAAGCCAATTCGTTTGAGAATTACGCTGTCAGATGCTGATTTATACGCGGTAAAATTCAGCGCATAGCTTCAGCACCGTATGGAATTGATCTTGTGATTAGCATTAGTATTTACGATACTAAACACTTGGATATAAGGCTTTATTGTGTCCTGCAAAAATTCCGATTAATATAACAAGGCTCACTCACCTTTGAGCCCCAACTGTTCGATTAACCGAATTCCCACCTGGAGAAACGACTCATGCTTTCAGTCTATGGTTCGAAAACGACGAGAAACGCATATTGTGACCAAATCAGCCGTCGTGGCGTTCTAAAGATTGGTGCACTTGGCGTTGGTGCATTTGGCCTAAATATGGCAGATGTGCTTCGTGCGGAAGCCAAAACAGGCAGCATGAATCACAAGGCTGTTATCAATATCTTCCTCGGGGGTGGCCCTCCACATCAGGACATGTGGGAAATCAAAACCGAAGCGCCAAAAGAAATCCGCGGCCCATTCCAGCCGATTTCCACCAACGTCTCTGGAATCCAAATAGGTGAGTGCTTTCCAAAAATAGCTTCGATCGCTGATAAATCCGCCTTCCTTCGCGCCGTTGTAGGTTGTGAGGGTCGACATGACTCGTTTCAGTGCATGACCGGTTGGCGACACGCTGATATGCGACCTCTCGGTGGGCGCCCGGCCCTTGGTAGCGTGATGCATAAACTCAAAGGCCCTGTAGACCCAAGTGTGCCACCATATATTGGAATGAAAACCGATGGAGTCTGGCGTAATCCGGGCACGCCTGGTTTCTTAGGAAGTGCGTATGGACCTTTCATCCCTGATGGACAAGGCCTAAATGATATGAAGCTCAACGGTATCACTACGGATCGTTTGAGTGACAGGAAACAAGTACTCGCGAGTATCGACCGCCTACGGCGTAACGCGGATGCAGACGGTTCGCTCGAGGGTTTAGATGCCTATCAACAACAAGCATTCGATGTGCTTACTTCGAGCAAGCTTGTCGACGCTTTAGATCTATCGAAAGAAGATCCGAAAATTAGAGCGCGTTATGGCGATGGAAAACCGTACACTTTCAAGTATGACGGTGCTGAAACCAACAACGAACTCGTCCTTCAAGCACGCCGCTTGGTTGAAGTTGGTGTACGCTGTGTAACGCTTACCTATGGTCGCTGGGATAGCCATGGTGATAACGAAGGTCTTGTGCGGCATCACGGCGTTCGAATTGATCAGGCTGTACATGCACTCGTTACAGACTTAGAAGAACGTGGCATGTTAGATGATGTCACCGTTCTCGTCTGGGGCGAATTTGGACGAACACCTCGCATCAATGGTAATGCAGGTCGTGATCACTGGCCGCAAGTAAGTTGTGCCTACATGGCTGGGGGCGGCATGCAAACCGGACAGGCGATTGGAAGCACAAACCGACTTGGTGAACATGCTCATAGTCGGCCAGTTCACGTGCAGGAAATCTTTGCCACGCTGTATCACAATCTGGGCATCGACATTAGTGCAACGACCATTACAGATCCTACAGGTCGTCCACAATACCTGACACAACGCGATCCAATCCGCGAATTGGTTTAATCAACCACTTTAGACCTAACGCAAACCAAACGACGAGCCTATACTTCATGTTTAGATACTCGGCCGTGTGGAATCAGTGCTCGTAAGGTGCTTATATTCACCCATCCCCGTCTTCACGCGAAGATGTGACTTTTGCTGAAAAGGGCCGCAATCTCACCATAAAAACGTGAGCTGTATTCGTGTTCTTCACACAGCGCGATTCGATGATTTGGTGCATTATTGTGCCATAGAAAGACGAAGTCGTGCCCTCATTTGAAGAAATGCGGCTGATCGACCCTATTAAACGGGCATTAGCCGAAGAAAAATACGAAACTCCTACTCCTGTTCAAGCACAGGCTGTCCCTGCAGCGTTGCAAGGAGAAGATATTCTAGCTGTCGCCCAAACAGGGACAGGAAAGACCGCGGCATTTGCTCTGCCGATACTAAATGCCCTTGGTAAAGTAAATCGCAAAGCTCGTCCCTGGCGTCCTTTTGCTCTGATCCTTTCTCCAACACGCGAATTGGCTGTTCAAATCGGTGAAAGCCTTGCGACGTACAGTCGACATCTACACCTTCGAACCGCATTGGTTTACGGTGGCGTCAGCCAGTCGAAACAGGTCAGAGTTATCAAACGCGGTGTCCACATAATCGTCGCCACACCCGGTCGTCTTTTAGACTTAATGAATCAGGGTTCAATCAAGCTCGACAAGTTAGAGCACTTTGTATTAGACGAAGCGGATCGCATGATGGACATGGGATTTCTGCCGGACATTAAACGCGTGATCAAGACACTCCCCGCCGAGCGTCAATCACTATTCTTTTCCGCCACTATGCCCAAATCCATTCAAGGTATTGCTGATTCGTTATTGCAAAAACCCGAAGAAATACGAATCGCGCCGGAATCACCTAGTGTCGACGCCATCGATCAATACGTCGTGCATACCAACAAACAAAGAAAGAAGAGCATTTTGTATTCCATGCTCAAAGACGACGCTGTCACGCAAGCTCTTGTATTTACGCGTACTAAAAGGATGGCCAACACTTTGGCCAATCAACTCGAAAAACAAGGGTTTTCAGCGGATGCCATTCATGGAAATAAGAGTCAAAACGCTAGGCAGAAGTCACTTGACCGTTTTCGGCGTGGCCAAACAAAGACACTCGTGGCAACTGACGTTGTAGCACGCGGTATCGATTTGGACAGCATTTCACATGTGTTCAATTACGACATCCCTGACGACGCCGAGAGCTACATCCACCGCATCGGTCGTACGGGTCGAGCGGGAGCAACAGGCACTGCAATTACCTTTGTTGGAAATGATGAACGCGGCTGGTTACGATCTATCGAACGGCTGATCAAGAAGCCAATCGAAGCACTCGAAATCGCAGGGTCCGAAAATGCAGACTCATCGAATCATTCCCAAAGACCGCGTCAGAACAATCGCAAGAAAACACAGCGAGCTGGCCGTTCCGGTCGAAACCAAAAAGCGCCCGAAGACTCACGGGGCACCACGTTTAAGAATAAGCGTCGTGATAAAACGAACAGCACGTTTTCCGACTCGAACAAAGATGAGTCACAAAAGCATAAACGGCGTAAGGATCGCGATTCCAAACAGTCGGAATCCAAGGATATCCGATCCCGAAAGCGGCCAGAAAAGAACCGTAAGCGATCACATAACGCTTACGATGCGGACGCCAGAACTGCTAAACGGTACGAAGGTGCGATCAAACGTCTGACTCGTAAAGGTTTCGGTTTTATCGCATCCGCTCGTGGAAGCGATACGTACTTTAATAAGCAGTCCCTGCAGGGTGTACGCTTCCACGATCTCGAAATTGGTTTTCGCGTTTCCTTTTCAATAAGAAAAGGCCCAAAAGGTCCCTGCGCAGAAGGAGTTCGCCTCGTACGCCGTTAAACACAGTGTTTTTTATATGAGTAGCCAGAGCATTTGATATGCTGAATAGTTATAGAACTTAGTATCTAACACTTAACAAAGGCTCACACCGCTCATTGGAGCATCATTTCCGCCATGCAAGCTTCCCTACACACCACTCTGTGCGTTGTTCCATTGTTGTTTAGCTGCGTAATCTCAAGATCAGTCGATGCGCAAGACGAGGCGCAACTTGTTCGCGTCGCCAATATCGAAAAGAAAGTGTTGGCTGCTAGCCAAATGAACGTCGGTACGGTCACACCGATTCGCACCAGTATAATTGGTAGCGCCGTCGACGGCAGAGTGTTGCAGTTGTTAGTGGAAGAGGGAGAGGCAGTCGAAGCCAACCAACCGGTGGCTCGGCTCCGGACCGCCATTCTTGAAATTCAACTTGCTGGGGCAAAAGCAGAGTTAACACAACTAGAGCAACGACTTGCTGAATTGGAAAATGGTGCTACAGACGAGGAAGTTTTACAGTCTCAAGCACGGATGTTAGCGGCGGAAGCCTCTAGGAAGTTCGCATCGTGGGACTATAAACGGCTATCAGAACTGTTTGATAAAGGGCAAGTCGTCACCGAAAATGAGCTGCAAAAGGCTCAATCGGATGCGGAAAAGGAAGAACAGCTATATCAACTGGCAAACGCGTCGCACAAACTCCTCATAAGAGGACCTCGCCCCGAACAAATAGCCCAGGCAAAAGCGCAACTGCTGGCTCAGCAGGAATCCATCCGGGGGATTATCGAGCAAATCGATCGACATACACTTCGCGCACCATTTAACGGATACATCACCGTAAAGCATTCTGAAATTGGACAGTGGCTCGGCAAGGGCGATCCAGTCGTTGAAATCATCCAATTGGATAAAGTTGATGTGCTGACTCACGTCGTCACACGGAATATTAAGCAACTTAAGATTGGCACACCCGTTCGCGTCGAGGTAGACGGAGTCGACTCACAAATACTCACTGGCACTGTTGCTGCCGTCGTACCGCAGGCTGACATACAGGCAAGACCGTTT
>JAKUOW010000077.1 GCA_022451045.1 Pirellulales bacterium | reverse complement strand
GGCTGGTGGCAAATGCAGGTTGGCGGAGGGATCGTGGCACAATCGGAACCGAAACGCGAGTACATCGAGACGTGGGAAAAAGCGACCGGAATGCTGCGATCGCTAACTCGTTAGGATAATACGTGGACCCCAATAGGCAGCGCATTCTGCTGATACGCTCTGCGGGTTCGGCTTCGCCGACCCCCACGGTTGCAATACTACATTTTGCCCGCACCGCGTGTGTTATTAGCAGACCTTGCATGAGCAATCACGTGCAGTTTTCACGGACATACTCGTCCAGCAGCTTGAATGCCTCAGTCTCCTGTACGCCCGCTGTCTTCTCGACGATCACCTTTAAGTGCTCAAATTGCCCTAAGATTTCGTCAGCCGCTAAGAAATTCACACGCGTCGCGAGAATAGCAGCTTCAAGTACAGCGTGCTTCGCCCGATTGAAGCCATAAAAATCTCGAACTCGACCAGTTTTATAAACTGTGCAAGAAATCGTCGTTCTCTCCTGAGAGTCATCAAGTTCGCTAACCTCAAACGCATACCACCGGCAACAATCGGTCAGTCGCCGCCCTCTAACGCCGTCTTCCTCTATCGTCTCAGGCGGGGCGTCCAGCAAGTTAACGGCACTGCATGCCAACAACAGGACATCGTCAGTTACATGCAGCACCCCAACGCCGAGCCGTTTGAGATTCTGGTAGGTCCTTGACGTTTGATACGGTCGCAAAGTGAACCGCTGTATCTCGGCGTCATCTCCATCAAGATGTGGACCCATCGGTGAAACATTGATGGTTCCATTCTGGTTCTCTGTTGTAACGACACCCTCAAGAATCATGAGCACTTTTCCGGTAGCTAAAACGTAATGGGACGATCTGGCAGTTCCAATTCCACCGGTACTTCGCGCGTCCGTTCCTGATCGATGGTTGGACCGGATTCATCAACCGTCAGCCCGACAATGTCGAGAAAGTTGCGTAAGACATCGTATCCAGAATCCGTAAGTACTGACTCTGGGTGAAACTGTACGCCATACACAGGATACTTGTTATGGTGGATTCCCATAATCGTACCGTCATCCAACCTGGCATCTACGTTCAAACACTCTGGAAGCGTCGTTTCATCTACAACGAGTGAATGATAACGGCAAACCGGGAGCGGACTGCAGAGTCCATCAAACAAACCCGTTTGTTCATGGGTTATATCACTGGTCCGGCCATGTACAGGCTCTGATGCCTTAACAACCGAACCCCCAAATGCAGTGGCGATTACTTGATGGCCGAGGCAAACTCCAAAAACAGGTAACGTTTGATAGAACTCTCGAACCAAATCCACGCAGACGCCGCTCTCCTCTGGCCCACATGGCCCAGGTGATAAGACAATTGCTTCGACATCCCATTGGCGCACATCATCTACAGACAATTCATCGTTTCTCACGACGCGCGTATCAACATTTAGCCTGCAAAAATAGCGTGCCAAATTGTAGACAAAGCTATCGTAGTTATCGACAAACAGAATCATGATTTAAACATAAACGGGAACTAATCTGCGCAAACCACTTAGCTTACTCTCGTTACGCTTCGTCCTCTACCGGCGTAATCAACGTACCGATGGAATCAATCGAAGCGTGCATTAAATCACCGGCCTTCAAATACGTCTTGGTAGTATTTCCAACGCCAGCAGCCGTACCTGTGGAAATCATATCACCGGGCTCAAGCGTAACGGACTGAGAAATAAACTCGATCACCGCCGCAACAGGAAAGACCATTTCGGCCGTATTACTGTCCTGTCGTACTTCGCCGTTGTGCTTCAACTCCAGGGCCAGAGCCTGTGGATCCGTTACCGTATCCGGAGAAGCAATGCACGGTCCACAGGGGCAAAAGCTATCATGCCACTTTCCGTGTAACCAATCAAAGAACCCATCTTTAGGACGCTCTTTTCTATTCTCATTTGGATGATAGCCACGATCGGATATGTCATTAAAAATGGTATAGCCAGCAACATGACTCAGCGCATCCGCTTCGCTTATATGTTTACCACCTTTGCCAATCACGATTCCGAGTTCCAACTCCCAGTCGGTAGTATTTGGATTCACTTTCGGAATCTTGATCGCACTACCTGGGTCTGTAAGAGTCGTTGAAGCAGGCTTCATGAAAACGTAAGGAAATGTCTCCTCGCGTTCACGTGCCGTTCCGCCGCCTTCTTCAATATGCTTGGCATAGTTTCCGGCCAACAAGAATAGTTTGTTAGGTCGTGGATTCGGAATTTTGAGTTGAATCTCACTACAGGAGATCTGCAATGATTCGCAAGCGGCCGCTCCATCGGAATTTACCCAGTTGAGTAAGTCACTCGCTGCTTGATGGTTTTCACCGTGCGGAAGTAGTCGGAGCAGGCAACTGGAATCCAATACCTCGGCATCACCTCTTGCTTCTGAGGCCGCCTGAACAGGAACTACATAGTCATCAAAGTAGAATCCCGCTTTAACTTCTCCATTTTGTTCAAATCTGCATACTCGCATCGATTCATTTTTCCTTTTATGACTGGGCGAAAGGGCTGCAATTCTTTGTCATTACAACTCAATTCATTTACGAATGACGCGTTGTTCAACTTATTCAGCCTATTTGGCAGTCAACGCGTCGTGCTTGTTTCGACGACTCGTAAATCGTCTCAATTAAAGAGATTGTATTGAACATTGACTGAGCAGTGTTGCGACAGGCATCTACTTTACCTTCGATACAATCAAACCAATCATTCAGGAGTGAAACACCCAGGCTGCCGCCATAACCAGAAGTATCATTTACCGGTGAATTGTATACGTCCTCCATGGCGTACCACTGAGGCTGTGGCCCATGTATATCCAGAGCACCTCCCGTATCCTCTCGCCCTGGATCCCATCGCACCCAGCGTTCACTGCCGCGAATCGTCCAGTTTGCTTCGCCAGCCCATCGCGGGATCCAGTATCCCCCAACAAAGGTAGCCAATGCACCACACTGCAAATCCATGATTGCCACACCACCGTCTTCCACTTCGATGTCACTCACACCAAAATTGTCAGCTCGAGCAGTGACACCAACTACCGATTCACCGGTCACATACAAAAGCAAATCAAGATAGTGACAGGCAAGCCAATTAAAGAATCCGCCACCGCTGATTTGAGGATCAAACAGGTAATGTGAGGCGCCGCGTCGACGAACATCGCTCGTCACGAAGTTCATTTCGATACTAATCAACTTGCCGAATCGACCATCAGCGATCATGTCACGCAAGCGATTTGTACAGTCGTCATAGCGCCACATATATCCGGTTTGAAACGGGATTTGTGCACTCGTCACTGCATCAAGCACGCGTTGGCCATCAGTCACCGATCCGACAACAGGCTTTTCAGCCAACACCGGAATACCGGCAGCAGCAAGTTTTTCAATCGCTTCAACACCTTCCTGGTTGGACAAGCAGACCATAGCTCCATCGATGCCTCCGGCATCAATCAGTGCCTCAACCGAATCGTGTCGCGGAAGATCCGCATATCGCTCTTCAAGATTCGTAGTGTTACCACCATAGCCCGGAACTAGTGTCGTAAGGGTAGCACGGCCTGGCACGTTGAGTAGCAAATCTCGCCACCCTGCACCGTGCGGATTGTCCACACCGAGCATTGCAATTCGAAGGGGGTTTGACATGACCACTCTCTAGCAAAAGCGAAATTCAGTTATGCACAACATCTAACCAGGTTACTTGGCGATGTCGTAACACATCAGATTGTTTTGATCACGCAGATAAAGCTTTTTGCCGGCAATAACCGGATGAGGCCAACTGGCGCCATTAACGGAATTCAATCTGAATTGACCTTTGACCTTGTACGCATCCGGTGTCGCTTCGATCAACGCCATATCACCACTTTCGTAGCGGAAGTACAGATGACCGTCTGCATAGATAATGGCCGCGGATCGCTGACCAACTCCACGACCAGGTCGCCACTTAACTTTGCCTGTCATCATTTCGATGCAAAGAGGGAATCCCTGATTATGACCGTGTCCCATATAGATGTGATCACCAAGCAAGATCATACCGCCGTGGTGGTTTTGTACATCGCGTGGTTCCAGAAAGTAAACTTCCTGTGCTGCAATGCCTGCGCCCGTCTTGTTGAGTTTCAGCAGTGCTGCACCGGTGTTATAACCTGTCGAACAGAAAACATAATCACCTTTTACAATCGGTGTTGGGATGTTGGCTGTGCCATTGGCAATTCGATTGTATTGCCACAGCACTTTGCCCGACTTACTGTCGATTCCGAATACGCCACGACCAGTGAGCTGAACATATTGGCGAACCCCACCGCCGTTCCCGATAACAACCGATGAATAGGCTGCTCCGTCCTGCCCGCGGCTACCTGCTTCTACGGGCATCGCGGTAGACCAGAGTTTTTCACCCGTTTCTTTATTCAATGCAACAACCATGTTTTCACGTCCACCAGGCGTGCATACGATTCGATCTCCATCTACCAATGGTGATTCGCTGTATCCCCAACCTGATTCCATTCTGCCACCGAAGTCTGCTGTAAAGCTCTTCTTCCACAGAATCTCACCCGTCTTCACATCCAAACAAGCCAGATTGCCATTATGCGTCAGGGCATAAACGCGATCGCCATCAATGGTTGGTGTGCAATTGGGATTATTACCATCACTAATTGGTGTTTGCCATAACTTGCTACCGTCTTTCTGGTTTAGAGCGATAACACTGACCGAGCCATCAACTTTTCCCATCGAGATGATACGGCCATTGGAAATTGCTACAGACGAAAATCCATTTCCCAGGCCATTAACTTGCCAAATTAGCTTTGGGCCACCCTCAGGCCATTGAGATTGCAATCCGGTTTCGCCGGAAATCCCATCGCGCATTGGTCCTCGCCAACTGGTCCAGCTATGGCTGCGTGCCTCCGCAGTTGCACGTTCTGAAGGTTCAATCTTCTCTGCAGCGTATGATCCAGTCGCGATCAAGGACATCATCGTGATGGCCAAAAATGTCGTGATTCGTCGTGTCATGATTCTCTACCCTAAAGGAGTCTCCGTGCCAGATTTAATTAATCTATTATCGTTTGTTTTGCTTACTCTTTCACCATCGTCGGCCCTTTTTGAGCCAAATTGTAGAGTTCCGTCCAGCGGGCACTACCGTCATCCGGTAGCTGCCTTGTATCTACGCCTCTTTCAAAATAGGGCATATTCCCCGGCTTTCGAGCTGGATTAAGCATCCAGTTCACCGTGCCGTTGCTGGCGGTATACATAACGCGACCGTCCGGCCAAGTTGTACGCAACAGTCTCTTGGGCTCAGGTCGGGATTCCGGTTTATCAACCTGCATTTTTTCAGCCAGATTCCAGTCGATCTCATAACCGATTCCTTCCGATGTTGGTACCGCTGCGAAACCTTCGCGAACACGAATCGGTTCCGTTAACGTGTTGTACATGTACAACTGATGGCAATTCACAGCCGGCCACGTCGCATGCGTAAGGACGGCACCAAACTGTAGGCTCCACGCTGCGGTTACACCGGTACCGACCAATTGAAGCCAGAATGGCCGGTCAATAGACGCTGCCGTATGAGCTTGTTTCATTAGTCGTGATGCGCCACCACCGATTACAAATCCATCACAGCAATAACTCTTAGCCACATCCGACGGTGAAGGTGTTCCGTAGTGCATCGCGACTTTACCGCGGATCTCTTTTACAATTCTGGCATTTCCGGCGATATCGCCCTGAGGAATTGGCGACTCGTAAATGTCGCACTGCGGATATTCATCCAGTTCCTTCAGTATCGGAATGCCCTGCTCCGCTGTTAGCAACGTGTCATTGAAGTCCATGTCTACTTTGAACGATGGATCCAGTTTTTCGCCGACCAATTCGACCTGCTTCCAAACGTCATACCAGGGTCGGCCCTTTGTCTTGTATGCGGTATAACCCAAACTGTGGGCTTCGATGCATTCAGCGAGCAGATCTTCCGGCGGGGTATCGATATTCCACCACGACAATGGCGTGGTATCGTAAATCTGATGACCCAGTAACCTGTGAACCGGTACGCCTCCTGTCTTTGCAACAGCCTCAAATAGTGCCATTTGCAGACCGGCACCGAGTGAATCATCCCACATGATATCCGCAGCATTTCGACCGATTGCTCGCTCTACATCATCATCCTGGGTAGCACCCCAGGTGTAATACAACAGGGTTTCGCCAATACCAACCGCTCCGGATAACAATTCCACCTGGAACAACTCTGCATAGCGCCAGTGAGGCAATTCCCTGTCCATTGCACGCCGTGGAATCTCCCGGTACTCAACACGTACTGTTTTACGTTTTATATCTACGATCTTGAGTTGTGACGGGCGACGACCAATTCGAGCCGCATAACTCGTCGCATCGTAAACAGCGGGAAGACTAACAGCGGCCAGCGCTGCGAATGAGCGTTGCAAAAAGCGTCGTCTGGATTGTTGATATGCGAATGTTTGGTGTCGCATGATTTATGCCTTCTTTCATTTTGATGAATCGTGCTTGAAATCTACTCAAGTACTGTTAGTTGTTTTCGTCAACAATGTCCTGATACCAATGCGGCTGTCGATCGACAAAACGGTCGATCTCATGTTCCTTGGGTACACGAACGATGTGTTTGTTTCGGCTAAGTGATGGGTCAATGTCTCCGTAGAGAATTTCATAGTCGGAGTGATCCGCAAACTGGATATCTTCACCGTTAGGCTGACAGATCTTACTGCCTCCGATAAATGAAAAACCTCTATCACGACCTATGCGATACACAGCCGCATAGTAGATTTTATTTTCCAATGCACGTGTGTTGATAATCCACTTTGGAAAGCCCTCTGCCCCAGGTGGCCAATTCGTTGGCAGTACTACCAAATCCGCTCCCTGCAATGCCATCACACGCGATGATTCAGGAAACGAACCGTCGTAGCATATATTCATACCAACTTTGATTGAACCAACTTCATAAACCTGAAACGGCTGATCTCCGGACGTTGTAAATCGATCGATACCGAGAAATGGTAAGTGAATCTTCCGGTAGTTGCCGACTAATCCATCTGGGCCAACAAGCACACACGCATTAAACAGCTTGTCGTCCACGCGTTCTAGCGTGCCATATACCACGTGACTATTTGTCTCCTGGCACAACGAAGTAAAAAACTCGACACTATCACCGGGTATGGATTCGCTGTAGGGCATAGCCTCTTCAAGGCTGCTAAAGCAGTAGCCCGTGACAGCACACTCCGGAAATACCGTGAGTTGTGCCCCGTTGGATGTAGTTTCACGCATGGCTGTTGCCATCGCGTCAAGGTTCTTTTGATTCTCCATTAGCTCAATGTCCATCTGGACACCAGCAATGCGAAAAGTAGACATACGTATCTCTCAAACAGATGATCTGAAGTTATGGTTTTGCAGTGGTCTTATAGCACCGGCCGTTCTCTATGATACGAAGTCTCCTGCTGGAATGCATGCGCGGCAGCTAACAACTTTGACTCACCAAACAGCTGGCCAGTCATCGTGATACTAAACGGTGTCTTTTGACCATCTTCTTCATTGAATCCTGCAGGCATTACTACGGTGGGATGCCCTGTAAGATTTGTAATTAGCAACTCAGAGGCTGGGCTACCGATGTAAATATCGATGTCTTTCATCGTATCGCGCATCTTGTGAATTAATTGAGTTCTGATCCGATTTGCTTTGAGGTAATCTGCCGCGTTGGTAAACCGGGCACGTCGAAACAGCCCCGGCCAACGATTCAGTCCTTCGGTCACACCGTCACGCGTGATGTCATCAAATACAGTACCTGCTTCGCAAAACAAGATCATCACAAGTGCCTGCACAGGAATATCCGCGGGCAGCTCAATCGTCACAAATTCAGCACCACGCTCCTTCAATATATCAATGGCTTCTTGTTCTCCGGGCCGTCGATCACCGTCAAACAAACCAACACGCAGCCCTTTTAGCGACATATTATCCGACCAATTGAACGGCTAGTCTATCACCGTTGGGTCTTCACCATCGGTACCGTGGATCGCATCAAAAACCAGTGCGCAATCAGCAACACTTCTGCAAATCGGACCGATTTTATCCATCGACCAGGTCAGTGGCATACATCCTGCCCTGCTCACCCGACCATATGTCGGTCGCAATCCGGAATTACCGCACCGTCTACTCGGTGACACGATACTACCGTACGTTTCACTGCCAAGTGAGAAACCGACCAGGCCTGCCGCGGTGGCACTGGCCGAGCCTGCACTACTGCCACTACTACCCTGCTCCGTATTCCACGGATTACGTGTCATCCCGCGATACCACTGATCGCCCATAGCCAGCGCACCGAGCGACAGCTTTGCAATGAGCACTGCTCCGGCATCATCGAGGCGACTGGCGACGGTCGCCTTATAGTCGAATTCCTGATTCTCGAAGCATGGTGCACCCCAAGTCGTCGGATAGCCCGGATAGGCGATCAGATCCTTGGCGCCCCAGGGGATTCCATGAAGCAATCCAAGCTCTTTCCCTTTAGATAATTGCTCATCTGCCTCGGCCGCTTGTTTCATTGCGGATTCTTCACAGAAATTCACCACGCAAAGCAGTTGTTGGTCATAGGTGCGGAGCCGATTCAGGTAGATGCGTGTAAGTTCGCTACTGCTGATTTGTTTCTTGCGCAACATAGCAGCCAATTCGGTTATCGTCGCAAATCCAATGTCGTCATTGTTATCTACGGACAATTTTTCACGCGGCAACGAGACTACAACACCGTTACGTTTGGCATTTAAGTCGGCCACCTGCTGTGGATCTTCATGCACATTCATATGCACGGCCGGATGAATTGCGTAGTCCACCTGAGCTTCAAGCAGCACTTGTGACGTTGCTCTGACCGCATTGAATTCGTTTACAAGTGATTCACGGTCACTTTCATCAAGCTCAACGCCGGCAACCCACTCTGCGGCAGCGATATGACTGGCTTCTATCTCGCCAGCTGACGGAATCTGCGCAGACAAGGCTCGTTGAAACACCAAGCTACCAATTCCGATACCCGAAAGAATGGAAAGCGCTTTGCGTCGGGCGACTTTATCGGTCTGCTCATCCGGCTCTTGCACGACATCGTCGTGGTCTACCCAGTTTGCAAGCTGCTCCAAACATTCGTCTGAATATGACATGACATTCTCCGCTTTCTACACCTCGACTTGGCTGCACTCTCAAATAAAAGATATGGCATTTCTAAAAACCAAATTCGAGGTTTTCTCGTATGACCTTTATACGGCCGAACCACCATCTAATTCAATTCAGCGGCCCAACAAAAAACCGGTATAACCGTCTCAACCATGCCGGCTTTGGGCAGTTTATAAGGCGAATCCGTTTCATCCATGCGCATCGCAATCACCAATTGAATTGCCCGTTTTAGTATAGAAAAAGCCACATTTTACGTTTCCTTCGCTCCATTTCAGTTCATGTCAAAAAAGCAAACATCAATTGAGCCCGCCAGTACGTCAAATGGCCTCTCGCTGTGGATGAAACTGATCGTAACATCCTTTCTCGTGCTCGTTGCATTAGCGTGGTGGGTCATTGCTGACTATCAGAATAACTTACCGACAGATGCTGTTGCAAAATACGTTGGACGAAAGAAATGTGTGGAGTGTCATCAGCAACAACATGATGAATTTCACAATTCTCATCACGATTTGGCCATGGACGTAGCCAACGCTGAAACTGTACGGGGAGACTTCAATAACGCATCACTTGAGCACTACGGTGTCACAAGCACGATGTTTGTCAAGAATGACAAGTACTATGTAAACACAGAGGGCCCGGATGGTGAGATGGCAGATTTCCAAATCAAGTATGTATTCGGCTACGAGCCGTTACAGCAGTACTTGGTGGAATTCGATCGCACAGCCGACCACAAAGAGGATGAGATCGCACGTCTACAGGTCTTGAGAGTTTCATGGGACACGGAAAAGCAGCAGTGGTTCTACCTCAACCCGCCTGACGTTGATGAAAAACTTGCACCCGATGATGCATTACATTGGACCGGCATCGCTCAGCGCTGGAATAACATGTGTGCGGATTGTCACAGCACAAATCTGCAAAAGCGATTCAATGATAAGACTGGCGAGTATCACACGACATATTCGGAAATCGATGTCAGCTGCGAAGCATGTCATGGTCCCGGCAGTTTGCATCTGGACATCGTGGCAAACAAAACTTTCTTCTGGGATCAGAATCATTACAAAGGCTTGGCACAATTAAAGAGTGACGACTCCAATCTGGCTCAGGTCCAATCGTGTGCGCCGTGCCACTCACGACGCCGAATCGTGCATCCGGAATACCACGCCGGCGACAATTTCCATAACCACTTTAGCAACGAGGTGCTACGGCCAGAGACGTATCATGCCGATGGTCAAATCATGGATGAAGTCTACGTCTACGGGTCCTTCATTCAAAGCAAGATGTACCACAAAGGCATCAAATGCACGGACTGCCACAATCCACACACCGCCAAAATAAAATTTGAAGACAACAAGCTGTGCACATCATGCCATGCACATAACCCCGGCAAATACGATCTACCAGGACACCATCAACATAAAGTTGGATCGACAGGTGCATCGTGTGTCGAATGTCACATGCCCGAGGCAACCTACATGAAAGTTGACCCCAGACGTGACCACAGTCTTAGGGTACCGCGACCAGACCTTAGTGTGAAAATCAACACACCGAATTCATGCACTCGATGCCATCTGGACCGGGCAAAGATCAGTGACCAGCGCAAACAAGAATTAAAACTCGAACAATACAATGACTGGTTGCGTGCGGCCGATGAAGGACACGAGGATATCAAGTCAGCACTCGCAGAAATCGACAAGTGGGCCGCCGAGTCGGTGGAGAAGTGGTTCCCGGATGACAAGCATCTCCCACCACACTTCGCTGAGGCATTGTCAGCTAGCTGGAATGCCGAAACACATGGACAGTCTGAGATCATCGAACTCCTCAAGCGACGAGACACTGTGGGCATCGCCAAAGCATCTGCACTTTTGTGGATCGATGGCCACCATTCCGCCGAGTCTAAGGAAGCCTTAATCAAGGCACTCGATGATTTCGATCCACAAGTACGGATTGCTGCACTACAAAGCATGCAGGGATTTCAGGATCGGGGAGCCGATCCGTATCGAACGATTCGACTTCGAGCAACCCCGCTGCTTAATGACAACGTACGAAGTGTGCGAACGGCGGCCGCGCAGGTTTGTGCACAAATCCCGCGGGAGAATCTGAGCATCAAACAGGCTCGCGCTTTGGACAAGTGTATCGAAGAACTGAAACTCGGTGTCCTGGTTAACAATGACCGTGCCGCAGCACACCTTACACTTGGCACGGTTTACGAGCGGTTGGGTAACTTCCAGAGAGCAGATGAATCCTATCGGACTGCTATTCGCGTCGAACCCGGTGCAACCGGGCCGCGTGCTAATCTAGCGACGCTGCTGGAGAACAGGATTCAAGGTGCCGGACAGGCCATGCAGCAAATGCGAGATCCAGCAGAGCTTGCTAACCTTCAGGAACAACTTGGAACCTGGAGTGAAGAAATCAAGATCTTAAGAGCTGAAGAACTTGTCCATTTCGAACGGGACGCCGGGTATGCACCGGAAAATGCATCAGTTCAATACCGATACGGTCTTGCCCTTTACCGCAACGGAGAGATGGATAAAGCAACCGAGTACATCCGACTTGCACATGAGCTTGAACCACAAACTATCGTATTCATGATGGCTCTGTCGCGATTACTGCAAACACAGGGAAAACTTAATGAAGCTCTGGTCGTCGCAAAAAAACTCGTAGAGGCCGATGACCAATATCAGGATCTCATTGAAGAACTGGAACTACAACTTTCTAATCAATCGGAGGCCAACGATGACAATTGACATCGCAGTCGTCCCTGTCGCAGGTACCGGCACGAGCTTGCTTCCGTTGAGTAAGAGCCAGCCGAAAGAGATGCTATCTGTTGGACGTAAACCTGTTGTGCAGTACGTAGTCGAAGAACTTGCTCAATCGGGCATCAAGCGAATTCTATTTATTACCGCTCACGGCAAGTCCTCTATCGAACAACACTTTGACATTGATGAAAACCTGATCGAAATGCTCAGAGCCACAGGTCGGGAGGCGAGCCTCGCTGAGCTTGACTATGAACGGCGTGACATCGAGTACTTCTACACACGTCAACGCAGACAACAAGGTCTCGGCCACGCCGTCCTGTGTGCCAAACCACTCGTAGGGAACGAGCCCGCGGTCGTGGCCCTCGGTGATTCAATAATTGGTATCAACGCGCAGAGCCAAATCACACGCCGCATGGTCGACATTTACAATTCGGAAAATGCGGATGCCGTTCTCGCACTTGAACCGGTATGCGAAAGCAGGGTCAGTCAGTTTGGAATCGCCGCCCCGGCCGATGAAGGTGACGTCACCGTGCTAAAAGGGGTGGTCGAAAAGCCACGTCCGGAAAATGCTCCGAGTAATCTATCAATCGCTGCACGCTATCTGTTCTCACCTGCCATCTACGAAATTCTGCAAAACACTCAACCCGATACGAACGATGCGACCCAGCTAACCGATGCTATCGACACGTTAATCCAGCAAGGCGGCAAAGTGATTGGTGTAAAGCTACCGACAAACGAACGGCGTTACGATATCGGTAACTTCGAGAGTTACTTTCAGACGTTCATCGAATTCGCACTCCACGATGAACAACTGGGACCATCGGTTCGTGAATTCGTTCAATCACAACTCAACGCATCTGATTAGATACAGGAGTCGCCTCGTGGAATTAATCAGATGTAAAGCGACGGCCCGGGCTGGGCTTATTGGTAATCCTTCCGATGGTTATCAAGGCAAGACGATTGCCGTCGGTGTGCCGAAATATTGCGCGCAAGTCGTTATGTACGAATGGGAAGATCTTGAACTCATTCCGAGCCAGGAAGATCAGAGCCGATTTAAGAGCATAGACGATTTGGCCAAGGATGTAGAACTCCATGGCTATTACGGTGGAATACGGCTCGTCAAAGCAACCATAAAAAAGTTTGTCGAATTCTGCCGCGGTCGATACGACCTTCACGACCGTAATTTTTCAATTCGGTACGAATCTAACATCCCGCGTGCCGTGGGCATGGCCGGCTCAAGCGCAATTATCGTAGCTACATTACGTGCCCTGATCGAGTTTTACAAGATTGAAGTACCACTGCATGTTCAACCATCACTCGTATTGAGCGTCGAAACTAACGAACTCGGTATTGCCGCCGGACTGCAAGATCGAGTCATTCAGGTATACGATGGACTCGTATACATGGACTTTGCTAAGGAAAGCATGATTGAGGATCATGGGCTCGAGTGCGGAGACTATGAACGCCTTCCTCTCGAAAGTCTGAAGAATATTTATGTTGCCTTTAACACCGACGCCGGACAACCTACCGAGGTGTTTCACAACGACCTGCGAGGTCGATTCGAACGTGGAGAATCTGCGGTTGTTGAAGCAATGCAGCAGTTCGCCGAACTGACTGATCATGCGAAGAGTGCAATAAACGAAGGCGATCATAAACTGCTGGCGAGTTTAATCGATCAGAATTTCGATCTGCGAAATAGCATTTGTCAGTTACCAGCTGAACAAGTCGCGATGGTTGAAGCTGCACGCAGCGTTGGAGCAAGTGCTAAGTTTGCCGGTAGCGGCGGTGCAATCGTGGGCACATACCACGACGATGAAATGCTCGGTGAACTTCATCGTGTACTCACCACGCTTGGCTGTGAGCTGACTCCGATAAGCACGTAGTTGCCATAAGTCACTCACCTGCCACTGTTAGCACGGTCCAGGTCGCGGTGTATACCGCCAGAATCAATGTCAGAATAGTTGGTTTAATTCTGCTTGTAGATGCATGAGTCCAACTGGAAATGCCGTGTGCAGCAAGGCAACTGAAAATTGGAATCAACGGTGCGGTAAACCGTGGTCCAGTGGCAATTGGGATGTACCACGCGAACAGCAAGATGGAAAAGAACAACCACAACAAAACCATGCTGCGTGCGATGCTTCCACGCAGTAGCAGCACCAGCGATCCAACCGCAAACAGTGGTAATCCGATGAACACCCTTGCTTCGACATAAGGTGCTGGCCCAAGGGAACGCATGATTACATACGTCTCAATACCGATGCCTTTGCTTTCACGAGCAATCAAATCACTGACACTGTGCGTTCTGAAGAATTCCTCTCTTGTCTCAGCAAGCGTAATTCCGTTTGCCTTGATGATCCCCGGATCAACAAAGTCATCCATGTACATGAAATAGCTATTTACGTTGTACAGTGGGTTACCATATACGCGCACGTTGCGAACCAATAAGGGCGAACTGATAACGAACCAGCTCAACATAACAATACCGATCGACTTCCATCGCGCACTGGATGTCAGAGCAAGTGTCTTACCGGCAGATGATCTCCAGCAACCCAACATCAAGCAGCCGACCACACCGGCAAGAAACAACGGCCCTGTACCTTTGGTCAAATAAGCAAACCCTAACAGGATGCCAATAACAACTGACCGGAACCAGGATAGTGATTTAGTTTTGTCGGACTGCTCGATCAATACCCAAACGAATGTCAACAACAGGACGAGTAATGACTCACAGGTCACGAGAGTCGAGAAGTAACAAAACGCTCCATTAGTACCCAAAAGAACAGTCACAATAGCGCTTGTGCAAGGCCCAAGCGTTCTCCACGAAAACACGACAACGAGCAGCAGCGTCAAAGCGCCAAAGATCATTGACAACCGCTGGCCACCAGTTGGTGTCGGGTCGAGTGAAAGCAGCATGATGTAAAGCGGATGCTGATTGGCTTGTGTCACAGATCCCGAGAATAGTCCTCGAATCATCTCTAACGGGCCACCGGCATCGGACAGCTCTTCGGCGTAGCGAAGATAGGCTGCAGGATCATTGCGAGTGAAATCAACTGGTTCCTGGAGAGTATGCCGCACGATCAACACGTAGGCGGAAACTCCCAAAGCAATGCAGATGAGCGCAAACACATACGAAAACCGCGTTTGACGGTTACCAAGCTCTTCTACTGATCTTTGCAGTCGCGACAAATCGCGGCGCTCCCTGGACTAGTCCAGTGCAACGGTGACCGTCTTGGTTTCCAGATAGTTCTTGAGACCTTCCTCGCCAAGTTCTCGGCCGATTCCGGACATTTTGAATCCGCCGAACGGTGCGGCAGCATCAAATACGTCATAGCAGTTCACCCAAACCGTACCAGCACGTACCTTGTCCGCCAAATTATGTGCTTTCCCGATATCACGAGACCAGACTGCTGCTGCCAGACCGTAGAAGGTGTTATTGGCACGTTCGATCAACTCGTCCATATCTTTGAACTTAAGAATCGACATGACCGGTCCAAAGATTTCATCTGTAGCGATCGACATATCGTCCGTTACGTTGTCGAACAAAGTTGGTTCGATAAAGTAACCATTATCACCATGGCGGACACCACCGGTCAGGCACTCAGCACCACCTTCTCGGCCACGTTCGATGTAACCGAGAATTTTATCGAATTGGGCCTGATCGACTTGTGGTCCCTGTTCGGTTGCCAGGTCGAATGGATCCCCGAGGACCCGCGACTGGTTCATGCCAACAAGCTTTTCAACAAATTCATCGTGTACACTTTCTTCAACGAATAACCGACTGCCGGCACAGCAACATTGCCCCTGGTTGAAATACAAACCAAAGTGGGATCCCGCTGCAGCAGCATCGAGATCTGCGTCGGCAAACACAACATTTGGACTCTTTCCGCCAAGCTCAAATGTCAAACGCTTCAGAGTTTGCGACGCATCCGCCATAATCGTCTGAGCTGTTTTGTATTCACCGGTAAAGGCAACCTTATCAATACCCGGATGTTGTACCACGGCAGCACCAGCTGTAGGTCCAAATCCCGGCACCACATTAATTACACCGTCAGGAATTCCGGCTTTCTGTGCCAAACGTGCCATGCGTAGGCAGGTCAGTGGAGTTTGCTCCGCTGGTTTCATGACAATCGTGCAACCAGCAGCAAGAGCTGGTCCCCATTTCCAGGCAACCATCAGCATCGGGAAATTCCACGGAATGATCTGGCCAACAACTCCGACGGGCTCTTTCTTGGTATAGGTAAAGAAGTTACCGCGAACGGGGATGGTCTGGCCGTGTATTTTGTCCGCATAGCCAGCATAATACCGCAGGCAGTCAATCGTCAGTGGCAGATCTACATTGCGAGAATCATTAATCGGCTTACCATTATCAAGTGTTTCAAGTGCCGCAAGTTCATCGATCTCTTCTTCAATCAGATCAGCAAGCTTCATCATCAGCGCGCCGCGTTCACGGGCATCCATGGTACGCCACGGACCATTGTCAAAAGCGTCTCGCGCAGCTTTAACAGCAAGATCGACATCCGCGGCATCACCCTCAGCGATTTGACAGATCACTTCTTCGGTTGCCGGGTGAAGTGTATCAAACGTCTTACCACTTTGAGCAGGTACCCATTGGCCACCAATAAAGCACTGTGTCTGACGAACCTCCGGACGTGAAATTACCTCTGTGGCCATAGTTTACTCTCCTGCGTTGCAATTGAACTTCTGATATCGACCCGCATTGTAAGTGTTTAGGAAGCGAATGTCATGCAGATATGGCGGTTGGCGAGTCGCAACACTTGGGCGAAGGTAGGCCCTGCGGGTTCGGCTAAGCCGACACCCGCCGTTGCGTGCACAAAGTCGGACGGAGCAAATACCCAACCGCACCATATTTCAAGGAACCGTTAGGCGACGCGACAATTGGATGCGGGCTGCACGGCCAAGACTCCCGCTCCAGTAGCGAGATCAATTACTTTGAAACGACTTGCTCAGCACAATGAGTCGCACTAGATCGTGCAATCCGCCGTCTTCCGCTTCAAGTCCCTTAAGAATTGCATCGATATCAGGTCGGTCGAGTACTTCAACTTCACGACCCAAGGCATATGTCATCAGCTTTTCCGTCAAGCATCGTTTGAATTCGTCTTCGCGTTCCAGTAGCGCGACGCGAAAATCTGACAGGTTATCAAACGACTTTCCACTAGGTAGCTTTCCTGATGCGTCTATTACATTCCCCGGACCATAATCATTACGCCATCCCCCAATAGCATCGAAATTCTCCAGGGCAAATCCTAGTGGATCGATCTTCCGATGACATTCGGCACACGTGATATTCTCCCGATGCTTTTCCAATTGTTCGCGTACACTTACCGCTCCACGTATGTCTGGCTCGATTACTGGCACATCAGGTGGAGGCGGGGGTGGTGAGTAACCGAGCAGTTTCTCCAGTACATAGATACCTCGGACAACAGGGGACGTGTCCACCCCGTTTGCAGACGCTGTCAAGAAAGCTCCCTGACCGATTAATCCGCCCCGTTGGCTATCTTTTAAGGCAACGCGTTTCAAGGTGTTTCCCTCTACTCCTGCAATGCCGTAGTGCAAAGCCAACTCGCGATTTAGAAACGAGTAGTCGGCATCCAGGAACTCCTTGAGCGGCAGGTTATTTACAAGAATATGGCGGAAAAAACTCTCTGTTTCCGCCTGCATCGCCACATCCAGATTATCACGGTAGTATTCCAGAAAATCTTCCGACGGTGGCATCATTCCGATATTATCCAAGTCCAACCAACGCCGTACAAAGTGTTGCACAAACCTTTCCGATCTTGGATCCGACAGCATTCTAGTTACTTGAGTTGATAGGTCAGCACGCAGATTACCGTTAGCTGCTAATTTCAAAAGGGTCTCATCCGGGCTCGAAGACCAAAGAAAATAGGATAGTCTCGAGGCAAGAGCCAATTCACTCAAATCACCTTCGCCAAGATTCAGATAAAGAAAACCTTGTGAACAGAGGATTGCCTGAAAGCCCAGTTGCAGAGCGGGCAACGGCTGAACACCTTCCTGTAGTTTGGCGGAAACAAGTCGCTGAATTGGTTCCAACTCTCCCACTACTGGCGGTCGTCGAAAGGCTGTTTGTG
>JAKUOW010000076.1:12995-18163 GCA_022451045.1 Pirellulales bacterium | reverse complement strand
ATTCGTCATGCTAAATTATGGCTGGGCGCCGACACCCTCGGAAACGCCATTTGCCTGGGATATGCACTTAGGTCCATCACAGCCGAATGCCCCAGCCATGAAAGGTCAACTCGAATCAATTTTCCCAATGTTCGACCATGCTATTTCGGCATTCCTAACCGACGTTGAACAACGTGGTTTATCAGAAAATATCCTCCTGGTGGTGACCGGCGATTTCGGTCGCACACCAAAGATCAACGCTCATGGCGGGCGTGACCATTGGCCCGGACTCTGCACACTGGCGCTTGCCGGTGGTGGATTGACACATGGACAAGTGATTGGCACTTCTTCCACCAAAGCGGAATATCCAACATCCAGTGCCTATGAACCCAAGGACCTCATGGCGACTCTGTTTCATGTATTGGGAATCAATCCTGCCATGCAGGCGAACGACTTTAACGGCCGCCCAAATTATTTGCTGCCGACTGGCGCCAAGGTAATCAGCGAACTGGTGTAGCAGCACCGCAAATTTAACAACATCAGGCTGTGCATTTCGCTATCATGATGAAAGTTAAATATCATCATGCTTCTTATTTCTAAGCCACTTTACCGTTGGTCAGGCGTACTCATGAAATCAATGCTTTCCTTCTTAGGTCTCATCACCGCTTTCGTTTTTACTGCTTCTCATGCAGATGCGGAAAACTGGAATCGCTTTCGTGGTCCAAACGGCACGGGAATCAGTGAATTGACTGGTATTCCGGTCGAGTGGAATGAAAGTGATTATGACTGGAAAGTGGAAATCCCCGGGCTCGGCCATTCATCACCGTGCACATGGGAGAACATGATTTTCGTTTCGTCCTCTCTTGATGACGGTACGAAGAGACTTGCGCTAGCTTACGACGCTGATACGGGTAAACAACTATGGCAGAACGAAGTTGTATTCGAAACGAACGATAAGCATGCACTAAATAGCTTCGCATCAGCTACGCCGACAACAGACGGCAAGCATGTCGCATTCCTATTTGCCGGTTCAGAACAAACTCTCCTCATTGGTTACGATTTAGCGGGCAAGGAAGTATGGCGAACGGACTTTGGGCCCTTTGTGTGTCAGCACGGACATGGATGTGGTACGTCACCCATCACGTATAAAGATCTTGCCATTCTCTCGATCCAACATAGCGGCCCGTCCTTTGTCGCGGGTGTAGAGTTAGCCACAGGTAAAATACGCTGGAAAAATGAGCGGGAAACAAGACTCACCGGTCACTGCACCCCAACGTTGATCGGCGCAGATTCAGATGCACCTCAGGTGATTTACACCAACACAGACGACGGAATCGCAAGTCTAGATCCACGTAATGGCGACTTAATTTGGCGTGCCAAGGTTTTTACAGCCCGAGCGGTCAATTCACCAGTTGTTGGTGAAGGTTTTGCGTTTGCAATTTGCGGAGGTGGCGGCCGCGGTAAGTACATTGGCGCCATACCTGTCCATCAAAAAGGTGAGTTGACCTTTGAAGACGCAGCGTGGTCGCTTGATCAAAATTTACCTTATGTCCTAACGCCTCTAATCGTTGGCGAGAACATGTATCTTTGGGGGGATAACGGCGTATTGCTATGCGTCAAAGTAAAAACCGGTGAAGTCGTTTATCTCGAACGAATTGGTGGCACATTCTCAGCCTCGCCGGTTTGTATTGACGGAAAGATCTATTGTGCTTCCCGAGATGGTGAAATGGTCGTCGTCGCTGCTGGCGACAAGTTTCAAGTGCTTGCCCGCAATCAGCTTGGTGAAGGTTGTCATGCCACACCAGCAATTTCGGGCGATCGTATGATCGTACGTGGCTTTAAGCACCTGTTTGCACTAAAAGCAAAGTGATTGCTGCAGAACTCGATTTAGACATCGCCACTCAACCAACTTCCGAGCATTTCCAAGTGCTCCGCACCTTGATGCGGTACTAATATTGGCGAGGGTCGATTCAACGTGGATCGGGTATGCATGAGCAACGCATAATGGCTCTGCATCGCATCTAAATCTAGTGGCGTTGAATCATGCCGCTGAGTACCCGCGATATATAGTTCTGGCGAAGTGATGCCAAGCGGTAACAATGCCAAGTCAAGTGTTCGCAGGAAGCCAGGAATAAGCTGCATGCTGTGCATGCTTTCAACAGAATCTGATAGCGATTCAATGGAGTCCAGGTTGGAGACTATGGCAACCTTGGTGTAGAGTTCCGATTGCATGCATGCCGCTTCCTGAACAGCAACGCTTGCGTGCCACCCCCATCCAACAGCACAAACTTGCCGCGTAATTCTTGCAGCAAGCATCGCACAATTCATGACCAGTTGTCGGCGGCGGTGAAGCCATGTCTTTCCCGCAAGAATTTCCTTTCGATGGCTGGTACTACGCATGGTGGGTAGGTAAACCGTTAGGCCAAATTCTGCCAAACGCGCCGCACATTCGCGAGAAAAGCGGTTGCTGTCCGACAGAAACACGACAGCACGGGAGCCCTTTACCTGATCACCTATCACATCGACAACGGTGTTAAATCCAAGCTCATACTCAACCAGAAGTTGCTTATGCCTCTCCGACAGGGTAATTGCCTCGTGGATCTTGGGGTTCCATTTCAATGCGTCAGGCGACATGCGCTGAATTACACGCGATTGCACTGCTGCGGCACGTCGCTTAGGTGAAATCTGATGGAAGACCAGACGATCAGTGGCGAGCTCGTTCATTGCGATTTGATTCAATGTGTGAACCGTTTGCGATCCAGAGATATTTCTGACTTGACCATTTGGCGCACAAAAGAGAGTTTCTTCCAGCTCCGGCTCTACATGCTCCTCGTTGCTATCCTGATCAATCTCAAAATGTTTATTGAGAAATCGATATAACTCGCTGCGTGCTTCCGGCCAAAAGCCATGACGAGTTGGAACATTGCGATACTCGACCTGTCCCGCACTCCCCAATTGTCCATACAACTTACTGATGGTCCGGTAACAACGATGCATACTCTCTGGCGGAAACTCCGAATCGAGTTGATTTCCAAGGATCAGCATTGGACGTGGGCAAATGCACGCAAGTAATTGATCCGTTCCTGGTCCATGCGGGTCACACAAGCCAGTAAACCATGATTCAGTATGCAGTCCGGAATCGTCTGTCAGTAATGTGCTTTCCGCGATCCAACTTGTTGGGACAGCCAGGGCAATTCGATCATCCAGCGCAGACAGGTAGTTTGTGATTGCACCGCCACCAGAGCAGCCCGCGCACGCGATCCTCTCCTGATCTACATCCGGTCGATCGCACAAATAATCGAGTAAGCATATACCATCATGCAGGAAATACGACAGGAGATGATGCTTTGAGGACATGCATTGATACCCCTGCACATAATGATGATTTCCCGTCTTGGCACCATAGGACTCACGCTCTCCCTGCCCAAGCGGATCCCAAGTCAAAACGACATACCCTTTACGAGCAAGCGTTACGAATCGAGCTTGATAATTGTCATTTATTGCATAAGCCTTTCCCGGCGGCGCGTGCCCTATTGGTGATAAGACTGCGGGATGTGGATGGCTAGCAGCAGGTGGCAAGTAGAGATTTGCCGTGACATAGAATCCTGGCAATGTCTGAAAGAGCCATTTTTCAACGGAATAGCCATCTCGATGCAGCGTTCCAACTTTTCTTGGTTTGAGGTGCGCCTTGTCTGGCAAGCCACCCAAACAATCCAGAAACCTCTCGCGGACTCTCTCAACATACTTGGCATGACTTCTAAACGAATGAATTCTATCGCGTAGTCGCTGATCAGCGCTAAGCTGTTGTAACTGGTATGCTCGTAATTCCTCGTCGAGAGAGGGAACTTCCAAATGTTGGAACTCTTGCATCCCCTTAACTGATGACAGCGTACTAGCCGCGCCAACTTTTAAAAGATGTCTTCGAGATAAGCCGCGGTCAGCTAAGAACGGTGTCAATTCCACAGGCGATTAGCGTAATAACAGATTTGGAAATATGGACGATGTGAAATCACACCTAACAATCCAGAACTACCCAGTTTATCACGGCAAATGAAAAGCCGCTTACTCAATTGCATGTGGACACGGATACGACGTCTAAAATACTTGCCTAACGCTGTGCAGATTCCGATAATTCTACTAGTGGATTATGCGTTCGTAGCTATCAGCAATTTTCACATGGCACTGTCAAACAAGGAGTAGCAAGATGCTTACCGTATTCTCAAAGACTAAGCGTAAGGACTGTGAAGGATCCACTCGCCGAGACTTTTTGAAAGTAGGTGCTATTGGCGGCGGTGCACTAACATTGCCGAACCTGCTGCGTGCTGAAAACGCTACTCCTGTAACCACCAAGCAAAAATCCGTCATCTGGATTTGGCTGGCTGGTGGTCCAACCCATGTAGAAACATTTGATCCAAAAATGACTGCGCCGGTTGAATATCGCAGCATTACGAGTGAAGTAAAAACACCATTATCAGGTGTTACCATCGGTGGAACATTTCCGAAGATTGCATCGTGTGTAGACAGAATGTCGCTTGTGCGATCATTCGCTCACGGTAACAGCAGCCACGGCAACGCTACCAAGTGGGTCATGACGGGCTATGACGATCGTCAAGGCGTAAAACCATCATTCGGATCCATTGCGGCTCGTCATTACGGCACGACCGATCCGGAAACTGGCATGCCAACATACGTGCGCATGAATGGCATTGGTGGCGATGGTGCAGGGTGGTTGGGAACAGCATACAGCCCCTTTAACCCCAATGGCCCGGCAGTTAAGAATATGAAGATCGCGGTCGCCGAAGATCGCTTCGGAAGCCGTAGAGATTTGCTGAATTCTCTGGATGGTATCAATCGGCAAGCGGATGCATCTGGAAAGATGGAAGGTATCGACGCATTTGAGCAACAGGCATTTGAGCTCGTCTTGGGCTCTTCACAAGATGCTTTTGACATCAACAAGGCAGATCCCAAGACGCGCACAAAATACGGCAAGGGATTGGGAGAATCGCTTTTAAAAGCACGTCGGCTTTGTGAAGCTGGCTGTCGTTTTGTAACAGTTTCATATGGTGGTTGGGATATGCACGGTGGTATCGCCAAAGGACTCAAGAGCCGCGCTGCCCAAATGGACCAGGCAATTTCAGCATTGATTGAAGATCTCGATCAGCGAGGCCAATTGGATGACACCCTAGTTG
>JAKUOW010000076.1:8019-12985 GCA_022451045.1 Pirellulales bacterium | reverse complement strand
CATCACCGGCGATTTCGGTCGCACACCAAAGATCAACGCCAACGGTGGTCGTGATCACTGGGGGCGCCTGTGTTCGCTAGCGCTCGCTGGCGGCGGTTTAAACATGGGGCAGGTAATCGGTGAATCTTCACGGAAGATCGAAGTGCCGGAAACAACTCCCATCAGTCCGCAGGATTTAATGGCTACCATATTCCATATGTATGGCCTGGATTACCGCATGCAATTAATAAACAATCAGGGTCGCCCCGTCAATCTAATTGAAAACGGCACGCCCATCAAAGAACTCATTTCCTAAGAGAGTTCTTTTTGTTTGTCACAGTGGCCTTACGCTAACTCGCTTACCGTGAGTGAAGCTTGCACGCCTATCTTCTTGTGCCAGATGAGGCATTGGAGAATCAGCGATGCGACGACTACACCTGCAGCTACCGCAAACGGAAGTCGGAATGAGTCACTCGTACTCAGTGCTGCGCCAAGAATAGATCCTCCCACAGCACCAAACATCAGGAACGCTTCATTCAAGCCAAAAGCTTTTCCTTTACTCTCGCTACTGGATCCTGTACTGCTGTAATACAGACTGCCGTAGTAATTAAAGCCCATCAGGGTAGAGAATACGCAGACTGAAGCTCCAAACCCCATCGCAGTTGAACTGCTATAAATCCCAACAAGCCCGATTGCACCAAGACTATGACAAACAACGACAAATCTCACTTTGTATGGCCACTTCGGTAGCAAATACATGAGGACAAATGTTGCTATGGTGCACACTCTACCACATGCCATGATCGTGCCGTGTGTATCCGCTTCTATGCTTTGCTGAACGATGAGCTTTGGCAATAGAAACCAGATCAAGCTCATCGAGAACATGCCGCTGAAATTCGCACACCAATTGATGCGAGAAAACACTTGTGAGAGATGTTTATCGAATCCACTATCAAGTTCTTCATGCTCGCTGGCTTGGGGTTGGGGCGCAGAGGGGTCATTGGCAAAAAGCAGGCAAATACCGGCAAGCAAAGCGGCGCCAATCGCGACGTAAAACGGTGCATAAGGTCCGACGTGTTTATAGATGTAACCTCCGGCGACTTGCGCACATGCAATTCCAAAATTAAATGCCAGGCAAAAGAACAAATAAGTGCGCATAGTACCCTGACCAGAGCGCGCGGTTCCAAGCGCTGCCATGATCGGTGGGTAAATAACTCCCAGTGCTAGCCCTACAGCAGTGTAGGAAACATAAAAACCACTTGTACCTGGTTCGCACTGAATGATGCCCGCAATAGCCGCACCCATTACCACCGTGCCAATAAAGGAGACCTTTCGTTTTCCCAAATAATCTGACAGCGGTCCCGAGATTGTATTTGCTATGGCGGCAACCAAAAAATAGGCGGCTCCGAGATAACCCATGGCCTGTGCACTTGTTTGTTCATCAGCAAGCAGTCTCGTGCTTACAAAAATAAACAGTATTGCCGCGAAATCGGTAAGCCAGGAGATGAAGTAAAGCAAAGGAACCGTCGTGTGTTGTCGTTTCTGTGAAGTGAATTCTTTGGAAGCATTGTGTTGCTTCGCAACCCTGTGCAAGCAACCAGTCGTGATAGCCCCGCTAGATTTGGGACCAGTTAACACGATTCTTACGTGTCATATTTGTCATCATAATTGTAGATATCCCAGACCATCTGCCAGGATCCATCCGGTTGTCGTTTGCTAAGAATGACCCATTTATACGTCATTTTCTTAGATTCACCGTTGTTA
Source organism: Pirellulales bacterium (assembly GCA_022451045.1). Taxonomy (GTDB): domain Bacteria; phylum Planctomycetota; class Planctomycetia; order Pirellulales; family Pirellulaceae; genus UBA11883. The sequence continues at coordinate 11,242 of JAKUOW010000076.1, read as the reverse complement.
GATTCGATGTTATATCCAGTACCGCGGATGACCGCATAATCGCCCATCGAGAGAACCTCCTGTACAGGCTCTGCCATTTCAACTTCAGCAGTAGACTCTGTAGCAAAGAGCGTTTCATAGTCCTGTAAGACTGCATCATACCCTTCAAGCTGAGGTTGATCCTGAACCATATAGATTGCGTCAGCGGTGTACAGTGCCGCACATGCTTTCGGATCACGTGCCAGACATCCTTCCACAAACCGGTTCAGTAAGTTGACTTGTCCGTCATAAACATCACCTTCGGTAACAAACACCGGCCCGGATTCTGGCTCTGCGGGCGCCGCAAGCATTCCTATACCAACGCCTATTAAAAGGCAGACAACTGAACTAACAAAACACTTCATAGTAAACCTTCTCTTGTTTTCACAGACTCCAACTGGCTAAGCCAATAGGATTTAGTACTCCAATCCCAAATCGTTTGTGAGCACGACCTTCATTTTCGCATCCATCGCACGTCGGAAATCGGCGACGACTTCAGCGTGGTCTGCTGAATCGACAAGATTCGTATATTGATGCGGATCTGATTTCATATCGAACAACTCAGCACCACGACTGCCATCTCTCCCGTATTGAATATAGGCCCATCGATGGCTTCTCAACAAAAAGCCACGGCCGTTAACACTAAATGCAGCATCTCGCACTTCCACGGAAGGGTCATCGAGCATTCCTGATATATCCTTACCTTGCAATCTCGCCTGCACTGGTAATCCACATAGCTTGGAAATGGAGGGATAGAGATCGAGAAGTTCAGTTAATGAATGGCAGACGGCAGGTTGCTTTCCCGGCACAGCGATAATTAGCGGAACACGCGCTGACTCGTCATGAAGGCTGACTTTGGCCCAAAAATCATGCTCCCCAAGGTGATAACCATGATCACTAGTGAAAATCACAATGGTTCGCTCCTCATGCCCGGCTTCCTTAAGAGCTGTAAGCACCTTTCCAACCTGAGCATCCATATAAGAAACCGACGCGTAATACCCTCCAACGGCTTTCCGCTGTTTCTCCAAATTCATCTTCATGTTCTTGCTGGTTTTGTAGTTTATGCCCGCCGCAGGAATATCATCCCAATCCCCATCTACTTTGGGAGGCAACACCATTTTGTCGTAGTCAAATGGATCGTAGTACTTTTTGGGTGCAACAAATGGCACGTGTGGTCTTACAAATCCGACGCCAAGGAAGAAAGGGCGATCCTTCAACTCATGAATTAGCTGACATGCTTTCTCAGCAGTCCGTCCGTCCGAATGCACTAAATCATCACCTTCGGCCTCAACAACGACGAACGTATTTCCGCCTTTTACAGGAACAGTGCCATCCGGATTCCCTTCGAGTGTCCATCCGAGCCCAGGCGCTTTCCATTCGGGCCCTTTACTATTAAATCTTTGAGTCCAGCATCTCGGATCGTCTGCTCCATCTGTCCCAGCCTCAATGCCACCCGGCACACCCATATGAAAAATCTTGCTAACCCGAGCAGTGTGATAACCATTGTTTTTAAAGTGCTCTGCCCACATCGCACGATCACCGATCATTGGCCGCGGCGATTTATAACCAAGCATTTTTATGGCATGTGGATAATATCCCGACATAAACGACGCTCGGGATGGCCCGCAATAAGTTCCCTGACAATACGCATGAGTAAATCGTGTTCCTCGCGCTGCAATGGAGTCGATATTCGGAGTCTTACACACCTCATTGCCATAACACGACAACGCAGTGTCGGTCAGGTCATCTGAAATAATAAACAGCACATTGAGTGGCTCTTCTGATGCCCGCAAATCCGGCAGTGCCGCACATAACATGAAAACAGCCAGCTTAACAATCTCACTTCGATTCATAATTCGACTCAGTGTTTGATGGATTCTCACGAGGGTCAAATAACTGGTCAAAACCAGACCATAGACTTCGTGCAAACGGATGAAAGAAAACTGGAAACAGCACGACGTATGCCACGCCGTAGTATAAGAGTACTCGATTTTCTGCCAGCTTTGAAAAATATGCGGCCATGTAAAACGCCGTCAAGGAAAACGCAGTAATCCCATAATTGAAGTAGATACTGCCGAGAAAAAAGCCGCGTTCACGCTCAAAAGCAATGCCGCACTTTTGACATGACTCGTGCATCATCCACCAACGGCGAAACATCTTACCACGCCCGCAAACACAGCATCGCAATCTCAAGGATCGAATTAGCATCTTGAGGGCACGCATCGATCCGTTCCGCTATTGCAACATATGTTCGTTTGACGCGTCGCCTGCGAAGGGCCGTCGCAGGGCCTAAGCAAGCTCTGGAATCGGATTAAAATCATCCATCAGATACCGGGGACGACCAGTTAAATCGTCAATCGTGTTACGAGACGGGTCGATGCCCAGATTTTTATAGAGCGTAGCGAACACTTCCTGGAACGTAACTGGTCGATCAATAGCTTCCTCGGCGTATTTATTTGTCGCACCAATGACCTGCCCGTTGTTCATACCACCACCAGCCAACATAGCAAACGCCACTTGCGTCCAGTGATCTCTTCCTGCCGAAGTGTTGATCTTTGGCGTGCGGCCGAACTCACCCCATACAACCACGGTAACATCTTCATCCATACCGCGATCGTGGAGGTCTTCCACGAGAGCCGTAAGTGCTTGATCTAAGACCGGAATCACTTTACGACCGTGGGCAAAGTTTGACCCGTGCCAATCAAAGTCTGCATATGACACAGTCACACAACGAGCGCCAGCTTCCACTAATCGACGCGCGATTAAGAACTTGGATACAAGTGCCTGATATCCCTTCGACGAATACGGCAAAATGCTCTTATCATCTTTTCCATATCGTTCACGCAACTTAGGATCTTCCTGCTCAAGGTCCAATGCGTTTGCGAGTTTACTGGACGTCAGCACATCGAGTGCTCTTTGAGTGAATGCATCCGCTTCTGCCGGATATCCATCACTGTCTATCTTCCGCTTTACGGCATCGAGATTGGTGAGCAACGTCTTGCGATCATCAAAGCGACGGAGTTTAACATCACTTAAAACAAGGTCAGCAAGCGAAGGACCCGTTGGCTTAAATGGTGCATGTCGGTGACCAAGGAAGCCGGGGCCAGGCAGATTATACGGAAGATGCTCCATCTTGATCGACAAATCGATTGCCGGTGGGATTGCAGGATCAACGGCGCCGTATTTTTTGGAAAGCACGCAACCC
>JAKUOW010000076.1:0-8009 GCA_022451045.1 Pirellulales bacterium | reverse complement strand
ACATTGAAAAGAGGAATGCCGGCCTTCCGACCCAACTAAACTTCGGATGATAGAAAACTTATCCATCATCTTCGCCGTCATCGGCATCAATTCGCTGATTTGAACGCCGCTTAGGCTTGTTGAAATCGGGCTAAACTCACCGCGTATCTCTGCCGGTGCATTTGGTTTCAGATCCACCATGTCCTGATGCGGAGGACCACCTGTCAGATAAATCATGATCACGGATTTATGTGATTCACCGATACCCGCTGCATCTTCTGCTCTCAGCAGTTCGGGCAATGACAAACCGGCGAGCCCCAGTGAGCCGATGCTCAAGAAATCCCTACGATTTATTCCATCGCAAAGTCGTCGTTTACCGCCAAATAGGTTTAACATGGCTGCCGATCTCGTTAACAGATTTTTCTTACTACTTTTCTATTATCGTGCGCAGCGTTGCTGACACAATAGAACTTCGGTCATATATCAATGATTATGGTTTTGAGTCAACGACGCGCATATACGATCGCAATACCGGTCGCTTAGTCATTAGGTTAAAACCAAGCTGATCTAGGTAACTAAATACCAAGGGCACCGTTGCCTCGCCATATGTAGCCTTAAGTTCAACACCATGATCCATCCATTTGGGACTTTGATCTAACAGTATTGTCGTGCGATCAAATGGTATGCCCTGACTGGACTTGTTCGGCAAATCACTCAAATAAACGACCTCGCCATCATTCTTAACCAGTCTGGCATTCCCCCAATTTGCAAAGTCTCTGGCAAGTCCATTGACTGCCTCGTCTACCACCAGTGTGAGTACTCGGGCACTATTCAGTGCGACTCGAATAGACCTTGGTTTGTCAGCACCTGTCATCGCTGATACCTCAAAACCATATAGTGACTGAACCTGATTGGCATTCTCCTCACCAATACTCGCTTTTACGACATCACCGTGTGCAACCAGCCCATCAACACACACTTTAAACCGCACGGCACCTTCACCTTCGGCCGTAGCATCAATGCCGATATCAGATCTGAATTCAGAAAACTCTCCATTTAACCAATATGTGATTTCACTTACCGAATGCGTGCCAACACCTTTTTTGTATTCTCTTTCGCCAATCTTCAACGGGGTATCGTTTACAGATTTATCCAACTTCATTTCCTTATAGGTTTGATAAACGTGCCTTAGCGATGGTTCGGATTTGATGCCTTTATGAAATGTTGAATTGAGTGACTGGTTGTAAACCAGTTGTCGAGGCCCGTGCCACAAACTCACTTTTTCTGGATCAGTATCCTTTGTGTCTCCGATAAATTGATTTCGTATTTCCGTGCGGATTGGCAAGTCTAGTTGAATATCTATCGTCGACCGATCGGACCAAACTCTTTCTATCACACACCAACCGTCTTTAATCTGCACCTCGACGGGCTCACCATCCACCGACAGACTCAACACACGACTCCATTGTGGGATGCGAATATTAACACCTGCTTCAACACTTTCTCCTACAGACATTGTTAACTTCATCCTCCCCGACTTGGGATAAGTAGTCTCAAGGTCAAGCTGAACAGGTGTGCCTGAAACTTCCAGCTTCGTTGTTGAAGGATAAAAAAAGCTGACAAAGATGGATTTTTTATCCGTTGTTACGGCGTATTGAGGAATTTCTGCCAACGTTCGTGTACCGTGCATGGCACAACAAAACGGCCATGGCGATCCCTCTCTCACAAAGTCCACTCCTCGGTCACCACAAAAACCACCAGACGCATCCTGGTTGAATAACAAATGATTACGTGCGACGCGTTCCGCCAAATCGAGGTATTCTGTGTCGCCTATCACACGCCATAAATCGACATTTAATCCCCACCAATCAAAGACGCTACAACCTTCATCGAACCAATAATTCAGACTAAACCCTTCGCGTTGCCCAAGATGTTCGACAATTCCACCGCCGGGCCACATCACATGTTTTTTGAAATATTCATGTTGATCAAGTGCCTTCTGCATCAACGCTTTCGTCTTTTCATCATCACCTAAAGCCTTTAATTCGTCGCAGATATTTACGATACCGCGGATGGCCAAAAGATAAGAATGTGTATGTTGACTGATCGCATTTACATCTGGAACGGACTCAGCGATTCGCAGTGCAAAGTCGAGGTACTTGCGCTCGCCTGACACCTTATACAACTCAACCATCGCTTCAGTGCCAACCCACCAGAATGAACTGGGAGCACCTAACTGATCTTCGGCAAAGTAATTTGCAATGAAATGGTCTCCAAGTTTCGTTGCGGCATCCAGATATTCAGAACCGTCCGGCTGATATTGGTGCGCCCATATCAATCCCAACATACCTCGAGCATTTCCGAACCAATAGCCATTGGAATAGGCATGTCCAGTACGCGTTGGGTCGACAGGTTTACCATTCTTAAAGGAACCATCTCGACGTTGGTTGGCTAACAACCCAAATCCAACCTCATCAAAGCGTCGGGATATATCCTCTCCAAGCATCAGTGACACACGTGCATATGCTTCCAGTGTTCTTCCGGGCCAATCTGCTGCCCAAAGCCCAAATGAGTGATCATCTGTAAGCTCTGCTTCGAATCCACTCCACAACTGTTGACGGGTTGCGAGATCCAAATATTCAACGGCAAGCTTCATTCGGGAGGCCAATTCACCACGGATTTCCACGTTTGCTGGGTCCGTAGGAACAATGCGCTGCGCTAGGACGATATTCCCGTGCAAAAGGAATGAAATCGCAAAAATAATTCGCAAAAACATAAACTCAGCTTTCCTCAAGAGTACGGTGGCAGATGACTCGCAATGCGCGTGTCTAATGTTGATAGATGAATTCCTTGGAATTCAAAATGGTCCAGAGAATATCTTCCCAGGCCTTTTGACGATCATCGCTGCTGGAAATGTAGTCGAGTAGTTTTTCAGAAGCACCAGCATTAGGTAGACGACTCAAGGCCCGGGTATAAAACTCAAACAACATTTCCTGATCTGAAGCTCCATTGTCGATCAGTGATTTAATTCGACTAGACGAGTCGGCAACTTTTCCTGAGACCATTTCGCCGACAGTCAGTTCAAGTGCTTGCTTACGGCTGAAGCCGGGTGACCTATCGCATTCACAGGTTTGTCGACGAACAGGTTGGCCAAACGTACGCAGGAACGGATGCAATTCGTAACGAACATAGCTGCTTGACGTATTGATAAGCGTAACCACATCCGTCACTGGTAATTGCACAGCCCTAGTACCCAGGGGCAACTTAATCTTCTCCTTGTGAATTCCAATCGTGTATTCTTCCATGTCTTCATACTGCTCTGGTACACCTGTCACCTCGCAAATTGCATCGAGCAATACTTCGGCTGGAAGTGGCCGCGCCGTTTGGTGTGAGAAGTATTTATTGTCAGATGAATTAAAGACATTTCCCAAAGATGAAGCCTGGTAAGTCTTAGAAAGAACAATAGCGCGAATCAGTGGCCGCAGCCGGAAGTCATTTTCCGCAAAGTGTATGGCAAGCGCACTTAACAGCGGATCATTTGCCGATGGATTGGAATCACGAAAATCATCAACAGGCTCTACAATGCCACGACCATTGAGGTGAAACCAAATCCTATTCACAACAGACTTTGCAAAAAATGGGTTGTCAGAAGTAACCAGCCAGTCTGACAATACTTTTCGATAATCACTCCCGTCTTCGATCGTCAGTGGCAATTCACCCGGAAAATGTGGCTTCACCTGTTTGTGCTCAGTACCGGGTAAACTTGTTATCGACGTGTCCAATGCAACCGCAATCTGTCGACGCTCTGGTCGGCCATCAGGACCTGCTTTACCAAGTCGTGATCTGGTGATTTGAGAGAAGAAGGCGGCCAGTCCGAGGTAGTCATCCTGCGTCCAGCGTTCATAGGGATGATTATGACACTGAGCACATTGCAACCGAATTCCCATAAACAGCTGAGCAGTGGATTCGGCGAGATCCTTCTGGAGATAGTCGGCGTCAGTAACCTTCCTCTCCATTGGTGCAGCACAATAATAATTCGACGCGCCGACAGAATAGGACTCACCCGTGGCGGTTAGCATCTCAGCCACCACCTCCGAGAACGGGCGGTCAGACGAAACTTGTTCTCGCAACCACGCTTGAAACGTCTGGGCTCCCTGCAGTTGGATCGAATCACGGCTAACACGAAACACATCCATCCACTTCTTTGTCCACAGGTCAGAAAACTCCTCCCGCTGCATCAACGCATCAATCAATTCGGCCCGTTTATTCGGAATATCAGAATCGACAAATCGAGTCATTTCTTCCGGTGTGGGAAGCACGCCACACAAATCCAAATAGACTCGCCTGACAAATTCTTCGTCGGTACAAACAACAGATGGTGGGATGTGCAATTGCTCCAATTTCGCATACACATGTTCATCTACAAAATTACTTGGTTCTGGATTCGTCCATTCATAGTCACGCGACGGCTCTGCAATATGCATCATGCGAGCAGATACCATTTTCCCCATATACCTGCACAAAATTGCCACTTCCCCTTGCTGGGAAAATGTAACCTTGCCACCAGCCTCGACCGTTGCCAATGCCAAATCGCTACTTGAAAAAGCCACCAGTTGGGTGACATCAACGGAAGTGCCATCTTCAAATTCGGCGGATACGACGAGTTGCTGAGTTGTAGCCGGGGCATGTAATACACGCTCACCAGGTGTAACCGAGAGACTCTTTACCGACGTAGCATCAACATCATTAACAAGCCCTTGTTCCTGCCATGTTCGCAACAACGTTGCCGTCAGGCTTTCTTCTGAAAAACGCTGGCCGCCAATATGGGATACACGAGCCAATGGCTTTTGCAACACGAGGCTGTTATCCGGGTCCACGGCATTGGTTCTGCGTCCGAAGGCATCACGCACTAGTTGTTCGTAATCAAAAGACTCATCCGATCCCCAGAGGCTAAGTCGAAATCCACCTTTTCCACTAGGTGCACCATGACAGCGAATATCGCTGCATCCGTTGAGGCTTAATAACGGGACGATTTCGTGTTTGAAGCTGACCGGTTGCTCGACTTCGGCTAATTCGACATTCACGTCAATGGCCATTCGTCGATGACCAATTCTTACCATTAACGCTCCGGAGCCCTGTCCACGTACCTGCACTAAACCAGTTTCTGTAACATCGCATGCAATAGTGTTACTCGAGTACTCGGCTAGATGCGTGAGATCGATTTCACTGCCGTCCGTCAAAATGCCGGTAACAAGCAACTGTCGTGTATCGCGCACACCATGTAGATCAATACTGTCTGGAGTCACAACAACCTGAGTTCGTCGTGGTATGCGAGCATTGCGATCCGCAGCGTGCGTATCTAACGCGAGCACGGAGGCAAGAGATGCTAACACTATGATTGGACTAAGTAGTCGCACACCAATTGGACGTTGTTTCCAGATCAAGCGAGAATCTCCTCAATAGGTCGACCATCAAGTGCCACCTTTACAGGCTGACCGTTCGAATCCGGTATTTGCATCTCCGGATCGATTCCCAGGCATTTATAGATGGTGGCACAAATATCTGCAGGTGACACCGGTTTGTCCTTAACGTACGCCGCCTGACTATCCGACTTACCGTATAGAGTACCGCCTTGGATTCCAGCACCTGCAAACAAAACTGAATAACAGAATGTCCAGTGATCACGACCTGCGTTCTTATTGATCTTTGGTGTTCGCCCCATATCACTCATCACGACAACGAGAGTCTCATCGAGCAATCCTGATTCACTCAAATCAGTCATTAATCCGTTAAATGTGTGATCGTAAACCGGAAGCAGCACTTCTTTGAGAATGCCGAAATTGCGTGAATGCGTATCCCAGATGGCACCATCTAGTTTTGCGGGACGTGTCCAAAATGCATCCCAGGTAACGTTAACGAACTTGGTTCCCTTTTCAACGAGATTTCTGCCAATTAGAGCGCTATTACCAAACAATGTATCTCCGTAAAGTTCACGCTTAGCTTTTGCGACCTTTTCCAAATCAAAGGCCTCGCGAATTTCATTTGATGTGAGAAGTGCGAGCGCGCCCTTTTGAGCTCGTTCAAATTCACCACCACGTTCCAAATCGCGCAACGCATCGTCAAACTGATCCGTCAATCGGCGTCGTGCCTTTAGGCGATCCAGAGTTACTCCCTTTGGAAGCTTCGCAACCGGCAGTTTAGGTTCACCGTGTACGATTTGAGGCTGATAGGTATCGGGAGAGGGCTTTTCGCTTGTTGGGTAACATTCGGTAAACAGTGGGTCATACTGTCGACCAAGGAATCCTGCGTAAGGGCCAGCTCGTCGAATATGTTGCCCCCAGCCGAGCATACATGGCATATGCACATAAGCCGGGAAATCCGACTCCTGATTCATGTACTCGCAAACCGATCCCATACTTGGTGGAAGATTATCCTGCACCACACCAATCGACGGTAATGGCTCAGGATACCCTGTAAGGCTTGGCATAGGATTGTGGCAGCCCGCCTTGTGATTTACTGTTCTAACAACAGCACACTTGTCCATCCAATTCGTGTGGTTGGGCAACAACTCACATACGTCCATACCTGGCACATTACTTGCAACAGGTTTAAACTCGCCGCCGACACCGCCAGGCGCATCGGGCTTCATATCCCACATATCCTGAGTCGGAGCACCGCCGAGCAGGTAAAGCACAATTACGCTTTTGGCTTTGCCGCCGGAATCTGAGTTTACCGAGGCGTTAAGCATGCTTGACGGCATACCAAACAGGCTGCCAAGCGTAGCTAATCCACCGGCCTGCAACGTCTCGCGTCGCGATACTCCATCACAGTTTCGACGTTCGGATCCTAGCATTCGCAACATGGCGACGGGCCTTTCGAAGGTTATTGAGGAAGGATTGGGTAGGTCTGTTTATTATAAACGGATTACGACACCAGTCCTAAGTCATTTGTGATTTTGCAATCACGTGTTCCAAGATATTCCATGCCCGCATGGAATTTCTTGGTCGTCTAACGGCAACTGACCTTTGGGACATGCATAGCTATAATAAACGCCTATATTCTCTCAACATTGATCAACGAGACCGTGAATAAATGATTCCAGAAGTAACCGAGTTACAAGAACTACGTGAATCCAATGATATTCACGGCAATCCAGCAGCGCTTCAAGAGAGAATCGCAGAAGATGGATACCTGTTTTTCCGTCAATTGCAGGACCGCGAAATGCTTTGGGAGCTGCGTCGTCAAATGCTCTCGACCATGCAGGACGGCGGTTGGATCAAGCAGGGCACAGACCCTGTAGATGGTATTGCCGAACCCGGTGTGCAATGTACGGAAGGGGATTTGGAATACACCGACGTGTATCACGAGGTTTACCGAAACCAGCTATTCCACGAGTCAGCGCACCGTGACATCATGATTAACACTGTCTCCGACATCACTGGACGGGATATGACCCCTCAACCTCAAAAGGTTGCGCGATTATGGTTCCCGAAATACACGGCGCATACAACCCCGATTCATCAGGACTTCGTCCACTTTCAGGGCACATATGACAATCTGACCTGTTGGGCACCGGTCGGTGACTGCCCAATTGAACTCGGCGGACTGGCAGTCTTGCGTGGGTCGCACAAGGTCGGACATGTTATGGATCATCATTTTTCACTGGGTGCAGGTAGTCTGATGATTAACGCTCAAGACTACGAACCACTCGGCTTACAGTGGCACACTACAAACTATGAGATCGGCGACACACTTATCTTCCCAGCCTTAACCATTCACATGGCCTTACCAAACGTGACCGAAGATAAGCTGCGAGTTTCACTGGACAACCGGTATCAGGCTATTGACGACCCGATCGCTGAACACATGACCGAACCACACCTTGCGAGCTTCAGCCCTTTCAACTGGAAAGAGACGTACCCCGAGTGGACATCAACGAAATTCCAATACTACTGGAAGCACATAGGAATGGAGATCATTCCCAAGGACAACTCATTCTCCGATCGTGGGTTTCACGAAGCATGTGAGCT
>JAKUOW010000075.1 GCA_022451045.1 Pirellulales bacterium | reverse complement strand
GTCGGCACGAAAGCCATGGAATGCTTAAGGAGATTTACTAAAGGCGTGGTAACGTTTGCCAAAAACATTTGACGCTTCGATCCGATCGCTCGACTCGGTGTACACGTATCATGCCTGAGACAATTCATCGCTAGCCGGAGCAATCAGCTAAACCAATTCAGGAATAACACGTCCTTCAGGCAGGCTTTCTGTCGGTCGACCATCTAAGGTGCGATAGACCTTCTTTGGCTGCATTCCGAGAGTTTGATATACAGTGGCTGCGTAGTCTTCAACGGAGACAGGGCGTTCGGACACCTCAGCGGCATGCTTATCCGTCGCACCCAGCACAACTCCAGTCTTTATTCCACCACCACCCATTGTAAGGCTGAAGGCCTGAGACCAATGATCTCTACCCGGCCCGCGTGCATCAGTGTTTAGCCGTGGCGTGCGACCAAATTCACCAGCGGTGATCACAAGTGTGTCGTCAAGCATTCCACGCTCATCGAGGTCGTTTAGCAATGCCGCATATCCTTGATCATACGGAGGCACCTCTGTTCGCAAACGAGGGAATACTTCCGGATGATGATCCCATCCGTATCGCACATAACCCTTAACGGTCACGAATCTTACACCTGATTCAACAAGTCGGCGAGCAAGCAGCAACCCCTGGCCGACGCGATTACGTCCGTAACGCTCGCGAGTAGTATCATCTTCTTGCGACAAATCAAACGCCTGCTTTGCCTTATTCGATGTGAGTAGCTCGAATGCCTTTTCATTGAATGCATCGTGTGTTTTTGCAAACCGCATTTGTTGCTCGGTTTGAGATTGGAACTGGTCAATGCGACCTAAAAGTGACTTGCGATCTGCGAATCGTTCCAACCCAACCGAGTCATTCCGCGTAAATGCAGCCACAGAGAAACTGGATGAATTGGGATCCTTGTCCACAAGGAATGGATCGTATTTGTGGCCAAGCGCTCCGGCCTGAGCTTGCTTCCCAAAGTTGGTGCTATTCATCGCACCGATTTGGACATACGAAGGCACATGGCCGCGGTGCCTTGACTCGGTTTGCCAAGACATTACAGACCCGAAACTGGGTGGATAAAAGTCCTGGGTGTATTTGCGACCACTAAGCAAATGGTGATCACCTTTACCGTGACTGGCTGAGTACGAAGTCATCGAGCGGATCAAACTGAATTTATCATTGCACGTTGCCATATTCGGCATGAGTTCGCCCAAGCTAACCCCAGGCAACTTTGTTTGAATGGGATTCAGGTCGCCGCGGATTTCCGCAGGAGCGTCAGGCTTCAAGTCATACATATCAATGTGGCTTGGGCCGCCCAACATCCACAACAAAATGCAACTCTTTGGTCTCCGCGTTGACTCCGCGGCTGCGTCATTAGCAAGCACCTGACTAAGTGACACTCCCAGTGGAGTCAGTGCTCCAACGCGAAGGAAGTCCCGTCTTGTTGATCTAACTTTCGTCATTACTTGAATTTGCGGAGGGAGCGGGGGAGTTTAAATCCGGTTCATATATCTTAATTTACCGTATGCGTAATGACCAACCGCAAATGCTCTTGAGTCACTGCAGGTATAGAAACATGGGAATCATAGGATCTGAATAGGGGATTTGGTATAAACCAAACATCATCGAAGATTTGCATGCATAGAGGAGAAGTCGTTGTTGAAATTTAAAGGCTTGCCAGACGACCCGGCTGAATTCATCGTATCAGGACTAGACGAGTTTTTCCGCGGCCTCTTTAGTGGAAGCGATACAGAACGCAATGATGACTATTTCCAGATCGCCACGGCTCTATCCCATCCGATTGCAAATATTGTGATCATCCGTGATCCGTCAAACCTTCCGCTTGTTGAAAACTTGGCCCGTGAGCGAGCTCATGCGAACTTTCCAACAGCGCTATGCCTGTTGCAATCGCCAACTTCAGAATTGAATGCGACTCTAAAACAGACTGGCTATCTGGACACCGAGATTATGCACTCCATGGCAATGGATATCGCTACGATGGCTGAAAGTGACACGCAGTCCACTTTTACTTTACGAGAAGTTGACGGCAGCAAGCATGACGAGTGGGTGGATACGATGGCAGCAGGATATGAACTCCCTCGTGAATTCGTCGATCGTATCGGACCTGACAGTAACGGTCCACGTAACCCGGTACCCAACGAGCATTATCATTACTTCATCGCCTACCACCAGAATCAACCCGTTGCGACGTCGACACTGATTATCCGGCAGCGAATTATTGGTGTATATAACATTTCCACTCGACCGGAATTTCGTGGCAACGGCTTGGGTACTTTTGTTACTCGCGAATCAATTGCCCGAATAGCCTCAAAGGGCTATCAGACTGCAATTCTGCAAGCCTCGGAAATGGGACGGTCAATATATGAACGCATTGGTTTCAGTAGCGTCGGAACATTTCCGTTCTATTTTCATAGCGGTGCGGATGGTTAGCATTTCTATCCAATTACGCAGCGCGTAATTGTGTTCTAAGCCGCATCCGATTCCTGCGTCGCCTATCAGCTCCTCGGAATCTGGTGCGGTTGGGGGGAAGCGACGAGTACGTTAGAACACTTCTTTGATCGGGGCTCCATTTGCAGCAAGCAAAATGGGGCGACCGTCTGGGGCACGCAATGTCTTTTCCAGATTCAGTCCAAGTTTTTTATATACCGTCGCCGCATAGTCGTCCGGCGTATACGGTCGTTCCGTTACAAAGGCGCCTTGCTGATCTGTAGCGCCTATCACCTGACCTCCGGGCACCCCGGCTCCTGCCATGACAATGCTGTATGCACGACTCCAGTGGTCGCGCCCCTGAGCCTTATTTAGTTTGGGAGTTCGCCCAAACTCGGTAACAAAACAGACAAGGGTATCTTCCAATAACCCGCGATTATCCATGTCATTTATAAGGGCTGCGAAAGCCTGATCCACACTACCCATCATCCACCAAGTACCTATGCCGTAACGTCCACGGCCACCACCACCGGCTCCGGGAAGATTGCATGTACCTTTAGCATAAATAAAGTCGTGGTGATCCCAGTTTAGGTTTGTACCACCGGGTGTTTTTTCCGTAAGCGGCTCGCGCACATCAATTGTCACAAATCGCACATCCTGCTCTATCAGACGACGCCCCAACAGATAACACTGTCCACGATGCCCTCGACCGTAATCATCCCTCAGCTTGTCGGACTCTTGTTCCAAGTCAAATGCTGTCTTTGTTTTAGGGTTGAGCAATCCTTCTTCTGCTTGCTCGATTGCTTTCACCCATCCTGCAGCCTCATCACTCCGATTATTAGGTAGGCCAACGTCTAGATTGGAGAGTAAATCTAATCGCTTCAGAAATCGTGACTCACCAATCGCCTTGTTCAAGCCAAGCCCGGGCACTTTCCAACCCGACTGCGACAGATCTCGACCACCTGTTTTAAACACCTTCGCATCAAACGGCATAAATCCAAGCCGTGATTCCTTGGCTTGTTCAGAATTACCTGGTGCCATGATGTATGGAGGCAGGTAGTTACATTTAGATCCTATTCGATGCGCCACCACAGAGCCGATGTCTGGCATTTCAAGCGCGCCGCCTGGTACATGTCCAGAAAGCGTATATTGTGTCCGTTTTGGATGCCCGTTTGTTACACCCGTCGTGTGGTGCATCGATCGAATTACACTTAGCTTGTCCGCGATTCGTGACGTGTGTGGCAGCAACTCCGTAAATTGGATCCCCGGAACATTTGTCGAAATTGGTTTATACGGACTTAACTGTTGAACAAGCGTGTCTGGCTTTGGATCCCAGGTGTCCGTATGCGACATTCCACCTTGTTCCAGAATCACCAGCACATTCTTCGCCCGGCCTGGTCGGTCACGGTGTTGACCTTCGATTGCGGCCACAGCATTTGAGTTGTTTAGAAGTGCCAGTCCACCGGCCACACCTATGCCGAGAAAATTGCGCCGTGATTCAGATTTTGCGAGCGACATCTTAGGATTTCTCAGCGTTAAATGGACACAGACTATACACTCTTCTCGACTATTATCGGTCGGGAGCTCTAACCTAACAAGACGAATTGCCCCGATCTATAACTCGTCATATGGACAAACCCGGCGACGAATCGGCGCGGTGTAGAAAACTGGAGAAGATCCTGCGAAAACCCGAGGCATAGGTAACCGCTAGATGGTGGTAAGCGGTCATTTCGATGGGTTGAGGGTTACTTCGGGCTTGATGGGCCAGATTGCTTAGATGCTTTAAGCCTACCGGTTTTATGCAATACGCCAAGTGCATATGCTGTGGCACTATATGTGATGAAGTGGTAGTGATTCGTGTTTAGCGATTTAGTCCACCAACGGCCGGATTCTCGTTGATTCGCCAGCAACCATTCGACTCCGCGTTGGATACGTTTGTCGTGAATATTCACGCCGCTATCAATCAGCACTAATAATGCTAACCCCGTCATATGACCATCGCTCGGAGCATCCATGAAGTCAGCATCCTTAAGAAACGACCGAGGCAAGCTTCCTTCGGCCCAATTCTTAAACGTGTAAAAGTCCAGGATCGACCAACCACCATCTTTGATCTGTCGTTCCCAAACCAAATCACAGACGCGATTCTTTTCCATTTCGGTGACAATTGAGGGCACATGTGTTGCTGTCCATAATCGTAGAAGCCGCCAATAGTCATGTTTAGGGTCGGTTTTCCGCAAGTAATCCAGACCTTTTTCGTACTTATTTTTCTCTTCTTCATCGGCAATTTCTTCGAGCCAGTTCGGCGCAGTTGCCGCAGCCGTAATTGCCACCGTGGCAGTTTGAAAGTTACTTGACTCAAAAGGCGGCCAACATTCCACGTTTCCCCAACTACCATCCGGTGCCTGAACTTCGAACATCAGGGAAAGAGCTCGAATGCTATCCTCGGTTAGCTTTTTATTTAACTGTGCATCCCATTCAACAAGACCACGAGTGATGGCCACAACTTGTGCGGGGCGATCAGCGAGATGTAACGCCTTTCTCGCGTCACCTTCCAGCTTGTGCATCGTCTCGATATCTTTTATATAATGTGTGCGGATTTCAGTATCCGGCGCGCCCAACACTGACGATAGGGCAGGGCGTTCGGAGCCATAAATACTATTGGTATGACACGTTACGCATTGATGCTCATCCCACCACATGAGTGCACCCTGTTTAAGGTATGCATCCGCCTTTGCTGCTGAGAACGCTATCTTCTTCTCATTTGCACTTGCACGTTTTATAAATCGGCTTTCATCGGCCGTCTCATATTGCGGGTCGGTGGTTCGGTCTTCTGCAAAAACCAACGACGTATCTGCAACACCCCAAATCAGAACGACTACTGTTAACAACTGAGTTTTCATGAGAACGGTCTCCAATACGGGATGAGCATCTGTGACTTATTGTGAACGCTTGACCTGAAAGTCTCACGATTCGATATGACTATCCTGATCTGAAATTACATCAAAGGTGTTTTTCGACAAACCGCCATGCCGACTCGTCATCAAACTCGTGTCCTCCGTCAAAGATCACATGTTCAAATCGATCACGAAGCTTAAGCTTCTCATAAAAAGCCTTCGCTCGAGGGGCAATCTCCGCACCCTTTGCCCGATGTGAGTCATTATCACTCGCACCCGCCTGAATCTGATGCGCCCTTGGAGCGATCAATGCTACTTTGTCCGCGTCATCGAACAACGTAAATCGACTTGGAAAACGAAAGTCTGTCGGAACAGATAGCTCGTCGCGTTCGTAGCGATATTCCTGAACACCAAAATAGCAACTAGAGACCGACACCTTAATCCGAGTATCAATTGCGGGTGTAACTTGTGCATAGAATCCGCCATAGGACAGACCCACCATTGCTATGCGCTTTGGATCCACTTCCGGGCGTTTTACCAATTCATCAATAGCGTAAGTTATCTTTGCAATTTCAACCGCTGTAATACTAGTTCCGATAAGTCGCATGCGATCATCGATACGACGACGGATGTCACCAGGATAGCCCTCCGCACGAAACAGATGCTGGGGAGCATAAACAACGTAACCACGCTTGGCGGCTCCACGCACCATATCGTTGTAATTAGAACCGCCATTAAACAACGCGACTTCCGGACTACCTCCGCCACCATGCATCGAAATCACCAATGGTGCTTTTCCCTGCGCGGTTTTGGGAATAATGTAAATGCCTTCTGAATGCACGCCTGGAAGGATCGGAATCATTGCGCGGTAATACACTGCAATTGAATCTCTACCTATTTCTTTTAACGAGATGCCTTCAGCGGGTCGATCCCCCGGCGGCGGGTAGCCAATGGAATCACAGAATGCCTTACGATATGGTTCGGCGGATTTTTCAAAGGCTGCTGTACTCGAATAGTCTGGTTGAAAAACAGCCTTGAGAATGCTTTTGTCTTCAGCGATTAATTTGATGTACTCATCAAGTTCTCGTGCCTGCTCCGTTCGCAACGGATTGGACTCCGCAACCGGCCGGT
Source organism: Pirellulales bacterium (assembly GCA_022451045.1). GTDB lineage: Bacteria > Planctomycetota > Planctomycetia > Pirellulales > Pirellulaceae > UBA11883. The sequence goes on along the minus strand of JAKUOW010000075.1, from coordinate 11,980 downwards.
TAAAGAGCTTGCCCTTTTCCTGGGCGAACAATGATAAGGGTGCCAGAAATAGTGAAAGCAAAGCCAGCGTCTTCATATCGATTCCTTTATATGTCGAGTTACCTTGGTGGCAACCATCCCGCCATCATAGCGAATCATGGGTGCTTTGCTAAACAAGTGCTTGGATTCTCTACGAAGCAGTCGAGATATCAAGGATTGCCTCGCGGCACACTCGGTATGATGTGCCTTCTAAGTCGCGATCGACCTCAATTCATAGTAAAATCTGCTCACGTTAGTAGCGTCCCATCGAAAACAACGAATGCTGGAGAATTCAGCTTAAAGAGGATTGGTTCAGACGATGGCGTCGTCACGGAATTAAACAAGTAAATGGGCTATCTACTTTACCAACGAAACCACCTCAAGGCAGATATGGCGCCGGTTAAAGAAGTGACACGGCATGTGCATCAGCACTAATTCCGATGTCATTCGTTCGGCAGTTAATTCAATTCATTAAACAGGTCATGCCTCGTTTGGGATGCAATCCACAACAGGCAGACTGTTTCATCCTGATTGGTTCATCATGAAAACCGACTTCACAAGACTATTAGTACTATTTTTATTCTTCTCAACAGCGGTTTCCGGTGATGAGCTAAGTGTCCTTAGTGAAGAACAACGAGCGTCTGCTAATTACTACCAACACCTACAGTCCGATGCTTACGACCTATTAGCCACTCGCAAGGACGGCCTCTCGAAATTGATCGACAAGGAGGCGATTGAATCCTATCAAAGGTTGTTGCGTACACAGTTTATTGAAGCGCTCGGTGGTTTCCCTGAAAAGACCCCTTTAAATCCGCACATCATAAAACGCACGGAGCTCAAAGAATACACGATCGAAAATGTGATTTTCGAAAGCCAGCCGAACCACCATGTCACGGGAAACATGTACGTCCCACACGGTGATGGCCCGTTTCCAGTGGTGGTTGTCTCAAGCGGACACAGCCGAACGGCAAAACTTGCCGATTACAATCAGCGTTTCGGAATACGCATGGCAACACTCGGAATCGCCTCGTTTGTGTTTGACCCAATCGGACAAGGCGAGAGATCTCAGGTCGTCACACCTGAGGTCGAGCCACTTTTCAATGGCACAACCACTGAACATTTCCTGATTGGCACGAGCTCAATCTTAGTCGGTAGAAATACAGCGACCTACCGGATCTGGGACGCGATGCGGGCCATCGACTATGTACATACACGCGACGATATCGACACATCCAAGATCGGATACACCGGCTGCAGCGGTGGCGGAACACTGACTAGCTATATCATGGCATTGGATCCGCGTGTTACGTGCGCAGCACCGGCATGCTATCTAACGACATTTCGCAAGCTGATTGAAACGCGTGGACCACAGGACTCCGAGCAGAATATTTTTGGCCAGATCGCATTTGGAATGGACCATCCAGATTATGTAATCATGAGAGCTCCGCGTCCCACGTTGATAACTTCAACCACCGGTGACTACTTCGACATAAAAGGCGCCTGGGAAAACTATCGCCAGGCTAAAAGAGTGTACGGAGTACTCGGCTATCCACATCAAGTTGACATGGTAGAAGTGGAGGGTAGCCATGGTGTTAAGCCGCAAAGTCTGGCAACCATCGGACACTGGATGCAGCGATGGTTACTTGAGAAGGATGCAAACGTAGCCATTCGCGACTTTGAAGATGACTTGCAGGAATCCACTGTGCTTAACTGCACTGAAAGTGGTCAGGTTTTGAGTCTGAAAAACGAACGATCCGTCTTCGACCTGAATGCAGAACTGGCTAAATCTTTGGCTGCACAACGACAAGAAACCAATGGGACGCTGAGCGACGAAGCGTTGCGAACGGCCATTCGTAAACTGGCTGGCATACGAAACCCCAGTGAACTTCCGGCACCTAAGATGGAAGAAGTTGGACGAATCTTTAAGGACGGCTATCACATTGACAAGCTAGTACTTCATACGGATTCAGGTATCCCACTACCTGGTCTAACCTTCCATCCCAAAAAACCTCAGGATGGTGCGTATGTTTATCTGACGGACACCGGCAAAACAGGCGACATTGAAAAAAATGGCCCAATTGAAAAACTAATGAACGACAACTATGCGGTCGTTACAATTGACTTGCGAGGTCAGGGCGAGACCGGACGCGGTGAAAGAGACGAAATACTCGGCGACTGGAAACAGTTTTACCTCGCATATCTGATGGGCAAGTCTCTTGTCGGGCCGCGGACTGAAGATGCCTTAGCCACCGGACATTTTGTAGCAAATTACGATAAGCCAGCCGGGGAACGCCGAGAAGTTCATCTTGTTGGCGTCGGGCAGGCTGGCATCGTTGCATTACACGCTGCAGCCATGAATCCTGACCTTTTCACGTCGGTCACCATTAAGGATGTTCCGAAAAGCTGGACCGAAATCGTTGGCAGCCAGGACTTGCAAGGCCAACTCGACTCAATCGTACATGGGGCACTTCGCGTTTATGACCTTCCAGATCTCGTCAGACTCGCTGGTCCTGAAAAGGTCAAGTTTGAAACATCTGCTGAATAAACGAATACCTTCTAATATCCCGTCATGCAAAACACCGGATTCATAACAGTTGCAGTTTTAGGTGTCAGGATGGTAGGAGATTGCACTCCGTGATAACTTTTACCAACCAGTTCTTAATCCGTTCATCATGAAGCTCTGCTTCATTATCTTCATCAAGCCCGACGCCAATGAAATGATTCTCATCAAACATTGCTTCCGATTCCTCAAAGTCATAACCATCAGTTGGCCAAACACCAACTAGTTCAGGACTACCCAGCGTCTTTACAACCTCCCAGAGTTGCCCCATTGCATCAAGAAAGTTATGTGGGTATCCGACTGCGTCTCCCATAGCAAAGAATGCGACTTTTTTTCCGGTGAGATCGAGACCTTCCATACGCGGGATAAAGGTATCCCAATCGTCCTGCATTTCACCGATATTCCATGTTGAAACACCTAAAAGTAGAATGTCATAATCTAATAGCTCTTCCGGCTCTGCCTTTGCGACATCCGCCATGTACTTAACAAGAGGCCCTAGGTGTTCCTGTATTTCTTCAGCGGCCATTTCCGTATTACCGGTGCTTGACCCATAAAAGATTGCAATAGATGCAGCCATGTCTCTTCCAATTCTTATTGAATATTCTTAGTAGTTACGAAAACGATGTGTGTACAAACGTTTTTGGTAATCTAAGACGATGTGCATAGCTGCAGCAAAATTCAGTTAGCTTCAGGCAATTGAATACGCCGTTACTGAATTAAAGACCACAAGAAGCAAGTTCTATCTGTTCTGTGGATAATTGCCAACCCCTCACCAATCTAAAACTAAAACTCTTTATGTCGGGATCCTTTTACATAGGATTTTTTTTAGTTACACGAAAAACTTTTCTATGAACCCCTATTTTGATTACACATACTTGTTAAAATCTCTCCTACTTACACGTACTGCCTTACTTGGCTAGTACACTCTTACGCACGTCGTTTACGCATTAAGACAAACAGCGCCTTAGAATTTATCGCTGTTCTTCTTAGGGCGTGCCACCAATGCCTATCGGCACTTGGTTTTATTCCGGTTCTGTTGGCCAACCGACAACATTAAACACCACAGATCTTTAAACAACTTTCCAATGGTTTTCCCGTTGGCTAAGTCTGCAGGAAGCACTCAATGAAGAACAAACAAATACGTGAGCTGTCAAATCATATAGAAACAAGCTCCTTCGATAGCGCACTATGGATGTTAACGAAGTCTGGTAAACCAAATCCATTAACTTTGCCATTCTGGTTTGACCTGGCGAACAAAGCGTACGATCACGCTGAATTTCAAATCGCGAGCTTATGTTTCGCCGAATTAAAAAAGGGGGCAAATCTAGGACCATTGTCGCTCGCAAAATTTGCAGAGTGCCTACTACGTAGTGGCCGCCGACCTTTGGCAATCAAACTGATACAACAATTATCTAAAGCCCCACAAATGCTTCCCCAGATGGGTTTAGACATCGTACTCGAGCTTGGGATGAGAACAAATCAGACAAATGTCGTAGATCAAGTAGGTATCAGTGCGCGTAGTCGCTTTCCGAATAACGCTTATTACTGGTTTGTTGGCGGCGAGCGGCTGCAAGATGACAAAGAGTACGTAAAAGCATTGAGCTATTACATGTATGGCTCAAAGTTGGCAAAACAGTGGACAGAATACAAAATAAAAGCGTGCCGGCTACTGATCACGCTCGGCAAACTAGATGCCGCAAATCACTTGCTCGATGGTGCGGTAACAGAAACTGATTGTGTGGCAAATCTAACACTCATCAAGCAATTGTATGAGCAGATGGGAAGCTTCGATGGTGTGTCGCATTGCAATCTACTGCTGCAATTCAAAGCGGCGAGAAAATAGGCATAAAAGGTCACGACAATTACGGAGAGCCAAAAATGACAAAAGCATTAACAATACTAATCATAATCTGCTCTTACTTTTATCCGGCCACAGCTTGTGCACACTTCATGTGGTTGAAGGTCGATGGGCGTTATAGCCAAAATGCGACTGCACAATGTTTTCTTTCGGAAACCCCGACAAATTGGAGCGAGGAGTTCCTAAAGTACATCGAGGGGACCATTGTTAGGCATCATCCTGATAGTGAAACCTCTGACGACCTAATGGCCAAAGCTAGCAAAGGTGTATTGTCAGCTGACATTTCTCCGAATTCGGAGGGATTACTAACTGCATCAAAGGTATTTGGTGTTCTCAAACGCGGTGACAATGTGTTTCTGCTGAACTATTACGCAAAAACTGGCCCAAGTCTTAAAAGTTGGAATTGGCAATTTATCAAAACTGAGAAAGCATTGCAGCTCGATATTTTACCGGTGCTGAGCGGAAGTACTCTGACAATGAAAGTCGTGTTCAATAGTGAACCCGTGTCCAATGCTGAAATATCTCTGATTGACAATGGCAAGGTGTTATCTGAACCACTGGTGACTAATCCTGATGGCGTGGCCACTTATGACTTGCACAATACGGCAATGGATGCGATACGGGTGAAGTGGGTTGAGTCGGTAGGTGGCACTCACAATGGTACGGAATATTCAGAAACTCGTCATTTTACCACCGTCACGTTTCCAAGGATTGCTTATAAGCGACTGGTGACAGAACAACCATTCCCGGAATTGCCCGAAGTTGTAACTAGCTTTGGTGCCGCAGTCCACAAGAAATCGCTCTATTACTACGGTGGACATTTAGGAGGTGCTCACACTTATGCTCAGGACTATCAAGTAAATACGTTATGGCATCTGGAGCGTGGCAAAGACTTAAAATGGACGCCCATCATAAAAGGTCCAAAACTACAAGGTCTGGCTATGGTTGTCCATCGTGACTCTTTATATCGACTTGGTGGATTTACCGCAAAAAACACTGCGAAGGAAGAACCGGATCTTTGGTCTCAGGATGGATGTGCTGTTTATTCGATTGGTGATTCTAAATGGTCAGAATTGCCAAATTTACCGGAGCCAAGGTCATCTTTTGATGCCTGCGTGTTAGACAACACGATTTATGTTGCTGGGGGATGGGCTTTGCGAGGTGAACAGGAACAAGTCTGGCACAAGACAGCCTGGTCTCTAGATTTAACGCAAGAATCACTTGAATGGCGTAAAATCTGCGACCCGACCTTCACTAAACGCGCTATCTCAATTGCAGCTCATAAAGGAAAGATCTTCGTTATCGGTGGAATGCAGCAAGACGGTGTGGCGACTGCAAATACCGAAATCTACGACCCGAAAACAGACAGCTGGTCAGTCGGCCCCCGTTTGAATGGGCCTTCCATGACAGGATTCGGAACTTCTGCCTTTTCTATTGGAGGCCGCTTGGTCGTCAGTACCTACGGTGGAACTGTACAACAACTTAGTAGCGATGGCACCGAGTGGCAGGTAATTGGAAACCTTTCGAATGAGAGATTCTTTCACCGCATGCTACCACTCAACAATCGTAAACTTGCGTTGCTCGGCGGTGCGAGCATGGAAGTCGGGAAATTCAGTGAGATAGATGTCCTGAGATTGAAGGACACCAAGTGAGTGACCGCCTTTACTATTTTTCAGAAGACAAGCAAAAGGATGAGAAATGACATATTTCCCGATTAATACTCTGCATCGTGAACGGCCAATCGCATGCCGCGCACTTCTGCAACTCATCGTTGTTTGCCTTTTTGGGTTTTCGCTGTTAAATAATGGCTCATCAGTGATAGCAGCTGATGGTTGGACAAGCTTTCAGAACGGTGGCAGCATCATTAAAGAGCAAACCAACAAGCCGAATATTCAATGGAAGCAATCGTTAAAGCCCATTTGGCGAATAGCAACAAAAGGGTATGGGCAATCAAGCCCATTAGTATGGAAGAACCATGTTTATATCTCATTTGTACTTGGGGATAACAAAGAGCAATGCGGTCTCGCAGCATACGATATCACCGACGGCAAATTGCTCTGGGAAGTACTCGAACCGAATCCGAGCCCACGTGAAAGCAACGTATACGTCAGCAAGGCTGCCCCTTCTCCAGTTTTAGACGAGAATGGAATAGTGGTACTTTTCGAAGAAGGACTGTTATTCTCATGTGACCATTCTGGCAAAAAGCGGTGGCAACGCAATCTTAATGAAGAATATGGTGCGATCGAAACTAACCATGGAATCGCTTCTTCTCTAGAGCAAGATGATAAACACATTTATGTGTGGATCGAAGCAAAGACAAATCCATATGTTCTTAAGATCGATAAACAAACGGGGGGAAATAAGTGGAAAGCAGAAGGCTTAGGAACTACAACATGGGCAAGCCCGCGTCTTATACCTGTTGGAGACCAGACTCATCTTGTCCTGAGTGGAATAGGCAAACTCGCAGGCTTGGACATAGAAAATGGTGATCGGCTTTGGGAATTCGACAAAATCTCCGGCAATTCCACACCAACTCCTATGCCGTTAGGCAATGGCCGCTTTCTGATGGGTGCCACCACGGGCTCTGGAAATAATGGCACAACGAAGGCCAGTGATTCAAATGGAGTCATCGAAATTTCGCCCATTGAAAGCGGTTATACGGTGAAATATGTCTGGCAATGCAAACGAGCAACTAGCTCTTTCGGCTCTCCCGTTGCACATGCAAATGTTGCCTATTTTGTTAACCGAACAGGTATCTTATTTGCGCACGACCTAACCTCGGGGAAAGAGCTCTACAGCCAGCGACTTTCATCAAGCATGTGGGCAACACCAATTGTTGCAAATGGAGTATTAATCTTCCCATGCAAGGATGGAACGTTGCAAATAATCAGTGCTGGAAGGGAATTTAAACAAGTCGCAAAATATGCCGTATGGGAAACCGAGCCGCCAGCAGATGGTAAAGGCCCTTCTTTTGGTGGCCCTGTTCTTTATGCAGCAATCCACTCGAACCAATCTCTATTCGTCAGGCGTGGCGACTTACTCGTTCGTTACAAGCTTAAATAGCCGTTATTTAAATCCATCTTTATAAGGACAAATTACGATGCGCAAATTGATCACACTTCTGCTCCTTTTGATTGCTACAACATTGCAAGCAGAAGAAGTCGTAAACGTTTATTCCGCTCGCCATTACGATACAGATGATCTAATCTACACGGCGTTTGAACAACAAACCGGTATCAAGGTTCAGATTATTGAAGGCAATTCGGATGCTCTGCTCGAACGCCTAAAGCGCGAAGGCAAACGCAGTCCTGCGGATGTGTTCATTACGGTTGACGCCGCCCGCCTATACAAGGCAGAGCAACAAGGTGTGTTCCAGAGTGTGGAATCGAAATTGCTTAAGCAACGCATACCAGAAAATCTTCGTCACCCTGATGGGCTATGGTTTGCTTTAACAAAACGGGCCCGTGTAATATTTGTTTCAAAGGATCGTGTGAAGCCAGGCACTGTCACAAGCTATGAAGATCTGGCTAAGCCGGAATGGAAAGGAAAAGTGCTGATCCGTAGTTCATCAAATGTCTATAACCAATCACTGGTGGGGTCCATAATACACACACATGGTTTGCAACAAGCAGAGGCATGGTGTGCAGCCGTTGTAGCCAATATGGCAAGAACACCTCAAGGTGGTGATCGCGATCAGATTAAAGCAGTTGCGGCTGGTGAAGGTGATATAGCTGTCGGTAATTCGTACTACTATGCGCGTATGATCAAGGGTACCGACGAAGAGCGTGCAGCTGCTGCTAAAGTACAAATCATCTTCCCTAATCAAGATGATCGCGGTGCACATGTTAATATCTGCGGCGCCGGTGTCGTGAAAACAGCACCTAACAAAGGAAATGCCATTAAGTTCATTGAATTTCTCACTAGCAAACAATCACAGGAGTCGTTTGCTGCTGGAAATAATGAGTACCCGGTAGTAAAAGGGGTTCAATCCGTTCCGACATTACAGACATTTGGAGAGTTTAAGGCAGATGTACTTAACCCTGCCGTGTTTGGAAAGAACACTCTTAATGCCGTGAGAATCATGGACAAAGCTGGATGGCGTTAAAGGCTTGGCGCTCCGGGCTTCGCAAATCCGTTTGGGCCAAAAGTACCATCCCATTGGCATCGTAGTTGAAGGTAGCTTGCGATGAGTGCCGTTCGTGATAAATGGTTTTGGGGCATTGTCACACTTCTCATTGCATGCATACCTTGTTTTCCAGTTGTTGATGTCCTGCTTCATATCGGCAAAGATTCGGATGGGACGTGGCAACATCTGTCAGAAACGGTACTCTTCGGTTACTTGACGAATACTTTGATTCTGGCTGTCTCTGTCTCTGCACTAACATTAATTATCGGCGTTGGTGGAGCATGGCTAGTAACGATGTGCGATTTTCCCGGCCGCAAGTGTCTCAGCGTATCGCTTTTACTACCATTGGCAATCCCCACTTATATCACCGCCTATGCTGCTGCAGATCTATTGCAATTTGCAGGGCCTGTACAGACTTTCTTACGCGATACATTTAGCTGGACAAAAGGGGATTATTGGTTTCCTGAAGTCCGTTCGCTTTACGGTGCTATTTGCGTTTTATCATTTGGGCTATATCCGTATGTCTATCTAGCTGGGCGCGCTGCCTTTCAAGATCAGCCAAAGGATATTTTTGATTCGGTAAAGGTGTTAGGCCATGGACCGTGGTCGGGTTTCTACCGCATTTCCCTACCAATGGCATGGCCAGCAATCGCAGCTGGAATGCTATTAGTGGTAATGGAAACCCTTGCAGAATTTGGCGCAGTTGAATATTGCGCTGTGGACACATTTTCCACTGGTATCTACCGCACATGGATGTCACACGGCTCAGTAACTGCAGCCGCTCAATTATCGGCCTGTCTGATAGGTATCGTTCTAATTTTTCAATTCTGTGATTCTCTTTTAAGAGGCCGCAAAAGATTTCACAGTCTTAGAACTATTCGCAAAAGCGGTCCGATTTATCGTCTTACGGGCTCTAAAGCCATCGCAGCTGTGATCTTAACTTCTATTCCAGTCGTGTTCGGTTTTCTCCTCCCCTTACTCGTCTTTGCCCATAAAACATTGACTCATGGTGATCAACGCACAATTGAACTAGTAACGACGTTTGGAAAAAACAGTTTGATTGTTGGCGTTATCGCCTCGACAGTCGCTGTCATCTTGGCATTTGCCAGCGTTTATGCAGTACGACTTCGGCCAAGCCCTATATCACAATTTGCAAATAAAGTATCCGGATTGGGCTATTCAATCCCTGGAAGCGTAATCGCCGTTGGGTGTCTGGCACCGTTCTTTTGGTTTGAAGAATTGGTTCAGAGTATTTCAATCTATGCTTTTGATTACGACCCCGGGTTTTGGATCACAGGAACAATTTTGGCGCTAATATTAGGCTATCAATGCCGCTTTCTGGCTATTTCACTCGGATTCATATCCGCGGGAATTACACGAGTGCCATTATCGCTGGACCAAGCATCTCGCAGCCTCGGTAATGGCTCACTAATGACATTGTTTCGAGTTCATTACCCCTTACTGAAACCAACTCTGATTTATACTGGCATCTTGGTGTTTGTTGACATCCTTAAAGAGCTACCAATTACACTTATTTTGCAGCCATTTAATTTCCAGACATTGGCTGTAAGAGTTCACCAATTGGCTAGCGACGAAAGACTCGAAGAAGCTTCAACTGGAGTCTTAGCAATTATTACCGCTGGTCTAATATCAGTCATCTTTTTGACTCGTTTTACGGATAGATCTCACCGATGAATACAGCACAAGGTCAGGGTATTGTGGTGAAACACCTGACACATAGTTATGGTTCGCATCAAGTACTGGATGATTTGTCATTCGAGGTAAACTCTGGTGACATTCATTGCCTTCTTGGCAATTCAGGAAGCGGGAAATCCACATTACTGCGTACGATCGCAGGCCTTGAAAATCCAAGTAACGGCTCTATTTCCATTGATGGCCGTGTCGTATTCGACGCGACGAATAATATTCCTGCGGAACAAAGATCTGTAGGAATTGTGTTTCAGGATTATGCACTTTTCCCGCATCTAAACATCTATCGCAATATAGCATTTGGCATTGGAAACAAGCCAGTTCGTGAAAAACAAGATATTGTCAGAGATTTACTTGGTTTAGTGGAACTAGCTGGCTGTGAGCAGAAAATGCCTCATGAGCTTAGCGGTGGTGAGCAGCAGCGTGTAGCGCTTGCGCGGGCTATAGCATGCGAGCCTAATGTGCTTTTGCTAGATGAACCTTTCTCTAATCTGGATCGGAGGCTCCGCAGTGAATTACGTGCGTTGACTTGTGAAGTTCTTCGCTCCAAACAAATCACCGCCGTGCTCGTAACACATCATCCTGAGGAAGCGTTAGCCTGTGGGGATCGAATCAGCATCATATCTGATGGAAGAATCCACCAAACGACTGAAGCTGATTCCATTTATTATCACCCTATTGATTTACCGGCTGCCGAAATTTTCGGGGTGATAAACCAGTTAACGTCAAAAAGATATGACGGCCAGATCACGACATCTCTCGGAACACTTAAACATGATCACTTCAGTGAATTGGACAACGGCAAGGTACTCGTGCGTCCGGAGCTAATCAAAGTGAACACCTCAACTAATCAAGCCGACAAACAAGGTGTCATCAAAAGTATTACGGCAGAAGGGGGTAGTTATCTGCTAGTTGTGTCCATTGAAAATGGGGAAGATGTGTTTGCCCGAGTACCCACACCATACCAACTTAAAACGGGCGATAAGGTCCAGATTTCTCTATGGTGACGGAAATCGTTTACCGGATAGAGCCTAATAAAAAACATCTATACCTAACTTGTCTCTTTTCTGCTGCGAGTAAGTGGTTTGGTGAATCATGTGTCGAATACTGCTCAAGCAGCTACAAAGTCTATCTAACTCTAATAAAGCTTATTCTTGTACGCTTCGTCAATCGCACAATCCAACGCCTCTGCTGTCTGGCCAGTGTTCGTTTGATCTGCAAGCATTTTCCCGAAGGATGGCAGTTCAGTTCTGTCAATTTGATATGTACCGTCCCACAGAGCCGACCGCTTCAGCGCTTTACCACACTGCAAACAAGCTCGTTGCACATTAACCAAGATCCCTGTTGGTGGAATCTTGCCATTGATAGCACATGACTCGAGACGTGGATCGTCATGAATCACTTTAGCCGTACCACTGACTCTGAGAGTTTCTGTCACGCCCGGCACAATAAAAAATAATGCGACTTCCGGATTCTTGGTCAGATTACTGAGCGTGTCCAGTCGATTGTTACCAGCCCTGTCGGGAATTAGCAGATGTGATGGATCAAGCACCTTTACCGACCCCGGCGGATCGCCACGCGGCGAGATATCAAGAGAGCCATCCGCTGCGGTTGTGGCTATGCATACAAAAGGCGAATGTGCGATCATCGTCTGACAATGCACGTCTAAAGTATCCACGTCCTTTTGTTGTGAAAGCTGCGACGCCTC
>JAKUOW010000074.1 GCA_022451045.1 Pirellulales bacterium | reverse complement strand
TCCCTTGAGATGTAGTAGCATTTCGAGAAACGCAGGGTAAACCACCGTATCCCCCCAGATTTGCTATGGCGATGGCGTATCCTTTAGACTGATAATATAGTTAGAGGGTAGCTAGGCAACTTACACTTTTTCATGCCAAACACACATGCATCACCATCCACAAAAGATTTCGCGCCGAACAGCTATTCAAGCTGGGTCTGTCGGCATTCTTGGTCTCGGCATGAATCACGTCGATGCCTTACGCGCCGCGCCGGTACAAGAAGGAAAAACACAGCGCGCCGGTAGCGCAAAGAACGTGATCTACATTTTCCTGTCTGGTGGGCTTTCACAGCATGACAGTTTCGACATGAAACCTGATGCACCGGACAATATCCGCGGTGAATTCAATCCGATTCCAACCGCTACTCCCGGCCTACAAATTTGTGAGCATCTACCCGAGCTTGCAAAACGCAGTGAGAAGTGGGCTATTTGCCGTTCACTTACGCATCGCTCAAACGAGCATTCCCTGGGTCACCATATTATGTTGACTGGGCGCAGTAATGCTCCAACCGGGTTTAACGGCAGCCTTCCACAGGACACCGATGATCCTTGCATCGCCGCCATTGCCAATTCCCAACTGGAACCACGAAACAACTTGCCACCAGTGGCTGTACTACCAGAACGGTTGGTGCATTATTCCGGTCGTGTTATTCCAGGTCAGTTCGCAGGGAAAATGGGTAGCCATAGAAATCCCTGGTTTATCGAAGCAGCTTCCTATCACCGAACATCGTACGGTGCGTTTCCGGAATACACATTTGACCACCAGGAACGCGGAAATGATCTCGAACGCAAATTCCAAGCACCAAATCTATCGCTTCCGCACGGGCTCACCAGAAGCCGTGTGGATGGGCTATTGAATCTGCGACAAACGCTGAATGACCAACGTCGTCAGCTTGATGATTTTGCTCAAACCGAGATGTTTGACAAGTTTCGCCAAAATGCAATTGGTATGCTCACTGATGAACGAGTACACGCCGCATTGGATGTAACTAATGCTGATGATGCGATACAGGAAAAGTATGGCAAGAATGCATTTGGCTGGTCGTTGTTAATGGCTAGGCGGTTAGTTTCCGCGGGCGTGAACATGGTGCAGGTAAACCTTGGCAACGACGAAGCCTGGGATACGCATGGCAATGCCTTTCCGCATTTAAAAGACAAGTTATTACCGCCCACCGACAAGGCCCTTTCTGCGTTGCTGGATGATCTGGAAAGCACTGGCGAATTAGATGACACGCTGATCGTCATGGCTGGTGAATTTGGCAGGACCCCAGAGATCACGCTACTGGCGCAGTATTACGAGACGGCAGGCAGGGATCACTGGGGAGCTGTTCAGACAGTGTGGTTTGCAGGCGGTGGCGTACGAGGTGGGAATGTGATTGGCGCGTCAGATCGGCAGGGGCGATTCCCAAGCGATGCACCACAAACTCCGGAAAAAATGGCCGCATCGATTTACCAGGCACTTGGAATTCCTCCGACGGCAGCGTGGTATGACGACTTCAATAGGCCACACCAGATCTACCACAGCGATCCAATCGAAGGGTTGGTATAGCCATCTGCGGTCAGTGATCAGTGATCACTGTGCGGATTCGTTATTTAGGTGCTGCTCCAGAAACTTGTACGCGGTGTCGCGTGCCTCAGCAGGGAAATCATGAGCTGAGTCAGGATAAATGGCCTGCAGTTTTTCAGGCACGCCAAGTAACTCGTAGACACTCGACGCGATCTTAATGCTATCTCTCACGCCACTTACTTCAAAATTCCCATCACGCACCGGTGCACTTGCCAGGAAGGCTCGGGGTGCAAAACAGCCTATGATCTCCGGAAAATCAAACGGTACCTTGTCAGGATTGTTCGCGTAAACATCGTTGATGAGTGGCATATAGCGATTACTCGTCCAGCCTTTCAGGCGTCCTTCATAGTACTTGTGAAACCGGGTGAAACCACAGTTGGACACTAACGCTTTGATTCGGATGTCAAAGGCCGCCGTAAACATCGTGTTGTGACCGCCAAGTGAATGTCCAATACAGCCAATTCGGTCTGCGTCGACCTCCGGTAAAGCACTTAGAAGATCTATGGCTCGAATGTTATCGTATATAGCTTTCATCGTGCCGCTGATATATCCGTCCGCAGCTGGAAACTCATAGGAATAATCTCCAAAGGATGGATAGTCCGGCGCCAACGTCACAAACCCTCGTTCGGCCAGATGATGTGCATAGTGTAGATTTGGATTTCCACCTAATCCGGTGGGCTCCTCTTTTCCGATACCTGTCGTTTGATGTAGGCACAAAACACCCGCCCGGGATTCACTCTTCTCAATGTCATTCGGCACCAGTAAATATGCATGCACTCGCCGACCTTCGTCGTCTGTGTGATACGAGATCAGTGAACGTTTGTAGTGTTTCCCTGGCTCGGTTTTTATGACTTTAATGGCCAACGGCACTTTCTGCTCAGGTCTCGGGAGCTTTCCCATCACCGTTTGCATATGTGCCAGAATGTGGTGTCTGCGTTGTCGCCAATCATTTACACTTGAGATCTCAGTCTTGTTGCCGTCGTTATCAAGGAAATAAGTCAGATCTAGATGTGAGTCGTATGCAGGCAGCTCCTGTGCTGACACTGAAGGGCTTGTACACAAGGCGAATAGAAGGCCACAAAGCAGGAGAATGGGATATTTCACGGTCGAACTCACTATATCAGTCGTAGATTTACAGTTGCTACTATTGTACCGCCAGCTTGCCATCCAAACTGACCCGAAACTTTGCTCTACAGACTTAATCGCAATGTCGATACAATAGATACTACAGCCATGCCCCATCAAGAATACAACCGCCGTGCTTTTATGAGTAATAGCCTCCAGCTTGGGCTATCAGGCACCGTATTAAGTGGACTGGGAACGATTCCGAAAGGGCTAAGTGCTGCTTCTGGGAATTCGTTTGGTCGCGCGCGAAGCGTAATTGTCATGTTTTCATGGGGCGGCATGAGCCATATCGATACTTTCGATATGAAGCCAAACGCTGGTAGCGAAATACGCGGAGAGTTTAGCCGCATTTCAACAACCATCCCCGGATTAAAGGTCTGCGAACATCTCCCCAAGATGTCTCAAATGATGCACCATCTTGCTTTGGTCCGTAGTGTACATCACAAGAGCGGCGATCACCGAAAGGCCGCATACTGGAATCTAACCGGTCATCCACCCGAAGACGTTGGCGCTGCTGTGGCTCCACCCGTCCTTCCAAATCGCAAGGACTGGCCAAGTATTGGCGCGCAAGTAGCGGTCGCCATGAAGCACGATACGCGGTATTCCAAACGATCGAAGGTGACGCGGTTAAACCCTGAAGCTCTCTCAGATAAAGCCCCTGACTTCAAGGTGAATTGGGATAACCTAACGGTTCACTCCTCAGCTTTACTCAGCACGGACGTACTCGGCCCCGGGCACTTTTCAGCTGGTAGCTTCGATAATCAGGACGGCCATACCAATGATGGTACGGTGGAGTTGATTGGTATGTTTTCACAGGCTTATGCGGGTGACACGCCGATTACCCGTGATCAGGACGGCCCAACTGCTGACTTTTCAGAATACGTATCCGGCGACGGCACGGCTGGTGACTGGGGATCCGACACGCACGGTCGCGGTGGCAACTTATGGTTAATTGGCGACGGCGCACCGAATAAGCCTGGCAAGGGATTTGGCTGCCATGCTAACAAGTTCATCACCTTTGATCTGAAGAAGGTGCGCGAAGAACATTTCGCGAAAAGCGAGAAGCCCTTCGTTGTAACTATGAAGGTTGGCATTTGCGGGAATCCAGGTGTGCATCCGACCGCCAAAGGAATGGGCGGAGTTTGGCTTGACGGAAAAGAGGCTCTTGTAAGCCGAGTACTACAGCGAGACCAAAAATCACAACTACTCGAAGTTCCCATCGAAGCTGAAGCGCGATACCTGACATTAGCGATGTTAAATGGAGATTCATCGACATTCTTTGACGATATTGTCTTGGCAGATGTGACACTACACGAAGTGTCAGGCGAACTGCCGGAATTGCCAAAGCGACCGGAAGAAGTTGAAGTCGAAAGTGTAGCAGTAAACGACTCTCTAGCCGCCAATTTACCTCGATGCCTGAGTGTTCCATATCCGTTGGCAGACAGAGGATTGCTCAATGGACAATACGGCGGGTTCCTGGGATTGGAATATGATCCGGTATTTGTACATCCGGGTGAAGGGCAACCCTTTAAAGGGGTCTCGGCAACGTCCGGCAGTGTCGATTTGGCACCCAAAGGTGTGTCGCGGCGTCGCATGGCCAAGCGATCACAACTACTCGATGGAATCAATAGGCAGTTTCCGTGGGAGCACATCGACGATCCTACCGGAAAAGCCAAGGCAACTCAGGATCAGGCATTAAACATGCTGCTTTCACCTGACGTGCAATTGGCGTTTGACTTGAAGCGTGAACCCAAGGCGACCCGTGATCTTTACGGTGACCACCTGGGCGGTAAAAGCGCATTGCTTGCCAGACGCCTGACAGATGCAGGAGTTCCACTTGTTACAGTCAACGTCAGTGCTGGAGATTTGAATTCCGGCTCAGGAGATCACTGGGATACACATGGCGATAACTTCAATCGTCTAAAGCGTGACTTATTACCGCCTTGGGATCACGCTGGCGCATCTTTGCTACGCGATTTAGTAGACAGCGGAAGAATCGAAGACACGCTTGTTGTATTCCTTACAGAATTCGGTCGCACACCGACAATTAATACATCTTCCGGTCGTGATCACTTTCCGAATTGCTACAGCGTGCTGTTTGCCGGTGCGGGAGTGCAGGGCGGATTGGTTTACGGCAAGTCTGATAAAACAGCATCTCGCCCAATATCTGGAGCGTGCACGCCAGAAGACATCCATGCAACGATCTTCCATGCACTGGGAATCCCGAGCGAATATCAAATCTATGACCAGGAAGATCGACCACTGCTCATGTGCGACGGTACTCCACTGCCAATCACATAACCGCTGGGCACCAGCAACTCACAAGGCCTAATTCAGTCCCAAGCGGGCCATTTGTATACCATGCCACCAGGATATTCCGACTTGAATTCCGACCACGGCATTTCGGTAAACTGCACATCCTCAAGTGGAATCGATTTATCCGTCATTTGATATTCTTCACCAGACAATACCAATCTCAATTCGTTTTGAAACAGACCTGCCTGCGAGAGATCAAGACGCGGCGTTTCGGCATCTCCCGCAAACACCCGAGAGACACCCGCTTCATTACAGTGAACAACCGATATCGCATTGCCATCGAGAGAACAGTTAACAACATGCTCACCTGCGCCGCTCATGTGAAGCAATGGGAATCCATAAACCATTTCATTGACATGCAAAACTAGGACGCGGTCATCAATCTTAAGATTTAGGTCGTCAATGGTGCCGAATTCCGGATTGTCCAAGCCGGGCATATATCCAATAAATCCTGCTTGTTCCAGGTCGTCGATGGATGCAGGCGCCGGCACCGACTGGGGGACTGGGGGTTCATCTTCAATTGTGAAGAAAATCGTCACAGCAATTGCGGCAACAGCAGCCAACGCAATCAGTAGTTTTTCTATAATGGTTCTTTTCATATGGCTCTAACTGAGAGTTGCCCTGAGTTTTTCTCGAATTTAATGTATCAGACAAAAGCGATAATTTGGCTCCTTATTATTACCCTTCTTACTGGGTGCTGCGCTACCAACTTGCATGCCGCCAATGCAACCAAACCAAATATCGTATTCATTATGATCGATGATCTTGGTTGGAGCGACTTAGCCGTGCAAGGAAATCCGCTGGTTGATACTCCACGTATCGACCAATTTGCACGGCAAGGGATGAGATTTACGAATGCATATGCGGCAGCGCCGGTATGTTCACCGACACGTGCGGCCGTGTTAACAGGTCTGGCACCCGCACGCCTTCACATCACCAACCATATCCCTGACCAACCACGATTCACTCCCAAAGATGCCGAATTACTACCTGCACCGATGGTCGAGGCTCTTGATCCCAGTTATACCACCGTCGCTGAAATGCTCGCTGATAACGGCTACGCAACCGGCTTCTTTGGAAAATGGCATGTTTCCGGGAAGACCATCGGACGTGAGGGATTGGGCGAAGCGCAGTATTATCCTGAAAACCACGGGTTCGACATCAACATTGGTGGATGCTGTTACGGAGGTCCGCCCACATTTTTTGATCCCTATCGTATTCACAGCCTCCCGTCACGGAAAGAAGGGGAGTACCTACCTTTTCGCTTGGTAGACGAAGTTAACAATTTCATAACAACAAATAAAGACAACCCATTTTTTGTGATGCTTTGGCCATACACGGTCCATTGGCCGATGGAAGCACCAGCCCCACTTGTTGAAAAATATAAAGACCGCACCGGCCCGGGACTTAATGACACACGTTATGGCGCCATGATCGAAGCCATGGACGATGCTATAGGACGATTGCTGGATCACTTGGATTCGCTTGACCTGAGTGATGACACACTGATCGTATTCACGTCTGACAACGGTGGTTTCGCCGGAGTTGCGGACAATCGTCCTTTGCGAGCAGCAAAGGGCCATCTTTACGAAGGTGGGATCCGAGTACCGTTATTTATCAAGTGGCCGGGCCGTATCGCAGCTGGTTCTGTGAGCGATGAAAATGTCATCAGCATGGATTTCTTTCCCACCCTGCTTGATGCTGCAGGCATCCGCTATCGAAGATCAGGGCTCGACGGGGTAAGTTTGTTTCGACATATTTCGAGCGGTCAACCGTTACGACGCGACGCAATCTACTTTCACTATCCAAATTACGCATGGCATAGCGGTAATCGTCTCGGCGGTGCGGTGCGCAGCGGAAACTACAAGTTAATCAAGCGGTATGCTGATGATTCACTGGAGCTATATAATCTGGAAGACGACTTAAGTGAATCAACAAATCTGGCAAGTGAGAATCCGGTACTTACTGCGAACTTATCTAAAAAACTGGATCGATGGCTAAACGCGACGGGTGCAAATATGCCAATCCATCCATCAACGCAACAAGGCTCATCTGAGGAATAAGCATCATGACTAACATCGTCGGAAACGAACAATTCAGCTATCAGGCGGACGCGAATTGGGCACAGTTCCCTGAAGGGTATCACTGTCAGGAAGTTGTCGGCACGGCCATAAATAGCCAAAACGTAGTTTACGTATTCAATCGGGGCGAAATCCCAGTGATGACATTCGCCTCAGACGGAACACTGATCGACCAATGGACCGATTTGAGCATACAGCGAGCGCACGGTATTTCCATACTTCGCGATGATACAGTCGTGCTGACAGACGACGTTGGTCATCAAGTTAGTCTTTATACTCCAAACGGAGAATTAATCCGTCATCTTAGCGACGGTGCGGCAAGCGACACCGGTGTTGAAAACATGGACTACCGGACGATTAAACACGGTGGCCCGCCCTTTAATTACCCAACAAACGTGGTTGAAACCGAGTCCGGCGATCTATTTATTGTCGACGGATATGGAAACGCGCGTGTACATCACTTTGATGCGGACTATCAGCATGTCAACAGCCGGGGCGAACCCGGGGCAGCGGCAGGTGAATTCAATGTACCCCATGGAATTGATATCGATGAAAACGGCGTCCTCTACATCTGCGACCGTGAGAACACTCGCATCCAAAGATATTCACAAACAGGCGAACTAATTGATATCTGGACTGACACGATTCGACCTGCACAGATCTTCATTCACGACAACCACGCTTACGTTTCTGAGCTAGGTTACAAAACAGGCATGTTCGCCGGTGACACACCGCCAGCAGGTGTAACTACAGGTGGCCGGTGTAGCATTTATGATCTCGACGGCAACGTGGTTTGCCGTTGGGGCGGAGGTGAAGATCCATGTGCTCCGGGCGACTTCTATGCACCACATGATATTACCGTCGACCGCGATGGAAACATCTACTATGCCGAAGTTGTTTGGTCAGCTGGTGGACGACACGAAGAAGTGATGAAGCCGTACCACACTTTACAAAAATTCACTCGCATCTAAATAACGACAATCCACTCTAAATAGCTTACTTCGACACTCACCTTTTAAGAGAATGCCTCAATGACAAGCCAAGTTTTTCCAGCCAACCAGCTAACCGATCTCACCGCCACCATTTTCAAAGCCGTTGGTTGCAATGACAACGAAGCCGACGTAATTGCAAAGCGATTAGTAAACGCAAACCTCTCAGGCCACGACTCTCACGGGATCATTCGCATCGCCAAGTACGTAGATTGGATCGAACAGGGCGGTGCGGTCATCAATCAGGAAATCGATATCCTTACCGATAACGGCAGCGTGGTGGTTGTCGATGGAAAATGGGGCATGGGACAGTCCATTGGTGAACAGACGATGAACCTGGCCATCGAGCGTGCACGTGAGCACGGCGTCGCCGTCGTTGCACTTCGAAACAGCGGTCATCTCGGCCGGATCGGTGACTGGCCAGAGATGGCTGTACGAGCCGGTATGTTGTCCGTTCACTTTGTAAACACGAGCGGAATGGGAAATCTCGTAGCACCCTGGGGTGGCAAAGAACGTCGGTTATCGGCTAATCCATTTGCTGCCGGTGTTCCAGTAAAAGACGGCCCGCCTCTTATCTTAGATATGTCGGCGTGTACCGTTGCTGAAGGTAAGATCCGAGTCGCCATGCACGCTGGAAAACAGGTGCCGGAGAACTGCCTGATCGATTCAGACGGCAATCCCACTACAGATCCGGTGACTTTTTACGGAGACCCTGAAAACGGTGTAAAGCCTGGCAGCATCCTACCAATCGCAGGGCACAAAGGATATGCGTTAAGCATTATCATCGAAATGATGGCAGGTGCACTAACAGGTGGTTCCTGCACCAACCCTGACAAAGCGGACCGTCTTGCCAATGGAATGCTGACGATTGTAATGGACCGCTCAGCATTTATGAGCGAAGACGAGTTCTACGATGAAGTCTCCCGATACGTTGATTATGTAAAGAGCAGCGCACCAATTCGTGAAGGTGCTGAGATCATCGTTCCGGGAGAATTCGAAGCACGCACACGTGATGAGCGTAATGCTAACGGGATCGAACTGGCAGAGACCACCATGCTGCAAATTAACGGGGGCAGCCAGCGATACAATCTGGATGTGCCGTTTACCGTTGATGGTAAATCGAAACTAAACCGGTTCAGGCAGATACTTGTACTGCGTGTGGTCGATGACATAACGTGGGCGACCGTGGAAATCGTTTACCGTTGCCATGTCTGTATTTATGCCCATGTTGCGATATAACGTGGAAAATACTTCCTGCATGTGAACAGGACGATCTTCAGGCTCTTCCGCATATCGATTTGTTGAGCCAATAACCTGACCGGTCCGCATACCACCACCAAACATCAAGGCAAAGCTTGCCCGAGGCCAGTGATCACGTCCACCCTTTGGATTAACACGCGGTGTTCGACCAAATTCACCCCACACGATAACCGTCACATCTCGATCCAGACCGCGTTCATATATGTCGTCCACAAGCGCTGATACACCTGAGTCGAGTAAAGGCAGGTGGTCTCTCGCATTTTCAAAATTTGAACCGTGCGGCTGACCGTGCCAATCCCAGCGCCCATAAGCGAGTGTCACGGTTCGCACGCCGGCCTCGACCAATCGTCGAGCGGAGAGGAGATAGTGATTATGCAGTGGACCCGCATCGCCGTACCCGGCAGGCTCGTAATTTCCGCCCGCGTATCGATCCTGAATGTACTGCGGTTCCTTAGTGATATCCAACGCGTCAGCCAATTTGCTTGACGTCAAAATCCCAAGAGCTTGCTCCGTAAATGCGTCCACTCCCTGGTATTCCGCGACGTCATCGACTTGTCGTTTGAATCGGTCGAGGCCATTAAGCAGCGCTTCGCGATTGTTCAGTTGTGTAACGTCGATTCCCTGCAAGTCCAGATTGGCGGCACCATCGGCATTTGGCAGGAATGGGGCATGGGCTTTGCCAAGAAACCCCGGTTGTCCCGGATCGGACCAAGTGCCAGTCCGCATACGCGGGCTTAGGCCAACAAACGAGGGGATGCCGAGCTTCACCTGCCCCTGTAATTTGGAGACAACAGAGCCATAGGAAGGCCAACCACCTACGGGTTGATTCTCTTTCAGCCCGCCCGTCATACATTGAAATGCATCATGGCGGTCTTTCGCACCGTACAATGAGCGAATGATTGCTAACTTATCCATCCGTTGAGCCAACATCGGCATGTGCTCACAGATTTGAATACCCGGCACACTTGTAGAGATTGGTGAAAACTCTCCACGAATTTCTGGGGGCGCTTCCGGTTTTAGGTCCACCATATCCTGATGAGGAGGGCCACCGGAAAGAAAAACCATAATCGTTGCCTTGTGCCCTAATCGGCCGGACTTCCCACCTTGCGCCTCGAGTAACTGCGGTAAGGTGAGCCCGCCCATGGCTAATCCGCCGATACGCATGAAGTTGCGGCGATCGATTCCATCACAAAATGTCGCTTGTTTACGGTTCATTGCAATCCATCTAAGGGAAAACGGTTAAATGACAAGGCTATAATATTTATCTTACCAGATTCATTCACATCATCACTATTTCAATTTACATTCGGTTTTAAAGAAAACGCCACGCGGGTACTATAACCGGACACTCTCAGGACAATTTAAACGGAAACACCATGAGTAATTTAAAGTACTGTCTCAATGCCAGCACAATCATGACCACCCCTATCATGCGACAGATCCAAGTTGCCGCTGAAGTCGGCTATGTCGCCATCGAGCTTTGGCATGACCATATCGATGCTTATTTGGATGCCGGCGGAGAAATCCAGGACATCCGTAAGGCGGTTGATGATGCTGGCCTTGCAGTCCCAACAACCATCTATTTAGCCGGTTGGTTTGAGACAGACGGGGAAGAACACATCGCTGCCGTTGATGAATGTAAACGCCGAATGGAACACTCAGCTATTTTAGGAGCGCCGCATATCATTGCCGGTCCACCCATGGGCTCAGCAGATTATTACCAGGGTGCCAAACACTATCGAGAACTCTTGGAATTAGGGGACCAAATTGGCGTAAAGCCAAGCATGGAATTCCTTGGGTTCGTCGATCAGCTGAACACCATCGAAGATGCCTTGGAAGTCATGAATAAGAGTGGTCGAGATGATGCGACAACCATCCTGGATCCCTTTCACATTTTCCGTGGTGGCGGCAGTGTTGAATCCATCGCCAAACTTTCCGCCGGTCAGATCGGCATCAGTCACTACAACGATATTCCGGCGGAGCCAACTCGCATCGAGCAACACGATAAGGATCGAGTGATGCCTGGTGACGGTGTATTTGACTTAAAGCGTTATCTCGAACTGCTAGATCAAGTTGGCTACGATCGATATTTGAGCCTCGAACTGTTTCGCGAAGATTTGTGGCAGGAAGATCCGCTGGAAGTTGCCAAGGTCGGGATGGAGAAGATGCGAAGCACGGTAGAAGCGTAGACTCGTATCCAATGGCATACGAAAACTAATTAGATTTCGCGCATAAAAAAACCTCCCCAAGCCATGAGGCAAGGGGAGGTTTTCTTGTTCTTGGTTGGAAAGAACTTATTTAGTTCTTCCACTCTTCACCAAGTGGCTCACCGTCACGGCGATCACCAAGACGCTGGTACGTCATGTAATCAATCGATTCGGCAAGGAATTGCACGCTACCGTCAACAAAGACGAATTGTGCACCACCCTTATGGCGAGACTTGAATGCCTGGGAGGTATTCCAAGTCTTGAAGTGAGTACAACCAAAAGGATTGCCTTGTGCGGGACGTTGACCACCCCATGCGAATCCTTTTTCACCAACGCCTACTACGTGAGAGTTGATAGGACCATTTGTAACATACCAAAGTGAATTGAAGTTATTCCATCCACGGTGAGAGTGATCACTCTTTTGTGGAAGCATTTCACCAAGTGCAATTACCTGGCTTTCACCATCGGTTACGTCTTGCAGGCGTGCTGCCCAGTGGCCACGAAGGAAAACGCCGGATGCGCGATAACCGCGACCGTCATTACCGTGGTTGGCTGGACCTGTGCCAAAGACGTTACCGTTAAACTGCGGGCACATGTTGCGCCACGAAGTACATCTTTGGTTACCCAAGCTAAATGCATAGGTCGTCATTGCAAAATCGATGTCACGATTCGCTCGGTGAAGGTACGGTGATACGTCAGCCGACGGGCACAGCAGCACATCGATAACCTGTGAACGAACAAATTTCGGTTGAAAATTAGATTGGACATCTATAGTCGTTTCGAAAAGCGGATGGTTATTATAAGGGCCGGCCGGTCGCCGCCCTGTAATACTCTGCTTGAACTGCTTGTATAGCGGATCTTGCTCCAGAAATGGAAGTAGCTTTGTAAACTGGCTTCCTTTGGACGTTGCCCACCAGGTAAATGGGTTACGACTCTGCCGTTGCCAGTGGTATAAACCGTTTGGAGGCAGACTCTTATGCGTACTTTCATACGTGCGCAATGCTAGACCAATCTGTTTCAAATTGTTCTGGCATGACATCTTTCGTGCAGCTTCGCGAGCAGCTGACACAGCAGGCAAAAGCAAAGCTACTAGGATACCAATGATGGCAATTACCACCAGAAGTTCCACAAGCGTAAAGCCTTTGCGCTTGGAATTTGATCGTGTGGTCATGACGTCACACTCCTACGAATAGTTAATAAGATAAGAACATATACCGTATAGATAATATATAAAATTTACGGCATATGTTCAATCTATCTCAGAAGAGGGATTTTTTAAATACCCGCAAGTGACATTAAAGAACCTTCTGAGATGCTCTGCACAGTACACATGCACTGCGACTCATATCTAATAATTGCATCTGAATATTAGTTAAGAACTAGCTGAATATAAAATCAGGCGCATTTAATCTGAATTTGCGCTAGTCGTACTGGTTATGCAGAATAATGGTCAGTATATGGGGACATTCAGGTGAAATTGCTACTCATCTAATAGTCTGCGGTAAACCCATTTTACGCATTCGATCCGAAAGCCTTTGCCTTGCCAATGCTGAATCCCGAGAGTCAGTTTTGAGGACAAATGGCATGGACTCGTTGGGGTTCGCCTGCACGTCGTATAAGTCACCGTTGTTATATAGCTTCCACCGTTGGTCTCGCAGAAAGTAGCGTTTTCCGTGTTCTGCGAAAGCAACGGTTCTTTCGGACGAATCACCTAGAATCGTGTCTACACAACTAATCCCGTCAATTTGATACCCCCGAGGAAGCCGCGCATTTCCAACATCAAGCAACGTTGCATACCAGTCTGTAAAATCGATCAACTGATCTGTTTCTCTACCGGCCTCAACGACCTCTGGCATCCAAAAAATAGTCGGTGCCCTTGTTCCAGCGTCTGTTAGCTTGCCTTTTCCGCCAAGTCGCATCTCACCATTAAGATTCGACTCGATGGGCAATCGAACCAACTTTTCACCTTCGGCCCTTGCGATGTATCGACTTGGAGTCCCGTTATCCGTTGTAAAGATCACCAGCGTGTTATCTGCGTGTTCTGAAGATTGAATAAACTGCATCAATTGTCCAACTTGCTTATCCATATCCGCAATCATTTCAGAGTAGTTTAGGTAGCGCCCATCCGGGCCATGCGGAACCGGAGCATCCAAATCATCGGTCACGTCGTGGCACAATGCCATCGAATAGAAAACAAAGAAAGGACGATCATCATCTTGAGAAATAAACCCTTCGATGAATTTGCGGTATTCATCCGGACCGTATCCTTTCTGCAGCCCATCTCGCTTCTTCCCATTTTCAAAGATCATTGGGCTGTGATAACGGGGACCTTCGTGCCAACCAAATAAACAGTATTGCTCAAATCCCATGCGCTGTGGTTGGTCCAGATCTTTGCTGAGCAATGACAACTGCCATTTACCGGAAACTGCGGTACGATAACCGGCGTCTTTCAATACACTCGCAATCGTTGTTGACTCGTGATCTTTGGGAAAGCTGCCCCACTTAGGGTTTTTGGTTCTAAATGGATACTTGCCCGTCAGAAGACAGACTCGCGTCGGATGACAAACAGCCATGCTGTAACAATGCATCGCTTTCATGCCCTGACTAGCCAAGTCGTCCAGACGAGGCGTTTGATAAGAGCGTCCACCAAAACAACCAAGCCCTTCAAAGCCGACATCATCAGCAAGAATTAAAATTACATTCGTCGGCTTTTTAGCGAATGTCTGATCAACAAAACCCGCCGTAAGTGTCAACATGCAAACAAAAGCTGCTGCATGTCGATGTATGTGATTCAGATTCATTCAATGACTCCGATTGAGGCTAGCAAGTCTCGACACGCACTGGACTTTTGAGCGTCGGGTCTCCATCGCAAACAACATTTATCAGTGGTCGGCTAAAGTCAGCAACCGTCACGCGTATTTCATCACCCGCCTGATACTTCCAATCGCGTTCACTGTGGCTCAACTTACTTGTACCAAAAAAGTGCAGGTGCACATCGCCCGGTTCTCGATGCAAGGGGTACTTAAAGTGATGATCTTCGCAATTGCGGAGCGAATGACACATATACTGCTCACCACTTTTCAAGTCGCCGCTGTCATAAATCAGATCGTCATCACGTGTAACACTACATCGAACATCCAGATTTTCAAAACCGTGTCCTATGACTAACTCAGGACCAACAGCACAGGCACGCAGTTTGGACGGCGCTAGGTACAGATAGTTAATGGTCTCGGTTGCATGATCCGACCACTCATTGCCAATTGCAAACCCAAGTCGCCGTGGTACACCGTTGTCGTCAATAAGGTAACAACCGACTAACTCGGGTTCCTCGCCACCATCAAGCGCAAATGCGGGTATTTCCAGACCTTGACGATGTGACCTTAGGTTTAAGCCATTGCCCTTATAAAACCATTCGGGCGCAACCCCTCGACTCTCACCGTCGGGCTTCCCACCCTGCAGCCCCATGTCAAACATCCTGGCTGAATCTGTTTTTGGCATCTCATCGACAGTCTCTGCTTCGTCGGAGTGCATTTTGTCGCGTGATTCCATACTTCCGGTATGAGTAAGACCCGTACCGGTTATAAAAGTCTGATGGTTGGATGGCCCAGTCAACGGCGGCAAGAGATAGCCCGATTCCGCACCAAAGTTTGCATTCCAAAGAGCTGCATAATCGACACAGGGAGCCCCTTGAGCCAATTGTGCTGCCTTATCCGCTAGCGTGCACCCTTCACGAATCGCTGACAATGCAAGCTGCGCTGTGCCAGAGATTTCCGGCACAACAGCAGTTATATCCGCCGCTTCATTGCCATTGACGACACCGACACGCTGCTGACCGTGGCTGTTTACGAATTGGATGATATTCACATCTTGCCCCATTGGGTTTTAGCACTCTTTGTTAATTGCAGTTGTTAACGCGAAATGTTATCCGCCCCACTCAGGAGGAGTCTCTGGCACAACATCTGGCTTACGAGCGAACACCCTGTCATAGTTTTCGACGGCGATATCCCCGGAAAACTCCGCCATCGCTCTTAACGCGTCTTTTCGGTAGTTCCAATAAGTGGATCGTTCGACTTGTTCAAGCCAATCACAGATATGCAATGTTGCCAGATCACGAAATGCTCTATCCGTAACTTCGTACACATCACCCGTTTCGCGATTCTCAATTACGCGTTCATCACTGCCGCTGACAATAATCTCGTCGAATCGTTGACGCTGAACGAAACAATTCAGAAAAGCTATCCACTCGGCCTCTTCACCGATTAGTTCCTTCAACTCGTCACGCTGATCCAGCCCCAGCTTGAAACCTTGAAAGACCTGCGTGCCGTAGATCGAATGGTACATACCTGCGCGGCATAAATATACCGGCTGCTGCCAACGACGTAAGTCATGATATACCGATACCAGATGTGCTAGATATCCTTTGGTTCCTGAATGTGTGATGCCCGTGGTTCCCAGATCCACGAGAAAGTCCACCATGTCTCGATACCCAGGATCAAAACTGCTAAATTCATCCAGCTTAACGTCGATTCCCAGGTCTTCGTATCTGTTTCCGATGCTCATTTAATTCATCCTTTAAGGCTCACGCGAAAGCTATCAGCATTATCGCTTTATTGCATAAATCCGTTCGTATGCTCGTAAATATATGACACCGTCGCTGATGGCAGGTGTCGCATAAAACGTACCCTCCACCTCATTTACAGATATGATTTCCCCTTTATCATCGGCTGCGACGACTGCACACTTCCCATCGATTCCCTGCACGTAAATCTTGCCGTCACCTGCAACGAGTGAGGCATTAATGGTACCGATGTTAAGCCGTTTCGTCCAAACAACTGAACCATCGCTAAGTTTCAAGCAAGATGCGATTCCGTTGTCGGTCACCATGAACACTCTGTCACCAAGTACGACCGGCGTCGAACAGTCTGGCGTGGTTTTGGCATGTTTCCAGACGAAACCCGACTCACTGACGTTTCCTTTACCAGCTTTCACCGCAAGGACATGACCAAGTCCACCACCACCTGGGTTAGCCGAAGTTGCGACAATGGTTCCACTACTGCCGATGGCCGACGCAATGACTCGGCCATAAGGACTATCGATTGCCAGTCCGTCGCTATACCACAACACCTTTCCACTAGCCGGATCGTAGCCATTTACATGATCGGACCCGACAACAACAAGTTGTTCTTTGCCACCAGTCTTGATTAGGGCAGGGGTACTATACGCATCAGGCCCATCATCCTTAGCCGGGTAGCGGCGATCATGCTTCCATACTTGTTTACCACTAGATTTATCCAGAGCCACCACGTAACTTGCTCCTTTGGTCATGCAGCTTACGATCAGCAGATCATTCCATAGTCTTGGCGATGACCCCATTCCGAAAGTGATGTTATAAGCACCGTAATCCTTAACGAGATCACGCTGCCAAACGACATCGCCAGTCTTGGCAGAAATACAAGCAAGATGTCCACTACCAAAAAACGCCCAGGTATGACCCTCATCGGCGACGGCAGTGGGAGTTGCTGCATTATGACGGTGCGAATACAGATTTGCCGGACCTTTTGCATCCAACTTGCCTGCACCGAGCTTTACTTGCCGTATCACCTTGCCAGTCTCACGGTCCAACGAGATAACCACCAGTGAACCATTCTGTAGTTGAGTCGTCAGATCAACACGCTTTTTCGTGATCACCGGTGAGGAATTTGCCTGACCCGGCAAATCTACTGCCCAAAGAACTCCATTTTCAGAAGACCATGAAACGGGTAAGTTCTTCTCCGTCGAAACTCCGCTGCCATCTGCTCCACGGAACTGCGCCCACTCTGCTGCTTCAGAAGAAAGCGACACTAATATGCATGTAATGCAAACCAATAACAAATCTATAACTATTTTCATTTCATTTCTCGGATGTCAAGTTGCATATTCTGTGACAATTCATCACCACAAGCCATTTTAACAGGCCTCCCCAATGAAGTGTTATGATGTAGAACCGCACACAGCTATTCATCCCAAATTCCGCAAGAGAAATCACTAATGAGTAAAGCAACATACGACTTCAGCAATCGCGTAGCACTTGTGACGGGAGGTTCACGGGGTATTGGCAAAGCAATTGCATTACAGCTTGCAGAATTCGGAGCCGATGTAGCGATTAATTTTCGCAACAACGCAGATGCGGCCAGTGAAGTTGTAAATGCCATTGAACAACTTGGCCGAAACGCCATCGCTATAAAAGCCAACGTAGCCGATCCCGATGAAGTGGCCACGATGGTCAACCAAGTCGTCGAGCGAATCGGGCCGATTGACTTTCTGGTTAACAACGCCGGAGTCTTTGATGTGGTTCCACACACCGAAACATCTCTCGAATTATGGAACCGAACCATGTCCATCAATGTTACGGGCACATATTTATGCAGTTGGGCCGTGAAAGACTCAATGGTAGAACGGGGGTTTGGACGCATTGTTAATCTAGCATCCATTGCAGGCCTTGAGCCCAAGCCGTATGCAATTGCATATGCGACAAGTAAGTCCGCGATTATCGGCTTTACCCGTTCGCTTGGCGTCGCCCTTGCTGAAGATGGTGTTCGCGTCAACGCAATTGCACCAGGATTGATCAAGACAGACATTCTGGACACGGCGGATCCTGAGCTTCTTGAGCAGCTGATTGAACTAACACCGGTAAAGCGAATCGGATCTGTTGATGACATAACGCCCATCGCCATGTTTATGTTGTCAGATCACAGCGACTTTATGACAGGGCAAACTATCGTTGCCTCGGGCGGTCGCGTGACGATCCCATAGCGGGCATTTTAACTGGTAGACCTGCAATCGCAGGAGTTGTGTCCGCGCCCCCTCACTACGTCTTCCGGCTATTAGCTCATACAGTACGTT
>JAKUOW010000073.1 GCA_022451045.1 Pirellulales bacterium | reverse complement strand
CCGGGCCTCTAAGGTTTGCATCATTCGCATGAAAATGAGCTGTTATGTCAGCATGTTTACGAATAATGCCATCAATTGGCTCACCCATCGAGCTCATTGCTTTCACATCTAGGTGCAGCAGGCAATTCTCGCTATCGACCCGTGAGACAAGATCCGCACCTTGATCTGCAGTGTTAAGAAAGTCACCCTCGGCCGGCGATAGTGGTTCCACAGCAATAGTAACGTTACATTCCTTGAGGACATCATCGGCCCGCTTAATTACGTCAGCAGCATAATCGAGCCCCTGATCATGACTGATGCCCGGCAATAGATTTCGCTGCTGTGGCGACCCAAGCACCATCACGTATCCACCCAGATCACGACACAGTCGGGCCAATTCACAAAAATAATCTGCGGTGCGCTGGCGTACATTTTCGTCCGGGGATGTCAGGTAATAGCCTTCTGTTTTTGCCAGTAGCCAGTGCAGTCCAATAATTTCCAGTTCGTGTTGATCTGCAAGTGCCCGTATCTCCGATCGTTCTTCGGCGGAGATTTCGTACGCATTGTCGTTAATCGTAAATGGTGCGAATTCCAGCGCGTCGTAGCCTAGCGATTTTGCATAGGCAAACGCTTTTTCAAATGGCCAGTCCTGAAAAGTCTCATTACAAATTGCGTATTTCATTCACTCATTCCAGGTAAGGTTGGTTGATTCGATAGTTGCTTTTGTTTTACACGCCGCCCCTGTGCGGTGTCCGGGCTGCTGATCAGAGGCTCGGGCGAACCATCCAGGGGATCGCCGGCAGTAATTGACTCCAGTCGCTCCGTGATGGCCTCAACGTATTCGGTGGATAATTCAAAACCAATGTAATTTCGATGGAGCTTTTTCGCGACAGCCAACGTCGTCCCGCTACCACCGAACGGGTCTAATACCGTCTCTCCCTCGTTACTCGATGATCTGATAATCCGTCCGAGCAACTGTTCGGGCATTTGGCAGCCGTGAAATCCCTGACGTTCCTTAAAGGTGCCGGCAACGCGCGGAAAATACCAGGTATCATCATCCGGCTGGAATCCTTCCGGCAGATCTTGCGGTCTTAGAATCCACGTATCGTCCGGCAAACGGCCTTTGGGATTCGCTCGCTTGTCGCCGTAAACTAATTGACGAGCAGAGGGCACGCGAATGGCATCAGCATTAAACGTGAATTGTTTAGGGTCTTTCACCATCTGGAACAGGTGGGCATGCGATCGGCTGAACTTGTTCGTGCAGTTCACCCCAAAGGTGTAGTACCAGATCACCCAACTGCGGCAATGGAGTCCGTGATGTTGCTGCATTGCAACTTTCAGTTCTGCTGCATATTCATCACCAATTGCAAGCCAGAAGGTCCCATCAGCTTTTAAGAGCCGGGATACCTGTGAGAGCCATTGATCACACCAACTAAGGAAATCATCAGACTCACGAGAGTCGTCATACACATCATAGTCGTATCCGATATTAAATGGCGGATCCGCGAAAATCAGATCAATGGATCCATCATCCAGCGCAGCCATTCCTTCTACGCAATCCTGATTGTGAATCTGATTTACTGCCATCGTCATGGATGTCCCCGTCAGGATGACTCTATTCTGTCATCCTGTATCTGACGTGGCTATGAAGGAATGATTTCACCACGTGTGATGTCGTCCAGCGATTGTCGAGCTCGTATCAAGTGAGCCTCGCCCTGTTTAATCAGGACTTCACTGGCAAGCGGTTTCGAATTGTAATTCGACCCCATCACGCTACCATATGCGCCGGCACATTCAATAACCAGCAATTCACCTACTTCCGCTTTTGGTAGTTGGCGACTGGCTACGAACCCACCTTCCTCCTGTGTGAATATATCACCGGATTCACACAACGGGCCGCCAACAATCACTGCCTGGTCTTCTCGACTATCCCCATTGCGCGGTGAAATTGAGATCGGATGGTAAGAACCGTACATGATCGGTCGAGCCAAATTGTTGAATCCGGCATCGACAAGGTAGAAACGGTTGCTTCCCATTTCTTTTACCGCTCGAATTTCCGTCAACAAGAAGCCGCTTTCGGCTGACAGATATCGACCAGGTTCGATTTCCAGACTTATGCTATGTTCAAACTCGGATTCCAGCGACTTGCGAACTTCATCCCATAGCTCGTAATACCGATCCAGATCCATGTAAGACTGCGAGCTGTTATACGGCACGGGTAATCCACCGCCGGCACTCACAACGCTAATACTTGGACCAACTTCCAATGCTGCTTGCTTCATGGAGCCACAGACTTGAGCCAGATGTTCAAGGTCAGTACCTGACCCAATATGCATATGCAAACCTGAAATGGTAAGGCCGGCGTTGTCAGCCAATGCCTTGCATTCAGCTAGCTGTTCAAACCAAATCCCGTGCTTGGACTGTTCGCCACCAGTATTAGTCTTTTGGCTGTGCCCATGACCGAATCCGGGATTCAGTCGTAAGGTGATATGTGCGCCGCTAACTCGCTCAGCCAGCTGCGCGATCATATCTGGTGAGCCGCAGTTTACATGGATGTCGTGCTCCGCAATAAGATCCAACGCCATTTGATCGAAGATATCTGCGGTGTAAACGATTTGGGGTGTCCCATCTTCCCCGGGACCACCTTTATAACCGGCAAGCAACGCCCGATGAATTTCACCTGCACTCACTGCATCAACGACGACGCCAGACTGACGAACTAAATCGACAATTGCGATATTTGAACATGCTTTTTGTGCATAGCGCACAACATCAAACTGGGCGAGATCTGAAACACGCTGCTGTATAACTGACGCATCGTAAACGAAAGTCGGTGTACCAAACTGGCTGGCGAGTTCATAAACACTGATCCCGGCAATGTCCGTTCTGGTTGTAGAGAATTCTTGAATTTGTGGCATTTCAATTATCTTTCAACAAAAACGGTGTCGCACTTACTCAGTGCGACACCGTGATGACTCTTTGATTTTTTCTATTAGCTTAGAAAGGAGCATCCACTGCCGCATTGGCTTGTTGCAGTTGAATGACGGTGCCAATAGCTCGCAACACACCTTCCTGCAACTCGATATGGTATTTAGTACCATTCTTTTCGCTGGTCATGGTCATCAGGATCTTATCGTTTCCACGACCAATGGCTTCAGCAAGAAGCTTCACGTCAGGATTATCCAGTTTGTCGGCAAAGAAACCGATAAAGCTTCCAACGGACAGGTATCCAGACAGTGGATCGACATCGACGCCATCTTTGTCTGAACTTGTAATAGCCGACTTCAGTGCAGCTATGTTTCCATTGCCAAGTCCAAAGTAGATATGGCTTTCACCAAATCCAACCGTCATGTCAACCGACTCACCAAAGATTCGCTGAGCTTGATCTTCAAACGGCGGAATAGGAATGCTAATCGTATGGAACGTTGCACTGCCGTGCCGTGCAGCATCCATCTTGATGTCCGGCAGTTGTTCGCCCTGTTCCTGAGCCGCTGCAATGATTTCCTTGAAGGAATCATTTAGCTTCTGAGCGTTCGCAACCTTAGCAGCGGCCATGACCTTCATTTCTCCACCATCGGTGGTCACTGAGCCAGCCATGTCTACTTCCCCATCCTCGATAGTCCCATTCGCAACTTCCATGAGATTACCAACAACACTTCTAATCAGTTCGCGGGCATCTGCTGGAATGTTCGGATCAGAATTAATTGCTGCATCAATCTGTGATTTTGCGCTTTCCAGAGCCGAAATCATTTGACCGACTTCAGACGGTGAAATCACGTATGCAGAGCTCAACTGTGCGGCGGCATTTTCAGCCAGAAAACCGCTTAGCTTTGTGGATGCCAGTTCATAAGCACTGAATTGTTGTGCCAGCTTGGATCCATCAACTGCCGCCATGCTGACGTCAAAAAATGCCTTTTTCTTCTCGCCGTCAACGGCAAGCCCGAATGTAAGGCTATCAAGTTGATCAACAACATCCTGTAGTTGTTGGAAGCTGTCCTGAGCTGCCTTGCGGCGTGCCTCAAATGCTGCATCGGTTTCATCTGGTAGCCGTTGGAGGCTGAATTCCATCGCAGTGCGAATCTGGCTCATTGCCAAAGCACGTTGTGCTACCGGAATTGCCTGGATGTTTAACTTTGCTGCAAGGTCGTAGGTGTCCGTTAGGCCATCAAGCAGTTTAGCTGGGTCTTCCGGTGGTTTTGCAACGGACTCACGTGCGTTGGAAATAAAGCAATACGTATCTGTTTGATTGAAATAAACATCCAGTCCACCTGTTTGAAGAACCAGCAGTCCGTCGCCTGCATCCTGCAGTTGCAAGCCGAAGCCTGCAAGTGGAGCCAATAGTTGCTGGATATTCTTGGTCGGAACAAATGCATAGAAACCCGGAGTAATGCCCGATGCCGTTCCGATAATCCCGATCGGTTTGGTCTGGTCCAGCCCTTGCGTAAAGAAGCCGGTTTGCAATTCAACCGTTGCGGCGATTGTTTGTTCCGGTTGGCCGGAAATTACACTCGCAATGTAAATGATGTCTTTTTTGATCTCATCAAGGCGATTTATAGCGACCGTAACAATGGGTTTAACAGTAGCGTTTTGAGCTTGGGCTATAGGTGCAAAAAGCATCAGGCCCGTTAACAAAGCAGACGTAAGGATTCTTCGTGGTCGTTTCACCGCGGGATCTCCTGGTTTTTTCAAAAAGAAAGTGTTTCTGTTGTGATGAGGTACTTTTTGCCTCTACGCATAGAACACCGCCGCTGCGCGTCGGTTTCTGTTTAATCCGCCGTTGGCAAGGCCCATCCTAGGCAAAATTGGAGCAAGAATTTC
Source organism: Pirellulales bacterium (assembly GCA_022451045.1). Lineage (GTDB taxonomy): Bacteria > Planctomycetota > Planctomycetia > Pirellulales > Pirellulaceae > UBA11883. The sequence continues at coordinate 13,699 of JAKUOW010000073.1, read as the reverse complement.
CAATTCTACGACGTTCCGTCATTCCAAGTCCAAACACCGTTCTGGTCTCAGAACTTCCATTCTACGAGAGATTTTCGTCACTCGAAAGTTAGCATATCGCGATTAATGCGAATTTTGTGTGCCGTCATAGAAACAACAGCTGATCTACCGCTCACGATAGGTGATGCGGCCTTTTGTAAGATCATACGGTGACAATTCAACACGTACTTTGTCACCGGGAACAATACGAATGAAGTGTTTGCGCATTCGGCCGGCAACGTGTGCCATTACCTCAGCACCATTATCAAGCTGCACCCGAAACCGTGTATTTGCCAGCGCTTGTGTTACTGTACCTTCAACTTCAAGAGCTTCTTCTTTTGGCATTCTGAGTTAAAACCTTTCGTTGTTACCAATATTCGCGGTCATTTAAGTGCTTTAGCTTCGCATCATAACACCAAAGCATCAATATCTCCTATGCTGATCCGGAGTACCAATCTGAATCGGTCATATTGAGCATTTGTCCGTCATCATCAATTGGCAAATCACGAATCTCGGTAAGGATTTCCAGATCTTCACGTGACTGGGCTTCATCCCAGTAAGACTCGGACACTTCAACTTCACCAATCTCCAGCGTGTTATTAATCCACATCATCGAGATTTCCGGAGGCGTGGCTAATCCACTACTCACCATGCAAACGTCTAGGATTTCCGCATCCGATTCATAGTGCAGTGGAGTCATGGCTGCGGTTAAGTGATTTCCGGTAATGCAGTTAATGCGCGTGGCATTTACATCGATTTCATTTACCACCGAAGTCTTACAGAATTCTGACATGCCGATCCCAGTGGCATTTCCTTTGGTAGCCGGTGTCAGGCCGCGAACGATGATCTTCTTGATCTTTGGAAACTCGTGCTCCGCAGCTTTGTGGTCGTTGAATTTTCTGCCGATGATATTCGTATCCATTCCCGAACCACTGATATCTTTACCGATGCCATCAATCGCGAGAATCTGGGCATGATCAAATGGCAGCTTAGGCATCCATTCTTTGGACAGTGCGAGCAGCTCTTTTTCTCTGGACTCGAAGTTCTCCGGTGCAACTGCTTCGATTTTGCCTGTTTCGTCATAAGCGTTTTCGATGATGGCAACACCAGCCACAACTCCGCACTGTGAAAGCACCTCTTTGGCGATACTGCGCACGATCTGCCCAAAGCTGTAATCCGAAATCGCTCGATGATATATTTTCGCGCCTTCGTGTTTACCCAGTCCGATCAGCATCATCTTCATCAGGCCGCTTTCAATATCTCCATGGAAATTCGTATGCGGCTTCACTCGACCACATACGACGACATGGTCCGCTCCGTATGCGTGTTTATCAAAGTGAACAGGAATACCCTCTTCGCTGGTGCAGACGATCACCGTTTCCATGCTCGCCTTGATTGGGCAGCCGCAGAATTCCTCAGTGATGCCATACTTCTCGATGATGCCGCGCTGGCCTTCTGCTGTGCCGCCGCCGTGGCTACCCATGGCCGGCACGATAAACGGTTCCGCCCCTATGGACTGCAGATGCTGCACAATGCCGCGGATTACCAAATGGATATTAGCGATACCCCTGCTACCGGCGCTAATCGCGACCGACTCACCCGGCTGGATCTTATCACTCAGGTTGAGTTTTGCTAATTCTGCTTTGACCTCCGTATCGATATCTTCGACACGTGGTGCGTGAAATGTCTGACGAACTCTGAATACTCGTGGGTATTTGCTCATGGACTTAATCGGTTAATGAACTAATGGATTCAATTAGTCCATAGTAACGATAAATGAGCCTGCCGTCATGAGTTAGAGTATGGACCATGGCCTAATCCCCTACTCCAACGTCATCATAATATGCGTCTAGGGTGAGGCAGCATTTGTCGTCTTCGTGGCGCAACAGATCCTGATAGAAACCTCCGAATTACAAATCCACTCGTGAGATACCATAGCGCAAACCCCGTCATTAATTGAGTCGCTGTACAAATTCAGCCAGCGCGCGCATGACCACGTGAATAAAGCCACGTACCACTAATCTGAAGCTGTGACTTATTTTCTGTACTGCAAAAAACTTCTGATGCGATACTGCGCACCTCTACAGCTTTGCACCACAGTATTTACAGTGCTTCGCATCAGTATCGTGTCCTTCGCGAATACATTCCGGACACGATTGCGTTGTTAGATTCTCACCTTTTGCGGCCATGATAATTTCAACGGAGAAGATGCCGCTTGGCACAATGATAATTGCATAACCAAGGATCATGCTAATCGCCGCCAGTGTCTGACCCATCACTGTCTGCGGCGCCATGTCCCCATAACCGACCGTCGTAACCGTGACGATCGCCCAGTAAATTGACTGGGGGATGCTGGTGAACTCCGTTGACGCTTCATTTCTGTTTTCCAACACATAGACGGTTGTTCCGAGAACCATGATCAGCGTCATCACCACGAGTAGAAACACAACTATTTTCGGCTGAGCGGTCTTCAGGGCTTTGAGCAAAACGTTGGCTTCCGTAACGTATTGGCTGAGCTTGAAGATTCGAAACACGCGAATCAGCCTGAACACACGTACGACGGAAAATGCGCTGGAGCCTGGCATCAATAACTCGACATACGTGGGAAGAATTGCCAGTAAATCAATGACCCCAAAAAAACTTGTCGCATACTGTCTGGGCTTGCGCACGCAAAGCAAGCGAAGGATGTATTCAAGCGTGAACAAGCCTGTGATCACCCATTCGATGGCTTCCAGCTGCCCGCCCCACTGGTCGTTAAACTCGTTAACGCTTTGTAACATCACGACAGCTACACTGATGAGAATCACGAGCAGCAAACCGACATCAAACACTTTCCCTGCTCGGGTATCCGCTTCAAATATGATTTCGTGAAGTCGACGGCGCCAGGGAGCTGATGACTCCGGAGCGGCATCCGCTCCCGCCTGCGGCTTGGAATCGGATTGCAAATCCGATTCTACTCGCTGGTTGATCGGCTGTGAGGCTTCCGCATCGTTCAAGTTGTCGTTGGATTCACTCATCGTGGATTTTTATGCGTTTAGTGCCGCCTCGATGCAATTAATTACATACTCGGTCGACTCAGTGCCAATGGATAGCCGAATCGTACCCTGACTCAAACCAAGGGAATCGAGCTGTTCTTCTGTCAGCGATCGATGACTCGTGGAGCACGGATGACTCATCGTTGTCATCACATCACCAAGCGACGGACAGAATGGGATCGAGCCGGCGCCTATAAATTGGTCTACAGCATCGCGGCCGCCTTCAAGCTGAAATGTCACGACATGACCAAAACCATTTGTTAGCACTGACTGTGAAATCTCATAATCCAGATGATCTTCAAGACCGGGATACTGCACGTCTTTTACTTGTGACTGTTGGCATAGGAACTTGGCTGCAGCCATCGCATTGTCACAGCACTGGCGAATGCGCAGGTGCATCGTGGAAAGCCCTCGATTTGCCAGCCAGCACTGAAGAGGACTGCTCGCCAGACCCCAAACAGACAATGCCGTCGGAACGCGTTCCCACTGCCCGGTACGGCCTGCCAGCATGCCCAACATCACATCGCTGTGACCGTTCATCAGCTTACTTACACTTTCAAGAACAAGATCCGCTCCAAGTGTCAGTGGTTTACACAAGGCGGGTGTCGCAAACGTATTGTCTACAAGTAGCAGTGCGCCTTGGTCGTGGGAAATGTCGGCAAGCGCCGGTATATCAACAACTCGCACTAGTGGATTTGAAACTGTTTCCACTACCACCAAACCCGTTGAGTCAGTCACCGCCTCGCGAACGGCGTCGAGATTGCACATATCCACGAGTGTGTGAGTGATGCCCAGCCGCTGTGCTTCACCGGTCAACAGTCGAGTGCTGCCCCCGTACAGCTGGTCGCTTACCAACATGTGGTCGCCCTGCTTAAGTTGGGAGAGCATCGCAAGTGCCATCGCTGACATGCCGGACGATGTTACGGCCACTTCCTCCGCTTCATGAAGCGCCTTGCATGCTGCGGCAAATTGCACAGCATTTGGATGTCCGTCACGTTGGTATACGTATCCGTCCAAACCACCGTTTAGTAGTGCGGCTGCCTGACCGGTATCGTCACAACTCCAGACTGACGACAGCACAATGGGCGGACTGTGCGGATCAGTTGGCGAGCTGAAATTATCCGCGAGGCCCTCAACGAGCGACCGGGCGCATATGTCATCCACACTTTTTTCGTTAGCACTATTCTTGTTGGATTCACCGTCGGAATTGGTCATAGCACCTTAACTTTTCTTCTGCCGGAGGTCTATCTCCGATGATACCATATAGATTCGTTTGCGATTCTGAGCCAATTGGTCACCGTGTCTGCAAACGTCTATGCCCTTAGTTTAGTCTGCAAAACTCAGTAGAAACCGTATTTTGGATAACGAGCATCTTCAGCCGCGACGTGAACTGAACGTTTTTGATGCTGTCTGCATCATTGTCGGCATCATAATCGGGGCAGGAATTTTTAAGACAACACCCTTTATTGCCAGCATGTCTAACAACTGGATGTGGCTGATTGGTGGATGGTGCCTAGGCGGTTTCATCGCCATTTGCGGCGCGCTATGTTACGCCGAACTTGCCACTGCTTATCCTCGTCAAGGTGGCGACTATGTATATCTAAAGGAAGGATTTGGGCTGCCGTTTGCCACGATGTTTGCCTGGGTGTTGTTCTGGATTATACGACCAGCGGCAACTGGCCCGATGGCACTGTTGTTTGGTGACTATATGCATAGTGTCTATCCGTTGGCTGAAAAAATTCAAATCAGTACGACACTCTATGCAACGCTTGCTGTTGTCGCGATCACGGGAATCAACATCGCCGGATTGCAGGCTGGCAAATGGACACAAAATATCTTGTCGATAATCAAAGTGCTCGCACTGCTTGCAATCGTTGGGATTGCATTTCTTGGCCCACAGGAAGCCATACCGTTTGAAACCACCGCGCGTCTGGAAGATCCGTTCGGAGCTTTTTTGGTCGCGTTGGTCCTTATCATGTTCACCTACGGTGGTTGGAGTGATCTGTCATTCATCTCCAGCGAAATTAAGAATCCAAATCAAAACATCCTGAGAAGCTTGATGATTGGAGTTGGTGCGGTGATCGGGATCTACCTTTTGATCAACTTCGCCTTCCTGCAAGTCCTTGGGCATGAAGGCCTGGCTAACAGTTCAATTCCCGCATCCATGATTGTTGAGAAACAGGCCGGCGCAAATATGGCGAAAGTTGTTAGTTTGTTGATTAGTTTGTCAGCGCTTGGCGCAATACACGGCATGATCTTCACCGGGTCACGGGTCGCGTATGCAGTCGGAAAGCACACACAAGGATTCCATTGGCTCAATTCGTGGAATACGAAGATGAATGTTCCGGTGAGAGCCGTTTTAGCTCAGTCATTTCCTATTCTGATGCTAGTCGGGTGCTTTGGGATGATGAAAGCAGACGGTGGTTCCGGGCCAGTTGATGGATTTACAATGCTGGCACTGTTTTCATCGCCATTCTTTTTGACCTTCTCGCTGAGCGTGGCAGTGGTTTTCTTTGTACTGAGAGAGCGTGACAAAGAGACGGCTAGGCCATATCGAACGCCCGGATATCCCATCGTGCCCGGGATCTTTCTCGTTGCCATGGCGTTTATGCTCTACCGCAGCATTACTTATTTCGTTGGTGAAGTGCAGAGCAAAGACCTGCTGAGTTCGTCGTACTTTGTAGCGGTGCTGGGGTATACGGCAGTAATGATCATATGTGGATTGATCATTGCACTGCAGCGGGAAAGGTCGCCGATGTCAGATGACGAGGTGCCGAGCAAATAATACTATGGCAACCGCGGTGCTCGGCGCAGCCGAACCCGCAGGGTCTGTTGGCAGCACACCGCCCAATGCTACAGGCGCTCGGCAATATCCGCCTGCCACTGCGTGAACCCTTCGGCCGTCACGTGCGGTTCTGCAAACTCTGTCAAATCCGATCTAATCTGCTCACGCTGCTCATCCGACAGTACTTCAGTCGCCTTGTATCTGGTCGGGTCGCAGCTGGCACCGGCGGCAAGCTGCCTGAACAAAAAGATCCGGTCATACTCGCTTCGCAACTGCAAAGCGCCAATCACGTTCAGAGCCTCACTGAGCGACTCTCCCTGTAGAGGGTATCCATGATGAAGCTCTACCAGTTCCATTCCGTAAAACCAATTTGGGTCACGATGCCGAAAGTCACCACCATAAATCTGCGCAGCTTCAAATCCAATTGCGTGAATCACGTTACTTAACAGCGCCATGGCATGGCGATTGAAGTACTTGGAAGTAATGCTCTTTGCCGCCTTTTTACCAATCGACTGCAACAACCACATTGCGCCGCTAGCAACCGGATTCACTCCAGAGGCGAACCGGCTCGCATAAAATGCAGCACTGGCATAGTTCATGTAGGGTTGAGCTTTCTTGTAAACACCATAGGCATTCACCGCCGTCTTCACGTAAGAATACAAGCTCTGAATGTTCATCTGTTTCACATTCAGTGGCAACTCGTCCACGGCAACCATCATCTGGATGCATATCCGCCCGGCAGCGACCAGGATCTGTTCCGAACTGGTTTCAAGCAGCGGCGATTTAGAATCGGGCTGGTAGATCCTGGCAACACGATTCGCTAGCTCCAGGGCTTCGTCGCGAAGCAGCTCGAGCTGCACTTGCCCATCAGTGGAATAACGATTCGCCAAAATCGCATCGAATATCCGCTGAGTCTCTGCGTTCAGCAGCTCCAGCGTCTCAGCATCTTTTTCCGCTAACTCGCCCGCGGTAACTTGCTCCCCCTGGATAGACACATCAATCGGCTCGGGAAACTCAGCCCAGCTGTGATAGGTCACCAGTTTCTCGGTCAACCTCTGCTCACGCTGATCCAGCTGCCGTACAGCTTCATCAAACGCAACTTGTTGTTTTTCAAGCTGCGTCTCCCATTCAAGCAGTGGATCCGCTGCCTTTCCTAGCTTCGCCATGATGCGACTTTGAGGATGCGTCGAAAAACGACCACGGATCAACAGTGAGCTCAGTACAACAATGAAACCGCCTACCACCATCATTGTTTTAGAAAGCGTATCCGGAACAAGGCGATCCTGAGCAATGAATATGCAACTCAGACCGCATAGGCCTATCAGCACACAAATCGTGATTCGAACCCACTCCGATTTCACAACAATGATTCCATCGTTTGGCGTAATTCCAAAAACTGGCTGAAACAAACGTTATACCGGGATCAAGACGCCACAGTGCCTTTGAGCAACCCGATGACATCCCGCTTGACCTTTGGCCATGCAAGAGCAGCATAACAAACCACGCCCATCAATACCGATAGCAAAAGCACAGCAGGCGTTGACCAGCCACGACCTAGCAAGAAGCCGCGTAGGAATAAGACATTGAGGCCCATCAGCATCGCGGCGGCCAACGGATGCATCAAATCAACAAGTAGCGGCTTGAGCCTCATCCCACACATGCTTAATGAGAAGATCATATATGGCGCAAACACCACCATGATCAACACCATGGAGTAGCCGACTGCCACGCCTTCCACCGTCCCTGTTGTGGGGTCAAGGAATTGCTTTCCCAGATAAAAGCCAGCTACCGCACCCTGCACCTGGAGCAAGGCGATGACGATTGCTGCCTTCATCAGTTGGTCGGCACGACCGATCGCAGCAAGCAAACTACCATTGATATTAATCAGACCATGCACAGCAACGACCGGCGCAAGTGCCAAAAGAATTGAGGCTCCCTCAGTCCAATCTTCTCCGCCGAGGACTTCCACAAAGTCCGGTGCCACAGCGTATAAACCGACAGCGGCTGGAATCAGCAGTACACCGACAAACCTGTAAAAGGATTGAGCCAATTCCTGAAGGGTCTTGATGTCCTTCGTTGCCGCGAGCCTCGACAACCCTGGCAGCATCACTTGTGTTGTAGGATTCGTTACCAGTTGTACCGGCTTCATCATGACCTCATACAACTTGCTATACATGCCAATGAGTTCACGACCCTGTTTGGTCGCACCAAGCAGGACACTCAATACAACCTTATCTGCATTCTGACCTGCATAGAACACAATACTGCTTGTGGAGTAGTAGCCACCGAACTTAACGAGCGAACCGATCTTGGCCCTTTCAGGTCTGTTTGGCTTCCAGCCAGCGGTAAACCAACAACCCAGCACGACAATTGCCCATTCCACGTATTGCTGAAGAACCAGAGCCCAAATTCCCCAATCCAGAATGACTGCGGTAGTTATGGCAGCCACAAGTCCTATCAACTGACCGGCAATGCGAATTGCCGCAAGTCGTCCGAGTAACAACTTGCGCTCCAGCACTGATTGATGTGTGAAGCTCATCCCCGCCAGAATTGTGGTGCCTGCCAGCGCCCCACACACGCTGAGCAACTGGGAAGCACCGTACACCCCCGTCAGCGCCCAACCGAGCAAGACCGTCACAACCGCTGCAATGACGGAGAGCACATTGGTCAACCAAAATAGTGCTGACAGCTGACTTTGATCCAACGAATCTTTTTGAACAGTGGCGACACTGATACCGAGCGTCGCAAACATGCGCGGCAGGGTCAGCAGCGGCAGTGCCATTCCAAAGATGCCAAAGGCCTCTTTGGAAATGTAACGCAGCAGAATTGCCAGTGCGCAAATCGTGAGAATTTGGGAGGACACCTGAGCGACCGTGACAGCTCGCATTCCACTGCGCACTTTTGTGCTGATCGCCTTTGCTGAATTACCGGACGGTTGTTCTGCCATACCGAGATCACCCAAACAACCCGTAACGGATTATGCAGCGAATTGCACTTACGCCATCTTTCCAGCCAATTTTCTTGCCTTCTTCGTAACTGCGGCGATCATAGCTGATCGGTCTCTCGAAGAAGCGTGTTCCTCGTTTTTTCGCGCGCCGAGACAATTTGGAGGTCATTTCAATTTCAATGCCAAATCGATTTTCTCTCAATGTTGGCGCGATTTCCTGAATGCACTCCCGGCGAAATAACTTGTAACAGGTCTCCACATCTGTGAACTTCAGTCCCGTCATGAGGTTGCAAAACTTACTCAGAAAGCCACAGGCAAGTTGATGCCAAAACGGCGAAATGCTGTCATCCCCGCCCGAAAACCGGCTGCCATACACAACGTCTGCTCGCTCTTCCACAATCGGCTGCAGCAGGTAACGAAGCTCGAATGGATCGTATTCCAAGTCTGCATCCTGTATAGCAATGACGTCACCGGTCGCGGCATTAAAGCCCGTGCGTAAGGCGGCGCCTTTGCCGCGGTTTTGCTCGTGCATGATGATCGTCAGCTCCGGGTCGGATTCCATCTTCTCGAGTAATTCTCGTGTGCCGTCGGTGCTGCCGTCGTCCACAAGAATTAATTCCAACGGCATGCCCGTCTCGCGCATGCGTTCCACCACGGACTCGACCGTAGCTACTTCGTTGTAGATCGGGATCACGACCGAAAGGACAAAACCTTCCGGGATTACATAAATGCCACCGCGTCTGCACAGGTCTTCACCGAGTCGTTCGCACAGCGATTCAAAGTGCCTGTCACCGCGATCGATCTTGCCGGGTTCGGCTGCTGGCAAAGCCGCAACAGCTTCCACAATCTGTTGTTGTTCTTGGCTGGTAAGTGAATCGGACTCAAAGGAGCGTTTCATATTGTGCGTTTCTTGATGCGAGTCAGGTTAAGGCGCAGCAGTGCGCACCCATGTTGTTCATCGGCCATTGAGACGTCGAATATTGACCCTCGTCTGGTGTCCGCCGGAGGCGTTTGGATGCTCGCCCCCATATCATTTTCAAAATGGAAGTCAACAAAGTACTCCCAAAAAGGTCGAAGAAACATTTTCCAAAAAGTTTGATATAGGTTGCTTGACAATTTTGCTGTGCCGTTGAAAATGTGAGCGTTGTTACGACTTATTTGGTCGTGCCGCTGTCGATTCCAGACAGCAGCTGATTGAACGACGTCTGGCTTATCCTTTGATCAGTCGTTCGAGTTTTCATCGAAAAACTCGTTATTTGCGTGCGGGAAACGTGCGCGCTGACTGTCTCAAAAAATGAGCTCGATGGTCTCAGCCCGAGATCACTGTCGCTGGTCGTGACGACGACGCCTTAAGCAATAAACGCTTGGGGGGCGACGACTGAATGGATCGACAGTCGACCCAATCCTGTAACTTGTTACGGGAACAGGAGGCTCGGAGGTCCCTCCCTCGTTTTTATGTTGGCATTGCCGTGCAGGGATCGCGCGGAACAGCCACCGGCGGTGAGACAAAAACTCGGACTGAGTCTCCCGCCATTTTTTATGCGCCGAATGATCGTTTTGTTCACGCAAATCGTCATTATTCTCTGCCCCTGAAGCGTTTCCCATTCGTCTACCACTGGCAATCTGCCAGCGCATGGTGCAACATTTGGTTATGCCTGCAGCGCTCATTTCTATCGGTTCGAATCTCGGAAACCGGCAATCGGCCATTGATAATGCCATTGCCCAGCTGCGCGGGCACGCGCATATCCAGAACGTTGTGCTCTCCAGCCTGCACGAGTCTGAAGCGATCGGTGGGCCTGCTGGCCAGGACGTTTTTCTCAACGCTGCCGCTCTCCTCAAAACCACATTACCTGCAAGTGAATTGCTCGGCGCGCTGCAACAAATAGAAAATGACTCGAAACGCACACGTGAAATTCGCTGGGCTGCGCGCACTCTGGATCTGGATATTGCGTTGTATGATGACCAAATCGTTGAGTCTGAATTGTTAACCATTCCCCACCCTCGTATGGTATCGAGAAAATTTGTTCTGCAACCGGCCGTCGAGGTTGCTGCAAATATGGTCAACCCGCAAACAGGATGGACGCTCGAAGATCATCTGATCCACTTAAACCAAGCAGCCAGGGAATACGTCGTGATCGCGGCATCGGAAAACGATAAGTTCCAGCTACAGAATGCTATTTCCGAGAACCCGGCTACCGAAAGCTGCCAGCTAACATTTGCAGTTGCTCAGGCAGGTTTCGATCTTCCCGAAATACCCGACAGCACACGGCTTGTGATTATCGTCTCTCCAGAAGTTCGCCAGCTGTGCTCCCCGATTACAAATGTCCCCTGTTCTTTACCGTGGATTTATGTGACAAACAGCACAACCTCTGTTGATGAAATTCTTGCTGCCATCCAGGCTTCCCAGTAATTCCCACCGCGATTGCGATATGAATAACAGACGAATACAAGTAATCGACACGGCGGTCGAAATGCGAGGCTGGGTAACCAATGCAATTGGCCGAGTCGGGCTGGTGCCGACCATGGGAGCATTGCATGAAGGGCACCTGAGTCTTGCACAAGAAAGTGTTGCTGCGTGTGAAAACACCGTGGCGACAATCTTTGTTAACCCCACTCAGTTTGCACCTGATGAAGATCTCGACCAGTATCCCCGCACACTTGATGCCGATCTAAACCAACTTGATGCGATCGGCGTGGATGTCGCATTTGTTCCCTCGGTGGATACCATGTATCCCAACGGAGAAGAGGTAACCATCCAGCCGCCTCCCGTAGCTCGCCGATGGGAGGGTGCGAATCGCCCCGATCACTTTTCCGGGGTTTGCACAATCGTAGAAAAGCTATTCCGCATCATTCCCGCCGACATCGCTTTTTTTGGTCAAAAAGACTTTCAGCAAACGCGCGTGATCATGGCCATGGTTCGGCAACTTGGAATGGACATCGACCTGCGGGTGTGTCCTATTGTCCGGGAGCCGTCTGGGCTCGCCATGAGTTCTCGTAACCAGTACCTGACAGATCCGGATCGCGAATTAGCAACAAGTATTCACCGAGTGTTACGTGAGGCTCAGGCGGCTGCGCAAGTTAGATCATCGAGCCCGCAGGCTATTGCCAGGGAAGCAGAGACCAAACTTAAGGATGCAGGGATCTCTAAAATTGACTATGTTGCTGTCGTGGATCCTGACTCGCTCGAGCCACTAGACACATGGCACCCTCAATCGGTAATGGTGGTTGCCGCATATGTTGGTTCCACAAGACTGATTGACAACATGTTTCTCACGTCGTAACCCAAGTAATTCGGATCGTCTACGATCCAACACCAGAGCTCAAAAGTAGTCCACAGTGCGCGAAACCCTGTTTGTCATACCTCACGAAGTTCTCGGCATCCCAATGTTTGGATTGCTTGGATGGATTGTGATTGTCTGGCTGGTAGTCGGCACAGGATGGATGATCTGGTATCACAAACAGAAAAAACTGGCTAATAACAATGATGACGAGGCGCTGCAAAGCCCGCTGATGTTCATCGTAATCGTTGCTCTGCTCTTTGGCGTTGTCGTTCCACTCGTCGAACCACGGCACCCGGTTTCAAACGAACCAATTGGCATGGCAATCCGCGGTTACGGTTTGTTTGTCCTGATGGGGCTGGTTTGCGGAATCTCCCTGAGTGCACACCTGGCCAAACGCTTAGGGCTTAAGGTTGAGCCCGTCTTTTCGCTGGCCGTTTGGTTGGTGATCTCCGGCATGATCGGCGCGCGGGCTGTTTACGTCATTCAATACTGGCATCGGTTCACGGCCAATGATCCAACACTAGGTGAACTGCTTGGTAGGATCGTTAACCTCACTCAAGGTGGGTTAGTTGTCTATGGATCTCTCATTGGCGGTAGCATCGGAAGCTGGATTTTCCTGCGCCGCAATAAACTGCCGGTGTTGGATTACTTTGACATCATGATGCCGGCCATGATGGTTGGACTTGCCTTTGGACGACTTGGTTGCCTTTGCTTTGGATGTTGCTTTGGAGGTACCTGCAGCATCGAGGATTGGCACATACAATTTCCACCTGGGTCACCTCCATATCGGGCTCAGATTTTCCGCGGTGAATTTCCACTACTTCCGGAAATCGTGAGACATCATACCGGTGCCGAGGCAAAAGTCATTCCAATGGGCCCAGATGGCTCTGAAGCACTACTTGAAGTCACCGATGCTGGTGACTCGGATTTTGCCAAGGGTGATCAGCTGCTTTTTACGCTAACCAGAACAGAAAACGGATTCATTCCAGCTGACCAGTGGCCGATGATGTTCCATTTTGAGCTTGAAGATTCTGTGGTCGCCGAGCTTAAAATGCGCGATGGCTCTCGAACCATTCCGCTGAAGTTATCGGACTTGCCTGCTGCATCACTGCCCGTCAAGCCGGCACAGTTACTCTCAGCAATTTCCGCCACGGCCATCTGTATCTTATTGCTGATTTATTTGCCGCGACGACGACGCCCGGGTCAATTGCTGGCGCTCATGTTGACGGTGTATCCAATTGCCCGATTCCTGTTGGAAAATGTGCGTAACGATGAAAAAGGACAGTTCGGTACGGACTATACGATTTCACAGTGGATTAGTTTTCTAATGATCGGCCTGGGAGTCGCGTGTTGGATCTGGCTGCAACGCAAGGAAGTAGACCAAGCGTCTGCGTGATCGTGTTTCCGGTATGGCCTAACGCACGTCGAGCAAAATGATCAACTTGGTGCGTGCGGGAACTTCCGCATATTGCTTTGCTTGCCCGTTGTCTGTGTCTGCAGCTTCTTCTGTCGCTGGATTGAGTGTCGCGTTCTTTTGAGCGGAATTGCCTTTCGGATCGTTCCCGTTCAACTTTGAAGCGTCCGACTGGGAAGCAACCCGGAACTGCTGTGATGGTTTATTCTGCTGATAAAA
>JAKUOW010000072.1 GCA_022451045.1 Pirellulales bacterium | reverse complement strand
AACGAAGCCTGATCCTCTCTATAGAGTCGGGCAAGATCAAACTTCTCGAGTATGTTGAGCACCTGAGCCACATGGATTCCACCGCTGCTCGCCGGCGGGAACCCTAGAATCGTGTACCCACGATAGTTCGAAACGACAGGTGCTCTGATCGCTGGCTTATAGTTTGCAAAATCAGCGGCCGTCATGATGCCACCAGTATCACGCATCGCGGCATCTGCAAGCTGGGCAACGCGTCCATGATAAAACGATTCCGGCCCATTGTTCGCAATACCACTGAGAGTTTTCGCCAGATCGGCCTGAATGAACATATCGCCTTCTGATTTTGGTGTGCCGTCTTCGTTTAGGAAGATCTCAGCAGACGCCGGAAAACGGGCCAGATCATTACGCTTGCTCTTAAGGGCAGATGCTGTGGAAGCAGATAGCGAAAAACCTTCTCGAGCGACGGTAATGCTGGGTTCCACAATTTCAAGCCATTGACGGTCCCCCGCTTTTTTCCATGCGAAATGATACGCTGCAACAGCGGTTGGGACCGCTGCTGCTAACGGTCCAGTTTTACTCAGAGTCTCGGACGGTTTGCCATCAATGAGATACATATCTCGAGTTGCTGCGGCAGGTGCAACTTCTCGGCCATCGATGGCCAATGTTGAACCGTCAGCATTGCGCACCAGAATAAAACAGCCGCCACCGATACCTGAGTTATGACTATCAACGACCCCGAGCATAAACGCTGCCGATAACGCAGCGTCTACGGCATTTCCACCACGCTCGAGTGCTTGGACAGCTGCCTGAGTAGCGAGCGGGTGTACCGTAGCAACCAGTCCGTTTTTTGATTGCCCGTGGAATTGTGCAAAGATCGCCGATGGCTGCACGTGGCAGCTAATGATGGCGATGAAAATAAGCAAAAGTCGAGTCATCGATGTTTGAAATTCTACGAAGAGTGGTGCGTTGTATGATGGTTTCAGCATTCTAAACCTATTATCATCAAGCGTAGATAACCGTTAGTTGGGTTGTTTACGAATCATCCGAATCCGTGTTGATATCTCTAATGCTACATGTTGCTAAAGGCTTAACCATGAAGAAAATCGTTGCTGCCGCATTTACGTTATTGGCAATTGTCTCAATTTCTCTGCCATTTGTCAGTGCTGCTGACGATGATGGCTGGGTTAGCCTGTTTAATGGGAAAGATCTTTCAGGGTGGACGATCAGTGAAAACGGCCAGTTTACCGTAGAGGACGGTTGTATTGTCGTACGTGGCAAGCGGGCTCACTTGTTTACAAAGAAGACATTTAAAGACTTTCATTTTAAGACTGAAATCAAAACAGAGCCTGGCGCGAACTCAGGGCTTTACTTTCATACAAAGCATGATGAAACCTGGCCAACGCGCGGTTATGAAGTGCAAGTGAATTGTTCTCATTCGGATCCCGTAAAAAATGGCAGCCTGTGGGGTGTCGTTCGTAATTTTGATCCGATTGCCAAGGATAACGAATGGTACACGATGGAGATCATCGTTAAAGGCAAGGATGTAATTACCAAGGTGAATGGCAAGACAGTTGTTCATTACACGGAGTTGGAAGGTGTCACAGCGGGCAGACGAATTGACCAGGGCTCGATGGCAATCCAAGCTCATGACCCAAAAAGCATCATTCGATATCGCAATGTGCAGATAAAACCTCTGTAGAACTTGCGGTAGAGATTGAATATCCTTCGTGGCCCTATGTTGCTAACGCGACTTCGGACCACGCTGCCATGATCCGGCCTAACGGCTCCTTGGGATATGGTGCGGTTGGGCCCCACTTGCTGCCCGATACTGAGGCAATCGCGGGGCTCAGCGCGGCCGAACCCGCAGGCTCACACTCTAGCTTTCTAACCCTAACTGCCGTACGACGAGAGCGAGCCGCTAAGCAATGATGTCATGGATAACGTGTCCGTGTACATCGGTAAGCCTGAAGTCACGCCCCGCGTATCGATACGTCAGGCGTTCGTGATCCAACCCAAGCAAGTGCAGCATGGTCGCGTGAAGGTCATGCACAGAAGTTGGTTTGTCCACCGCGCGGAATCCAAAGTCATCCGTAGCACCGTATACGGTACCGCCTTTGATGCCTCCGCCGGCCATCCACACGCTGAATCCGTAGTGATTGTGATCACGGCCGTTTAAATTAGGAAATTCTGCGACAGGTGTGCGACCGAATTCACCGCCCCAAAGGATGAGTGTTTCATCAAACATCCCACGCTGTTTTAGGTCTGTCATGAACGCATCGATCGGTCCATCCCAGTCTGCGGCCAGATTCTTGTGCGTATCAGCGAGTCCACTGTGGTTATCCCACGGTTGTCCGGCACCGCTACACACCTGTACAAATCTGACGCCACGTTCGATGAGTCGACGCGTTAGCAGTAGTTGACGCCCAATGGTGGTTTCACCATACGCTTCGATCGTCGTTTGGGTTTCACGCGAAAGATCGAATGCTTCGGTAGCCTCCATTTGCATCCGATATGCCATTTCAAAGGACTGAATGCGCGAGTCCAGTTGATCAGCATTTCGGCGCTCCGCGAGGTGCCTTGCATTTAGCTTTCGAAGTAGTTTCATTTGTTGCAGTTGATCGTTGCTGGAGATACCGTTGTTGCGGATGTTCTCGATAAGCTTTTCAACTTCGGTAGTCTTGGTATCGAGATATGTGCCTTGATACGCCCCAGGTAAGAAGGCGCTTCGCCAATTGCGAGTTGAGACGATCGGGTAACCACCGGGGCACATCGCGATAAATCCCGGGAGATTTTGGTTCTCGCTTCCCAAGCCATAGGTTACCCATGAGCCCATACTTGGTCGCGGCAGTTGAATGTCACCGCAGTTCATTAACATCAGCGATGGTTCGTGATTTGGAACTTCAGCGTACATGGATCGCACAACGGCCATGTCATCAATATGGCTTGCTGTTTTGCGGAAGATCTCACTTACCGGTAAGCCGCTTTTGCCATACTGTGAAAACTTGTACGGACTCTTCATCGGTGCACCGGTTCTGCGTTCTGTACGCAAACTCAGATTGCCAATGTCCTTGCCATGCCATTTATCAAGCTCTGGTTTTGGATCGAACGTATCAACCTGACTCGGTCCACCATTCATAAAGAGGTGTACAACGTGTTTTGCTTTTGCTTCATGATGCGGTTGCTGCGGGGCAAGTGGATTGGTCGATGCGACGGAGTCTTTGGCTAGCATCACGGAACCGGCAAGCATCGGTAGCCCTACACCACAACGCTTTAGCATTTCGCGTCTCGGGATGATTTGCATTTGATTCATTGGTCGGTTCATGTAAATGTTATTCAATCTACAAACAAAAACTCATTTGACATGACGAGCACGTGGATTAGCATCCTCCACTTAACGTCATCAGGATTGGACCCTAGGAAATCGCTGCAATCAGCCCGGTCGTTTACCGTCGGCTCTCTTCCGAGAAGAATGTGATAAAGCAGTTCAATGCGTTGCTGAAGGTCAGTTGTTTGCCTGACGTCTGATCTACCTAGCACACGTTTGGTTATTTCTGCGAAGAATGTGTTGTTCAAAAAGTACAACGCCTGAGGTGCAATGGTAGTTTCTGAGCGATCGCCAATACTGACATTCGGATTCGGAAAATCAAAAGTAGTCAGTAGCGTCGGCACATCGAGTCGATTGATGTACGCATACACAGAACGTCGCGGGTTCCACGTGGCTGAGAGATTGAAAGACGGGCCTCCCAGTTGTGAACTCATCTCATCTGTTACAGCCAATAGGCTGTCACGAGTGGCTTCCCAGCTGAGACGTTTGCGATTGAATTTCCAAAGCAACTGATTCTCCGGGTCTTTTTCAGTTGCCTCTGTACGATCTAAGGACTCCTGTTGATAAACAGCCGAAAGTAAGATTTCGCGGTGAAGCTGCTTTAGTGACCATCCGCCTTGGATTAGTCGTGTCGCCAGATAATCAAGTAGCTGCGGATGACTCGGTGTACCGCTCCTAATGCCCAGATCACTGGTCGTGTGAACCAAACCGCGACCGAAGTAGTGTGCCCAGATTCGGTTTACGATGACACGTGCTGTTAATGGGTTTGACGGAGCAATGATGCGATCGGCCAATTCTAAGCGACCACTACCGTTGTGCAGAATGCCATCGTCGTTGCTGAGAACCTTGGGGAAGCTACGTATTACATGCTCACCCTTGTTGAAGGGATTACCACGGATAAAAACATGAGAGGGTGCGAGCACGTCATTCTCTTTCAGAGTGAGTGCACGCGGCGGTGCACCTGCACCGCTTCTAATAAATCCTTCCACATCTCCCAGCAGTTTTTTGAATTCACCCTGAGTAGTACGATCAGGAAACAGATCGAGAAATCCCCATGTCATCATAGTGGGAATCTCGGGTGGTGAACCTTCTCCGTAAAGTGCCAGACGCAGTTGTTCTGCAGCACGATCTTCCAATCGAGTAGCCTGATTGTTTGGGTCAGCAGTTGTTTCCATCCAGGACTGCTTCACTTGCAGCAGAGCGTCAGCATACCACTTTGCAAGCTGGTCAATAGTTTCCGGTGCTGCCTCAAGGCAAGCCTTGGCGATGATCGAATTCGTCTCGGGCATCTCGGCAGTGAGCTGCTGAAAGACGTGGCCAGATTTTTCAATGAATTCATCATCCGGGATCTCGCTGTAAGCATTCCAGATATTCCAGATAGGACTTCCTGAATCGCCTTCATGCTTTAAGTAATTGATCCATCGCCGTACCATGCGCGGATTAATCGCTCCTTTGTCCGTGAGAAGCATGAAGTTGCTGGAGTCGGGATTGTTGCGCTGATTGTATGCAGCAATTAGGTATTCATTGATTCGTGTACGCCCGTCTTCGCGAAGGTTTGCAACTGTATTGGTGATGAAAGACTCAAGCGCCGTTTGTTTTACATCCAGCTGCTTTTTGAATTCACGGTAAGCGTCGGTGTCAGGCGGGGATTCATAGAGCGGTGGTACAATCGGGTCGTGACTGTTAGCGATAACTCCGTAAAGTGCGTAATAGTCGTTTTGTGTGAAAGGATCGTACTTGTGGTCATGGCATCTGGCGCACGTAACGGTGACTCCCATCAGCCCTCGCGTTACAACGTCGATACGGTCGTCAATAATATCGTGCGTGTTATTGGTGAAGTATGCACCGACGGTCAATAACCCCATAGCTCTTAAGGGTCGTTTGTCGGCACCAAGATCCAACTGATCTGCAGCGAGCTGTTCCAGAAGAAACCGGTCATAATTCAAGTCACTGTTGAACGCTTCGATCACGTAGTCGCGGTACGTATATGACCACGAGAATTCGCGATTCAGGTAGAAGACGTAGCCCTTGTTGTCCGCATACCGGGCGATATCGAGCCAATGCCGAGCCCATTTCGGTCCAAGTTCCGGTGAAGTTAAAATGCGATCGACCAGTTGTTCTGTAGCATTTTGACTTTCATCTGAAAGATAGCGAGTCACTTGTTCTGGTGACGGTGGAATACCAAGTACGTCCAAATAAAGCCGACGGATAAGATGTTGTTTTGAAGCGGGATCTGACGGAGTGAGTTGCTTCTCCTCCAGCTTTGCAAGAATAAATCGATCGATGCCTGTTTGTGGCCACGTCCACTCTCGGACGTCAGGTAAATTCGGACTTTGTATAGGTAGATAAGCCCAGTGCCGTGACGGATCCAGATTGGGAGGTAAGTGAAATTCTTCAGGCCAAGGCATTCCCAGTTTGACCCATCGTCTTAAGTCGCTGATTTCCCGGTCAGTGAGCTTACCATCCGGCGGCATTTGCAGATCGTCATGTTTATAGCCAACAGCATCCAGCAGCGGCCCTGACAATGCACGCATATCAGTGACAGCAGATCCTCGCGATCCACCTGTCAGAATTGCTGCGCGACTATCCAGTCGTAACTCACCTTCCTGACGCTGAGGTCCGTGACACTCAATACAACTGTTTATCAATAGAGGACGAATACGTGACTCGAAGAATTCAATATGACGCGCAGCAAAATCCTGGGCACTCAACGCACTGTGCGATGTGGCGAGGATCAGAATCGCAATAATTTGAAGATACAGTTTCATAGCCTTCTCGACTCCTGATTGTACAGCATTTTTGCACATGATCTGCAATCCCTCAGAAGTGCTATTGGCACGAGACCCTTTAAACCGACTAGAATAATAAGAGGTCAGGAAGGCCCAATGTATCTGAAGTTAATTGGAATCCACGAGTAATGAAGCTTCCACGACGTGATCTGCTTAAAACGAGTGCCGGTGCACTCGCTTTTTCTCTGCCGGCATGGTTGAAAATGCAGAGTGAAGCCAACGCTGCGCTAACGCCTCGTCCTGGCAGTGGAAAGGCGAAAAACTGCATCATCGTCTACTGTTGGGGTGGAATGAGCCACCATGAGACATTTGATCCGAAGCCGTTTGCACCTCTAGGAATAAGAGGTCCTTTCGGGACAATTCCCACCACCATTCCCGGTTACCACGTAGGTGAACATATTCCAAGAATGGCGCAGCAGACTGATCGGTTGGCCATTATTCGATCGATGAATCACACAGATTCAGCTCATGGACGTGGTATGTATTGGAATATGACCGGACACAAGCCACCGAGAGTCGGCAACATCCCACCGAAACCAGAAGATTGGCCATCTCTTGCTGCCATGATCAGTTTGTTTAGAGATTCACCACGTGGTGTACCTCAGTCGGTTAGATTGCCTTATCCCATGGTGGATAACGGGACGTTACAAGCGGGGGAATACGGCGGATTTCTTGGCATTAAGTACGATCCGATCGTTATTAAGACGCCGGCTGGAAAAGCATGGGGTGGCGTATCACGTACACTTGGTAGCGAGGTGCTTGATCTAGGTGAAAAGAAAGACCAGCCTCGTGTGACACGTCGTACAGACTTGCTTTCAAAGCTGGAATCCCCTGTGACAAATATCAAAGACGACTTTGAGAGCTTTGTGCATTTCCGTCAGCTAGCCACGGACATTCTCGTTAGCAGTAAGGTGCGCGACGCATACAACCTCGATAATGAACCAACTCCATTGCGAGAAAAATACGGCAACCACATAGGTGGCCAGAGTTTGTTACTAGCTCGTCGCATGATTGAGGCAGGTGTACCGGTTGTGCAGGTAATCTGTAGTGCAGGTGATCTAAACGGTGGAAGTGGAGATATGTGGGATACACATTCTGATAACTTCAACCGCTTGAAGAATAATCTACTACCCGTTTGGGACCAGGGTTCGAGTGCACTGCTGGATGATCTGGACGACCGTGGAATGCTTGACGAAACGTTGGTCGTGTTCCTTACTGAATTTGGGAGAACCCCAAAGATTAATGGAAATAACGGTCGCGACCATTATCCGAGTGTATATAGCGTTGCACTTGCCGGAGGTGGTATCAAGGGCGGACACGTTTATGGCTCAAGTGACGGTAACGGTGCCTACCCACGTAATAACCCAAGTAGTCCTGCTGACTTGCACGCTACGATTTTTAATTCTCTGGGCATTCATCACAATACGGAAATCCATGATCCGCTAGGACGCCCGATTCCCATGTGTGAAGGTGAGCCGCTTCCATTGCTATAGTGCCACGTTAGGGGCACCATTCCCGGACTTACCGAATTCACTTAACGGAGCAATGAAATGGCAACGATTGAACGACCGACTTCATCTACGGCAGACGCTGCTCTGACCGCTCAACGCATTTCTGAATTAAATGATGCGTTTAACGAACACCCGACTGCACGCTTAATGCAAAATGCAGTGACGAAAAATACCGTTGACGATGTTGCTATGGATCGCGAAGTGGTGACCACTACGAGCCACTCGTTTTCACATGTGATTGATGACTGGGCGGTCACGAATCAGAAACGAAGTGGTCGTTGCTGGATGTTTGCAGGACTGAATCTGTTTCGCCCTGCTGCGATGAATACCCTTAATCTCAAGGAATTCGAATTCAGCCAAAACTACACATTGTTTTGGGATAAATTCGAACGAGCTAATTACTTTCTCGAAGCCATTATGGATACGAGCGATCGTGATGCGGATGACCGTACCGTGGCATTCCTGCTGGATAATCCACTGGAAGACGGTGGGCAATGGAATATGTTCGTCAACATTATCAAGAAGCATGGTGTCGTGCCAAAAAGTGCAATGCCGGAATCCGAGAGTTCCAGCAATACTCGACGCATGAATAGCATCTTGCTGACGAAGCTACGGCAGGGTGCATCACTGTTGCGTAAACAGGCAGGGGACGGTGGCAACGACCAATCGCTTCGGGAAACCAAGCAACAAATCCTGTCTGAAGTCCATCGCATTCTTTGTATTCATCTGGGCACTCCTCCCACGAGCTTTAATTGGCAATGGCAGGATAAAGAACGTGAGTTCCACCGAGATGGTGAACTAACTCCACAGGCATTTGCTGAAAAGTACCTGCAGCAAAACCTTGATGATTATGTTTGCCTAGTGCACGATCCACGACCGACCAGTCCCGTGAACAAGACGTTTACCGTCCAATATCTCGGAAACGTATGCGGTGGTGATATCGTCAAGTATCTAAACGTCGATATCGAAGTGATTAAGACGGTCACCATGAATACGCTACTGGATGGTCAACCGGTATGGATGGGTTGCGACGTTGCCAAGATGATGGAACGGAAACAAGGAATCTGGGATGCAAAGCTGTTTGATTACGAAGGTGTATACGACACCAGTTTTGAATTGAGCAAAGCTGACCGTCTGATTCATCACGATACGCTAATGACGCACGCCATGCTATTTACCGGTGTTGATGTTGTAGACGGTGACGACGGACCGACGGCGCGACGGTGGCGAGTGGAGAATAGTTGGGGTGACGAAAACGGGAAGAAGGGATTCTATGTTATGAACGACTCGTGGTTTAACGAGTACATGTTCGAAATTGCAGCCCACAAATCCTACTTGCCGGATGATTTGCTTGAGGCTGCAGCGCAGGATCCGATTGAACTACCTGCATGGGACCCAATGGGTGCTCTTGCACGTTAGTGCAATTCTGATTGGAGAATTCTAAAAGTCGTCTGATCTTTTAGGCGGACCATTGCCGGTGGGTTCCAGACGTGGTGCCGACTCATCTCCCACGACATAGCCATCCTGACCAACTTCAGGCATGCCTTCTGCCGGGCCGCTTTGCTCGCGTTTCATGATCTCCAAGTCCTCGTCACTGAATTGCTGAGAGTCACCACAACCCGCGAAGCAAATGAAGCTCAAAAACAAGAGACCCGTTAGCAGTCTGTATGGCGTTTTCATTTTCGTCTCTATTCCGTGGTACTCTTATCGATCGCTATCGTGTCAAACAGCCTACCATCCAAAGCGAAAGACTTTAGTTCTAAAAGGCCATCGTTTACGTAGACCATGACATAGTGGTGGCCGCGTCGCACATTATTCTGAAAAAATGGACGAAATGGCCCGGGAGTTTCTAATCCACCGCCTCCACCCCCTGTGATCATGTAAAACGGTGCGTTGTTTTGAACAGCTTTACCTTTTCGTACTCTCCAGGTCCGTTCGTAAGAGTGGATATGTCCATTCCAAACGATGTCCACACCGTAGCTTTCGTAGAGTGGTACTAATTGCCTCGCACGTAAGTCCCCACGTGTACCACGGTTGGTTTTCCAGAGATCACCGTAATCATTCTCGTCTGAGGAATAAGGAGGATGATGGTGGCAAACGAATTTCCACTTTGCCGTTGATGCCTTCAGTTGTTGCTCGAGCCATTTGTACTGTTCACTCTCTGGGCCGACTTTTCTGTTGGTGTCGATCATAAAGAATTCCGCGTTTCCATACGTGAACTTATAGTAGTACTCCGGTTTTGGAAGTGACATATAGTTGTAGTAATTTGCAGCATCCTGCTCGTGGTTTCCGAGCACCGGAAACATTGCGACGCGTGAGATTAATGGCTCCATACTCGAGAAGAAATGCTTGATCCAATGCTGGTTGTCTGAGCCGGTGGAAACGAGATCTCCCGGATGCAACAGGAAGTGAGGCCGCTGTTCCCAGGCCATTTGCGCAAGTGTACCGGAAACGACAGGGTTTCCTTGAGTATCGCTTATTACCGCAAAGGCAAAGGGTGAGTCATCTTTAACCGCGGTTTGAAATGTCCTAGTCTCGCTCTCCAGCATTTGACCGGCTGGGCTTTTCGTTTCAATGCGATAGAAATACTGAGTTTCAGGTTTGAGGTCAGTCAGTGGAACCTCGTGAATGACATGATTGCCTTCTATCGACTTGGATTGCAGGCAGTCGTTGTTTTCACCGTAACGGACAATGGTTGATGAGGGAGTAGAAGTCTGCCACATGACCGTCATCGAATGCTGAGTGGCGTATTGCAGATATGGCATGACTACGAATTCGAGCGGAACGGGTGGTACTTCCGCATCAAGTTCCGCAAGTCGCTTGTTATGTTCGTAGCTCTCCTTAACCCATTCAGGCTTGGCCGCGATGTCGTAGACCGTGATGTCGCGGATTCTGCCGCGGTGTGGGTGGAATTCGTTGGCATCCTCATACGCACCGATGGTGTATACGCCACTGCTGGGATAAAGGATTTCTCCACTTTGTTCCTTGGTTTCGGCTTCTAAGTTGCCATTAACAAATAATTGGGTAGTTTTTCCGTCGTAAACAGCGGACACATGAAAGAATTTGCCTGCGACGTATGGCGTTTTCGCCGTGATATATGTCATCTTGCCATCACCGTCATCAGCACCTTTGGTTGAGATGGCAAATGTAAATGTCTTCTCATCGTAGCCGAGTACCCAGCCGGACTCCGTATCCCCGTTATCCTGAATTGCACCAATAATGCCACCCCAACGTTTAGGTTCGTCGACGGTTACCCACGCGGAAATTGTGAGTGCTTTTGTGGGTAGGAATTCCTTAACCGATTTGATACCAGACCCCAGACGACAGACTGCGCTTTGTGTGGAAAAGAAAACTGACTCGCCGTGAACATCGTCGATTACCTTTGGCGTGAAATCGAATTCACCATCGGGCCCAAGCCTTGCTGTGATTTTGCGCGCACTGACGAACTCGGAGTTAAATACCCAATGCGAAATTGGGTCAGGACCTTCATGAGCAAAGACGTTTGCTACAGTTGAAATGAGAGCGGCGATTGAAAGTGTCAGCGTGATTAATCTAGTCATTGGATTCGCTACAATGCGTAATGAAGTATGAATTGCGATTAGGAAACAAACCTTGAAAGAATCTAACATGATGACAAAACGATTCCAAATGCTAACAGCCGCATTTATACCTTTGCTAGTTGCAGGGATTGCTGGCTCTGCTGCAGGTCAGATTTCTGGCTTTAACTACGACGAATCGAAAGTGCCGGATTATAAACTGCCTGATCCATTGGTATTCAATTCCGGCAAGGCCGTGACTTCGGCAAAACAATGGACGTCCAAGCGTCGAGGCGAAGTATTGGAGTTGTTTCGGAAGGAAGTCTACGGGCGTCAGCCAAAGGATGCTCCTAGATTGTACAGCGAGGAACTTGAACGCAGTGAAAATGCACTCGGTGGGATCGCGATTCGACGGCAAATCCGTTTGTACCTCGGTCGTCGCGGTGAGCAGCCGTACATGGACTTGCTCGTCTATCAACCCAATGATGCGGAAAAAGCAGTACCCGTTTTCATGGGACCAAACTTTCGCGGTAATCATACGACGGATCACGATCCGGCGATCCACGCCAAGGAATATCACAAAGGCCAAAGCGTCGTGATGGAGAAGCGTGGTGAAAAAGCACATCGGTGGCAAGCGGAGTTAATCGTAAAATCCGGCTTCGCAGTGGCAACCGTTTACTATGGTGACATCGATCCAGACTTTGATGACAACTGGAAGAATGGCTGGCATAAATACTTCCCTATGGATGATCCGGTTAAGCCTGATGCCTGGGGGTCGATCGCCACATGGGCCTGGGGGTTAAGTCGGGTTGTGGATTATCTCGAAATTGATGATACGCTTGATCACGATAAAGTCGCACTGATTGGTCATTCAAGGTTGGGGAAAACGGCGTTATGGGCAGGAGCCGAAGACGAGAGATTCAAGATCGTCATTTCTAACAACAGCGGTTGTGGTGGTGCTGCATTGAGTCGTCGGCGATTTGGTGAAACGGTAGAAAGGATCAACCAAGTCTTTCCACATTGGTTTTGTGACAATTTCAATAAGTACAACGGCAACGAAGATGAATTGCCTGTCGACCAGCATATGCTCATCTCCTTGATCGCACCGCGGCCGGTATATATAGCTAGTGCAACGGGTGACGAGTGGGCCGATCCAAATGGAGAATTTAAATCTGGAAAAGGCGCAGAGTCGGTCTATGCACTATTTGGCTTAAAGGGTCTGGGAGTGGAATCACAACCTAAACCCAATACGCCGATTGGTGATGCGATTGGCTATCACTTGCGAGAAGGGCCACACGATGTAATGAAGTTTGACTGGATTCAGTATATTCAGTTTGCCAAGCGTCACTTCGAGATCAAATAAGTTTAGGTCGTGATGGCATGGATTCCGACAGACTGGAATTAGAAGCACGTCGAATTATCTGTCCTTTCAATGGCATTGATAGCGCTGGAATCATAACAGTAACGGCTGGTTGCATCGAGCAGGTTGTGCCAACTGATATTATTGAAGGCACAGTTCACCCCATATCTGGTGATCTGCTGCTGCCTGGGCTTGTGGATTTGCATTGTCACATTGCTCCGGATCAAAGCGTTTACGGTGTCGCCCCAGACTGGATTCTTCGCTCAGGTACCACAACTGCAGCATCACAAGGTGATGCAGGGGCTCAGACGATTGAGCAGTTTGCGTCGATGTCTGAGAAGAATCAGCTAAGTATTAAACTTGCAATTAACCTGTCGGCAGTAGGCGAATCTACGCAAGCACCATGCTTTTCTCAAGTTGCCTGGATAGATGTCCGGGCGTGTATTGCCGCAATCAAACGGTATCGTGATCTAATTTGGGCAGTGTCTGTGAACACGAGCCATCATGCGTGTCCCAAGATTAACCCACGTTCGGTTTTAGCTGCTGGTTTAGAGGTCGCGACTGAAACGGGGTTACCTGTTTTATATGGAATGCGTCGTCCCGAAGATTGGGCACTGGAAGATCAACTCGCGTTGTTGCGTAAAGGGGATGTTGTTACGTATTGCTTTCGGCAATCTCCACATTGCATCATGGAAAACGACCAGGTGTTACCCTGTGTTCTAGAGGCACGGCATCGAGGTGTTTTATTTGATGTTGGGCACGGTTGTGGTTCATTCGACTTTGATGTTGCTGAATCCGCAATCAATGCTGGCTTTTTACCGGATACGATTTCAACAGATCTGCAAATTGGACACATGGCCCAAGAGACTAGTCATGACTTGCCCTCGGTGATGTCTAAACTACGGGCAGTAGGGATGCCGGACGCAGAAATATTCAAAGCTGCAACAACGGCACCGGCATCGGTAGTCGGGGCAGTTGATCGTGTCAAACTGTCTGCCGGTGCGGTTGCCGACTTCACCGTGCTTTCAGAGAGCGAGGAAGAGTTAGAGTTGTTGGATACGAGCGGAAAGAAACGATACAGTAAGGTCTGGACCACAGCTGCAGTATATGTTCAGGGTCAATTGGTTAAGTGACTGAAGGGTTACGTGGATGAAACTCGCAAATGAATCAAAAACTACCGACATTCAAATGATACGTAATCGTCGTCAGTTTTTACTGCAGGCGACGGCAATTGGCGCCTCGCCACTGTTGGCAAACGCACAGTTGGATGACAAGAAGAAAGCACAAATTGTCATTACCTATGATCTGGAAATGAGCCGGCACTATCCGAAGCGAGGAATGACCGAATGGGATTATCAAAAGGGAAATCTTGACGACGCCACTAAAGAATATTCACTGGAGTCGGCTAAACGAATCTCTGACCTTGGTGGAAAGATCCACTATTTTTGTGTGGGGCGAGTGCTTGAGCAATCGGACATTAGTTGGCTGACTGACATTAACGAGTTGGGGCATCCGATTGGGAATCACACATATGATCACGTGAATGTGACGGCAAAGACTGCTGCTCAAACCCAGTTCCGTTTTCAGCGTTCGCCATGGCTGGTTCAGGGAAAGACGGCGTTTGAAATAATCCTTGAGAATATAAGGCTGGCGGAAATCGCGTTGCAGGAACGCGCCGGAATTAAATGTAACGGCTTTCGCACACCTGGTGGCTTTTATAAAGGACTGCAGGACAGTCCGGAGATTCGTAAATTGCTAATGGCGTTGGGCTACGAGTGGATCAGTGGAAAGTATCCCCCACACCAGTCGGAACGAGGTGATGATGGTGTCAAAGAGTCGGTTTATGAAAATATCGTAGCAGCGCAAAAGAATGCGCAGCCATTTCGTTATGACAACGATTTGCTGGAAATACCGATGAGCCCAATTAGTGATGTAACGGCATTCAGATCCAAATTCTGGCAGTTGGATGAATTCAAACATGCTATTAAGCGGTCTGTGATGTGGGCAATTGAAACGGGTGGTGTGTTCGACTTCCTCTGTCACCCATCATGCATGGTCATTGAGGATCCAAAGTTCGAGACGATTCTGATGATGGCAGATTTAGTAAAGCAGCATTCCGATCGCGCGGAACTCGTGACGCTTGACAAAGTTGCTGATCGGTACAAGTCGTAAATCTACTATGCATAGAGGCATGCCCGTCCACATAAAGTGTGGTCGCGTGAGACATTGTAGCCCAGGACGTTGCCAGTGGCATATCCTCATAGTCAATCTCTAACCGCAGATGTCCTTGAACAGCGTGCCTGTTAAGAATAACGAAAGGTGGTGATTTCTGAGCCATCAGGCTCGAAGCATCCAACCGTCGCCTGACGGCACGCATCGACGACGGGCCTACTTCTCTTGGCTCAACACTATTCCTGTTGACTTTGATAAAATGGTGGTTAGACGCATTGGAATTAATGAAGATAAACGGGAGACGACAACGATGTTACAGCTGGTTAAGCGGTCCAAAGTGGTAGTAACTGCATTTGCGTTAGGTATTTGCGTTTCCGCCATGGTTATCGGTGATGGTGAATTCGACACGCCGATTGGTGCGAAGTGGTGGCCGTCGAAATACGGTGCAGATGATGAACGCGGCGCAGCAAATTTACAAACACCCAAGAAAGTGATGGAAGCCAAGGAGCTAATCACTGAAGGCAAAGTCTATCAGTTGGGTCGCCTTTATGAGCACGGAATGCCCATTCCCGGTCAGCGGCATTTCAGTCTCACGATTCCTGGTTTACCCACGGGTACGGTCAACGGTCGTAACAAGATGGTTTCCAATGATGAATTGGTTAGCGGCGAAATCGGTCAGGTTGGAACGCAGTTCGACGGGCTTGGCCATGTTGGCGTACATGTTGGCGACGAGGACGTCTTCTATAACGGCTTTAAGCTGAGTGAATTTGGTAATCCCTATGGTCTGAAGAAGCTTGGCGTGGAAAACGTAGGCGTATTTTTTACTCGTGGCGTACTACTGGATATTGCAAAACTTCGTGATGCCGAACGACTCCCACACGGTTACGTAATCAAGCCGGAAGAACTGCGAGCATGCCTGAAACAAAATAAGACAGAGTTGAGAGCAGGTGATGTTGTCTTAATTCGAACCGGCCATGGAAAGCTTTGGATGGTCGATAACCAATACTACGGTGACGGTGAACCTGGTATTGGAATGGGTGCGGCTAGGTTCCTAACGGATGCTGGTGTCTCGATGATTGGTGCGGATACGTGGGCAATTGAAGCCGTACCGCACGAAAATGACGAAGATTCATTCCCTGTGCATCAATGGAATATAACTCGTAATGGTGTATACCACATCGAGAATCTTGACCTTGAAGAGCTTGCTGCTGACAACGTCACAGAATTTGCTTTTGTTTTCAGTCCCTTGCGTTTAAAGGGTGCCACTGGTTCACCGGGTAACCCAATCGCAGTAAAGTAATCTTTGGTATAGGTCCATCTTATGAGCCAACTTTATCGGCACGAACGCATTCAAGACATTGGTACGCAGCTGTTTGCAGCAGCCGGGGCGGAGGAATCGCAGGCTGCAATTGCAACCGCTGCGTTGGTGCAAAGTAGCTTGATGGGACACGATTCACATGGCGTGATGCGAATTCCCGAATACCTTGGTTTTATTGATGACGGCTCACTGAAGCCTGCGGCCGAAACGATTGCGACAGAGACAGGGCCATCTACCGCTCGTATTGACTGCGGATATGGATTTGGTGCAGTCGGTGGAGCGGTCGCGATTGAGAAGGGCATTGAGATTGCACGCGAGCATCAAACGGCTTGCGTGATCACACGTGAATGTAATCACGTTGGACGGCTTGGCGCCTATACACAAATGGCAGCTGACGCCGGTTTTATCGCATTAGCGACTTGTAACTCGCCGATTTACGGGCACTTCGTTTTACCATTCGGCGGTAAAGAAGGTCGTCTCGCAACAAATCCGATTGCATATGGCATTCCAACTGCTGGTGATCCTGTTGTCGCGGACTTTTCGACGTCAGTAGCTCCGGAAGGAAAAATCCGTTTCTATCGAAATGAAGGCAAATCAGTGCCGGATGGATGGATCCTTGATGCTGAGGGTAACCCCACGAATGATCCAAATGAATTCTACGGGCCGCCTCGCGGTGGAATATTGCCACTTGGCTCAAATGTCGCTCATAAGGGCTTTGCACTTAGCCTGCTAGTAGAGGTGTTTGGCAGTGCGTTAGCGGGGGTTAGCTCAAAGGATACCGAAGTATTTGGAAACGGCGTCTGTTTTATTGTGATGGATCCGTCAGCATTTTGCCCACTTGATCGGTTCCGGGAGTTGATGTCCGAGACTGTGCAATACATGAAATCTTCACCGCCGGCACCGGGTTTCGATGAAGTGTATGTGCCTGGTGAACTTGAATTCAAAACACAAACTAAACGACTTGAATCCGGTATTCCTATTGATCCATCAACTTGGGATGCGATTTGTGAGTATGCCGAGCGATTTGAAATGAACTTTGGGGAATAATAAATGGCAGCTCCACTGCAACTTGGTATGTTTGTCATGCCGATTCACGATCCCGAAAAACCGATGGCGCAGTGCTTTGATGAAGATATCGACTTGGCGCTCAAGTGTGAGGAATTGGGCTATACAGACTTTTGGGTCGGCGAGCACCATACATCCACATATGAAAATATTGTTATGCCGGAGATCTTTCTCGCAAAAGTCTTAGGTATGACGGAAAACATGCGAGTTGGACCTGCTCCGGTTTGCCTTCAGTATCACCATCCGATGCAAGTTGCAAATCGATTGGCGTTTTTCGACCACCTTTCTCACGGACGACTCAACTTATGCTTCGGTCCAGGAGCTGTGCCAACTGATATGGAAGTTCACGGTGTCCACCCGAAAGATATGGGTGCCCGAGTTGCAGAATCGGTGGATTGCATTATGAACATCTGGCAATCAGATCCACCATACCGATTCGAGGGGCAATTCTGGGATTTCAAGATCGAAGATCACATTGATGATGAGATGGGCATTGGAGCCTTGCATAAGCCGCTTCAACAACCTCATCCACCGGTCTATGTACCAAGCATCAGCAGAGCATCGAAAGGCCTTGAAGCTGCAGCAGCCAGAGGATTCAGATTCATCAGTCATCACATGATTCATTGGAATGTCCTTGCTGATCAATGGAAGACGTATCAGCGTGGAGCGGAATCCGGTGGTCGTGAAACGACTCCATTGGATTGGTCCGTTTCACGTAATATTTTTGTTGGCGAATCCAATGAAGAAGCTAAGCAATTTGCCAGAAATGGCTCACTGGGAAAATGCATTGAATATATTCTTGAATTGACTCGCCGTACGGCGCCGGCGGGCGTAGACATGTGGGCACGCGATGAAAGTCAACCAACCGAAGAAGTTAATCTCGATTACTTCATGGATGATGTTGTCATTGCAGGTGATCCGGCAAGTGTAACTGAGCAGTTGCTCGTCTTACGTGAACAAATCGGTGACTTTGGAAAACTTGTTGTGGTCGCACACTGCTGGGATGACCGCGACAAGTGGGTTAAGAGCCTCGAATTGCTAAGCAACGAAGTTGTGCCCGCATATAACAGCGCCATTGGTGCTACCTAGCCCCGTAGAAAATCTGCAGGAGCTAATTTCTCTCTCAAAAATTGGAAAGCCTTTAACTATGTATTGTAACGTTCAAGCATTCAAAGAAAAAATGGACTCAGGTCAGGTATGTCTGGGAGCCGGTATCACGTTTACTGACATTACAGTAACTGAGTGTGTTGCTCCGAATATGGACTTTCTATGGATCGATCTGGAGCATAATCCAATCACCATGGAAACGATGACTAAACACATCATCGCTGGTCGTGCAACCAACACGATGTCGATTGTACGCATACCATCTGACGAGCCAGCATGGATCAAACGAGCACTGGATAGTGGCGCTGAAGGTATTATCCTGCCGCAGGCAAAGTCCTATGAGGAAGTTGCAGATTACGTTTCACTGTGTCGTTATCCTCCCGTAGGTACCCGTGGCTTCGGGCCCCGACGTCCAACAGATTACGGACGGTTTCGCGGACAAGAATACTTGGATACCGCGAATGAGAAGTTATTTGTCGTTGCACAAATCGAATCAGCCGGTGCAAT
>JAKUOW010000071.1 GCA_022451045.1 Pirellulales bacterium | reverse complement strand
CAATAGTGGTGTAAGCCACAAAAGCAGATTGAGCCCCGGAATGACTCCCGCAATAAGTGTCGTAGCGAAGAATCCCCATAAGTAGGTTTCAATATTTCCATCTGCTGTAAGGTCGACGAGAATGACTATACCAACAGGGACAGCAATCATTAGCAACCATACCATCCACGTCTTTTTGCTGAACGTTTCCTGCCATTGGAATCGGTATACCGATAGTATTCGAGAAGCTAATCCACCCATATCAGATCTCTCCCTGATGCATTTTCAACAAGGTATCAAAGATCCAATTGAGTGACTCGTCTGACGACTCAACTTCGGTGACATTTAGCGCGTGCTCAGTAATCCAATTCGGTAAGGCATCAAACAATGAATTCGCATCGGTCGACCTGACGATGACGCCCAGATTTCCGTCGAGCACACCGACGCTTTCCACGCATTCCTGGTATTGAAGTACACCGGCGAGCTTAACCGCGTCCGTGCATCTCAGAGTCACTTCACGCGGAATGTCCGCCAATAAATCACGGATTTCAGTTGTACTGCCATGTGCGAGCAAGCGACCGTGATTCATCAATAGGTAGTGCTGGGCGATATTTTCTACTTCGTGAAGGATGTGACTGGAAACCACTACGCTTTTTCCACTTGCAACCCAGTCTTGAAGAAACGTCGTCATTTCATGGCGGGCAACTGGATCAAGTCCGCTAAACGGTTCATCAAGTATTAATAACTCAGGATCGTGGGCAATTGCTTGAGCAAGCTTTGCACGCTGTTTCATACCACGAGAATATTCGCCCATCGGTCGGTTTCGATCCTTGTCGTCTAATCCGACCACATCGAGGGCGTTGTTGGCAAGTTCCGCGGAGTCTAATCGATTTATTCCCTGCAACTCCAAGAGAAATCGGACGAATTGAAAAGCAGTGACATTTGTGTAGAGAATATCGGTT
This sequence comes from Pirellulales bacterium, assembly GCA_022451045.1. Lineage (GTDB taxonomy): Bacteria > Planctomycetota > Planctomycetia > Pirellulales > Pirellulaceae > UBA11883. Next base: position 17,921 of record JAKUOW010000071.1, on the reverse strand, counting down.
GCCGGGCAGAGTCCAAGTCGATATCTCACATTCGATTGTCCCCACGGATCGCTTTGGAAAACACGAACTGCTCCAACTGAGGGTTTAAGCTGTCCGGTGAGTAAGTTGATAAGTGTTGTCTTTCCTGAACCATTGGCACCGAGCAGTCCGTAGGCACCGGGTTCTAACACCAGATCGATCTCGTTAACACCGATCACGGTGCCGTAGAGTTTCGTTACTTTGGTCAATTCGATCATGTTGCTATGGTGTGAGTGTTGAATTACATATCAGACGCGTATTGGCGCCGTGATTCGCTTTCTTAGGACGAAGAAACAAATTAAAGTCACAATCAAAAGGAGCGTAAACGCCGTTGAAAGGGAGACGACTTCATCAGCAAATCCAAAACATGCTGCCTCCACTTTCCAAATTGTGTGAAACAGCGAGAGAACAGTCCATTTGGACTCAAGCGAATTAAGAATCAGCCGCGGTCGGCTGCTTTCTCTAAATCCTTCTACTCCCGGAAGCGTCTGGCTATTGTTTACTACATTATCATTTTGAATTTGGACTGCGTCTCTTTGCTGTTCTGCACGGAATGCCTGATCGGCATCAACGGCAAACATGATCATAAATGCCACGTTACCTATGATCCAAACCATGAACCATGCAAAGCCAGCAATTCGGCTTTGTGAAGTCAGCGATGAAAAACAAAGTGCAATAAGCGTCGTTGGTACGCACAAGACTAGAGATGCCAGAATGATTTGAAACGGTACATGCCAGGTGGCCAGAATGGAAGATAGTCCGGGTGAAAGGGCTATGCCAATAAAGTAAAGGATAAATGCCGGTACGGTAGTGATTGCTGCGACGTACGTGATTACCACCATGATCTTGCCAAGTAAGTACTGCCATGGCTTGATCGGTTTAGAAAAGTACAAAAGAAATGCGCGAGATCGGACATCGTGTGCGATTAACTTCGGCGCAACGATTCCGATAACGATAATCAGTGCAATGCCCTGTGGAATCTTAAAGAAGTTAAACAGAATACGGGACCAGATTCGTGGTCGAAGTTCATTAACCAATTCATCTCTTGTGACCAATCCGTCTTTGTCTAAGTCTGATTTTATGACTCGGTTTATCTTGATGACCCGCATTCGGTCGTCATAGCTATTGGTATTTAGTTGGCTTGCCAGCAGTTCCAGAAAATAGACGGGATATTGTGAGGTGGGACTTAACAGTGATTGTGCTGCCGACCGCCGACGCTGCCTACGACTTGGTCGATTGAAATCTTGATTTAGTTCAGTCGGCTTTTGCAGATCTTCAACATTTGGTTTTCCACTGATTCCGATTCGAGACATGACGTTACTGATGGCTGCCTGAAATTGATCGGTATCTCCCATCATCAAGTGCACTTGTCCGAGTGCTTGGACATCAATCTCACCGTTCATAAACACCATCAGTGCCGCTTGCTGAACTCCCTGAAGTTCAGACTCAATAGCCTTGTTTTGGACTGCTTGTTCAAACAGAAAGATAAAAATGCCAAGGATAAATGCAGGGATCCAGCTAAGTATGATTAGTCGTCTCAACCATTTGTGACGCCATGCCAGCCGAATGCCATCCTTGGTGATGACCGTCCAGATAGCAGGGCGTAGGGTTGGCTTAGCATCCCAGTTTCGATAACCCAGGTCATTAATTGGCATGATCTTCCTCCGAGATGACCTGAAGGAATATCTGATCAAGCGATTGACGCGTAGGCGTGAGTGATGAGATGGAGACACCTGCTTCGGTCGCCCAGTGCCACATCTTATTACTGTCAATCAAGTCATTTCCAACAACCGTAAGAGAGTTGTTGGCATTGGTTACCGTTACATAACCGTTGGAATTGACAATGCGTTGAAAGTCTTCGATGTTACCGATGACCGATACCTCCACCGAAGGACTTGGGGGTGATTGTAGCGTCTCAACGGTATCTGCAGCTCGCACTTCCCCGGCGGCAATCACCACGACGTAATCGCACGTATCCTGAACATCAGGCAGTATGTGAGTACAGATAAACACAGACATATCGAGTCGTTCACTTAGTTGTTTGATTCGTCTCAACATCAATTGCCGTTCACCAGGATCAAGCCCCGAGGTGGGTTCATCCAAAATGAGTAATTGCGGGTCATGCACGATGGCCTGTGCGAACTTCAGTTTTTGCCGCATCCCCGTGCTATACGTATCTGCCGGTCGATATCGCTCTTGTTCCATTCCGCAAAAATCAAGAACTTCGTGTGCACGTCTAAGTGATTCAGTGCGTGTATAGCCATTTAGTTGGGCAGCGAATTGAACCATCTCCACGCCGCTGATGCCCTCGATATAACAATCATCTTCAGGCATGTACCCTACCAAACTCCGGATTTTTACTTGATCCTTGTCTAGCGGGATTCCAAGGACTTCACCGGAACCGCTCGATGGTTTTAACAGACCAAGAAGGATCTTGATCATGGTACTCTTACCGGCTCCCTTAGGGCGCAGCATGCCGGTAAGTCCGCTTGGAATCTCTAGTGCCACGTCGTTTAGTGCCAGATGTCCGGTGTGATACCGCTTCGTGATCGACCGGAGAGAGATGATAGGGTCCACGAAGTAATTCCTGAGAGGTGTATGTCGCTAATTCGCCAGCACTTGGTTAGTAATACGATTCATCATAATTACCGGTTCAGAGCTATGCAGGATTTAGAGCGCTGCCTTGCGAGACCCCTGGTGCGGGTAACATCGACGTACCCATCAGGTATTTGTCAATTGCTCGAGCAGCTCCCCGTCCTTCGTTGATGGCCCAAACTACAAGCGATTGTCCTCGTCGGCAATCGCCAGCAGCAAACACGCCGTCGATGCTCGTAGTGAATTCGCCATGTTCTGCCTGGTAGTTGCTACGCTGATCCAAATCCAGATCATCGAGTGATCCGAGGACGTATTGTTCTGGTCCAAGAAAACCCATAGCGAGGAATGCGAGATCTGCTTCGATAACTTTCTCAGTACCTTCAACTCGAGTGAAGGGCGGTCCATTTTCCTGAGGCTTTGACCAATCAACTTCAACGATCTTAAGTGCCTTTAGATTTCCGGAGTCATCACCAATGAACTCAGTCGTTTCAATGCAGTATTCGCGAGGATCGGATCCGAATTTTTCAGCAACTTCTGCATGACCATAGTCCACTCTGAAAATTCGTGGCCACTGTGGCCATGGATTGTTTGGTGCACGTGACTCGGGTGGTTGCGGGACGATTTCCAAATTGACAATGGATGTTGCGCCGTGTCGTAATGAAGTTCCAATACAGTCCGTTCCAGTATCTCCACCGCCGATTACAACAACCTTTTTACCTTCTGCATTGATGTAGTTTCCATCCTCGTGCTTGCTATCCAGAAGGCTCTTTGTGTTGGCAGTTAAGAAATCCATTGCAAAGTGAACTCCGTTGAGTTCACGTCCTGGTACATTGAGATTTCGAGGATTTGTTGCACCGGTTGCAAGAAGAACAGCATCGTTTGCATCAAGTAGTTCTTTGGCAGAAATATCTTCACCGACATTTACGCCTGTCTTGAACTGAACACCTTCATCGGCCATTTTGTCGAGTCGGCGTTGTACCACTCCCTTATCGAGTTTCATGTTCGGGATACCGTACATGAGTAGACCGCCGATCCGATCAGCACGTTCATAGACAGTCACATTGTGGCCTACGCTATTTAGCTGATCTGCTGCTGCAAGGCCCGCCGGACCGCTTCCGATAATGGCTACAGATTTTCCGGTGCGAATTTCCGGTGGTTCAGCGGTAATCCAGCCTTCTGACCACCCGCGGTCAACGATCGCATTTTCGATGTTCTTGATGGTGACTGCCGGATTTGTAATTCCGAGAACACAGGCGCCTTCACATGGAGCGGGACATGCACGTCCGGTAAACTCCGGAAAATTGTTTGTCTTATGGAGTCGGTCCAATGCATCACGCCAGCGACCGTTATAGACTAGGTCATTCCATTCAGGGATGAGGTTGTCTATCGGGCAGCCCGTGGTGGACTGGCAAAATGGTACTCCACAGTCCATACATCTGGCACCCTGAGTTTTCAGGTGGTCTTCATCTGGATCGGTGTAAATCTCGTCGAAGTCTTCTATACGCACCAAAGGTAGACGGTATGGAACTGTCTCGCGTTCGAATTCTTTAAAACCTGTTGGTTTTCCCATTTCGTTTTACTTCTACTGTTCTGTCTGTTTTTTTGATATGTGTGTATGTGATTTTTCAGCAGGTTCCTGCGACTAGCTGGATGTTGCTTGCTCTTGCTGCTGTTTACGTTCAAGCAACACGCGTTTGTAATCCGTCGGCATGACCTTTACGAACTGTGGCAAGGTTGCATCCCAGTTTTCAAGTACATCTTTGGCAACAGCTGAATCAGTGTACTGCTGGTGCTTTTCGATAAGTCCCTTCAGTTCATCAATATCTTCCTGTTCGACTACTGCTTCCAACTCCACCATTCCGAGATTGCACTTCATGTTGAAGTCGCTGTCCCGATCAAGGATATAAGCAACACCTCCGGACATGCCTGCTGCAAAGTTGCGTCCGGTTTCGCCAAGAATGACTACACGGCCACCGGTCATGTATTCGCAACCGTGATCGCCGACTCCTTCAATGACAGCATGGGCGCCACTGTTCCGTACGCAGAATCGTTCTGCTGCGCGGCCTCGGAAGAAGGCTTCACCACTGGTTGCACCGTAAAGTACGACATTACCAACGATGATATTTTCTTCCGCAGTAAAGCTACTGACTTTCGGTGGATAGATAATGACTCTTCCTCCTGAAAGCCCTTTTCCTACATAGTCATTCGCATCACCTTCGAGTTCGATCGTAACGCCTTTGGCGAGGAATGCCCCGACGCTTTGACCGGCAGAGCCATTGAACTTGATGTTGACCGTACCATCGGGGAGACAATCCGCACCCCACTTCTTGGCGATGTTGTGGCTGAGAATGGTGCCGACGGTGCGGTTAGTATTTACGATTGGCAGTTCGATGTTTACCTGTGTACCGTCTTCTAACGCTGGTTTGGCTAATTCAAGTAACTGGTTATCCAGTGCTAGCTCAAGACCGTGGTCCTGTGCAATGGAACAGTACACACCAACATCGTCGTGGGGTAGTTCGATCCGTGTGAGCAGCGAAGTTAAATCAAGACCATCGGATTTCCAGTGCTTAATGGCATCTTCCGTTTCAAGGCAATCAACACGACCGACCATTTCGTTCATGGTGCGGAATCCGAGTTTTGCCATAAGTTGGCGTGCTTCTTCCGCGACCATGAACAGGTAATTTACTGCGTGCTCGGGTTTGCCGGTAAACTTCTCGCGAAGTTCGGGATCTTGAGTAGCAATGCCGACCGGACAGGTGTTTAAGTGGCACTTTCGCATCATGATACAGCCGAGCGTAATGAGTGGAGCTGTTGAGAAGCCCATTTCTTCTGCTCCAAGTAGCGCTGCAATAACGACATCACGCCCAGTCTTTAGTCCACCGTCGGTTTGAAGAACGGTTCGGCTGCGTAAGTCATTAAGGACAAGTGTCTGGTGTGTTTCCGCGATCCCTAATTCCCAAGGTAGACCAGCATGCTTGATGCTCGTAAGCGGTGAAGCCCCCGTACCTCCAGTATCACCGGAAATCAGGATGTGATCTGCATGTGCTTTCGCCACTCCAGCAGCAATCGTGCCAACACCCACTTCAGAAACGAGTTTTACGCTTATGCGAGCTGACGGATTAGCATTTTTAAGGTCATGGATCAGCTGAGCAAGGTCTTCAATTGAATAGATATCGTGGTGAGGCGGTGGACTGATTAAACCAACGCCCGGCGTTGAATAACGGATGCGAGCGATGTTCTCATCGACCTTTCGGCCTGGTAGCTCTCCACCTTCACCTGGCTTAGCGCCTTGCGAAATTTTAATCTGGAGTTCATCTGCATTGGTCAGATAGTTGATCGTGACACCAAAACGCCCGGATGCAACCTGCTTAATGGCCGAGCGTTTCGAATCACCATTCTCAAGCGGTTCAAATCGGACTGGATCTTCCCCGCCCTCACCTGTATTGCTCTTACCGCCAAGGCGATTCATCGCAATGGCGAGCGTTTCATGGGATTCAGCTGAAATCGAGCCGAAGCTCATTGCACCGGTACAGAACCGTTTAACGATTTCTTTTGCCTCTTCAACTTCTTCGATTGGAATGGGGCCACCATTGGCACCTTCCTTGAGTTTTAACAGACCACGAAGTGTACAACGCACTTTGGCGTCTTCATTGATGTGATTTGAGAATCGCCAGTATGCCTGTTCATCATTGCCACGTGCGGCCATCTGGATATCCGCGATACTCTGCGGATCCCATGCGTGCCGCTCACCTTCCGCACGCCAATGAAATTCACCCGGGTTAGGAAGGACAGGTAAGTAGTCTTTCGTATCTTCTGGATAACCCAGAGCATGACGTCGCAGACTTTCGGTAGCCAATACTTCGAAGTCGACACCTTGAATACGGCTGGCCGTGCCAACGAAACAGCGATCTACCACTTCGTCTTTCAATCCAACCGCTTCAAAAATCTGTGCGCCTTTGTAGGATTGCAGGGTTGAAATGCCCATCTTACCCATCACTTTAAGAATACCTTTGGCGACACTCTTCTTGTACTGAGCCACCAGTTTTTCGTCGCTACTATACAATTCCTCATCGATTAAGCCATCGCGACGCGCTTGCCACAGCGATTCAAATCCAAGGTAGGGATTGATGCCGTCGGCACCATACCCAACAAGAAGACAATGATGATGGACTTCTCTTGCTTCGCCGGACTCAATGACGATACCGATTCGTGTACGTTTGGCCTGCTTCACAAGATGGTGGTGCAATGACCCGCACGCGAGCAACGAGCTAATGGGTACTTGCTGTGCTGAAATAGCGCGATCCGAGAGAACGACGATGCTGTAACCATCATCAATTGCCTCCTCCGCTTCGGTACAGATGCGCTCAAGCGCAGTTGTCAGACCGGCTGTGCCTTCAGAGCGTGGATAAGTGATGTCAATAATCTTTGACTTCCAGCCCTTATGATCCATGCTCTTAATGGCTGCCATTTCGTCATTCGTGAGAATCGGATGAGGTATTAGGAGGCGATTTGCATGCTCTGGCGTGGTTTCAAGTAGGTTTTGTTCAGGACCGATATAGCATTCGAGTGACATGATAATGTCTTCGCGAATGGAGTCGATCGCCGGATTCGTCACCTGTGCGAACAACTGTTTGAAATAGTCATAAATCAGGCGTGGCTTATCACTCAAACATGCAATGGCGGCATCATTTCCCATTGAACCAATTGGGTCACGCTGCTGATGAATCATCGGGATAAGCATGAACTGCATGGTTTCCTGCGTGTAGCCGAATGCCTGCATGCGTTTGATCAGAGTTTCCTGATCGAATTGCTTGTTGTCACCATCCAATGCAATATCACTGAGTTCAACGCGGTGGTCTTTTAACCAATTCGCATATGGCTGACGTCCGGAGAATGTATCCTTTAATTCATCGTTGGGAACCAGTCGACCTTCATCGAAGTCGACCAGGAACATTCTCCCTGGTTGCAGTCGTCCTTTGGATTTGACGTTGGCCGGATCAACTTTGAGTACGCCGACTTCACTTGCCATGATGACACGGTCGTCATGGGTGATGTAGAAACGGCTTGGACGCAATCCGTTTCGGTCTAATACAGCGCCGATGTATTTTCCATCGGTAAAGACAATCGAAGCAGGACCGTCCCATGGCTCAAGCAAGCAGCTGTGATATTCATAGAAAGCACGGCGTGCTTCGGACATGGTTTCATGTTTCTGCCAGGCTTCCGGAATCATCATCATGACTGATTCCTGCAGTGTGCGGCCGCTCATCAGCAGGAATTCTAATGCATTGTCAAAATTGCCGGAGTCGCTGCAGTCCGGTTCCATGATTGGAAACAGCTCGCTTAGCTCATCACCAAATAGATCGCTCTTTACCACACCTTCACGAGCGCGCATCCAGTTGATGTTGCCCCGCATCGTGTTGATTTCGCCGTTGTGCGACATGAATCGGCATGGCTGCGCCCGATCCCAACTTGGAAACGTGTTGGTTGAAAATCGCGAGTGCACCATTGCCAGGTGAGTAGTGTAGTCTTCGCACGATAAGTCGGGGAAGAATGGGAGTAGCTGTGACGTTGTCAACATACCCTTGTAGATGATCACTTTGGTTGACAAGCTGCAAACGTAAAACAGCAGGCGCTGCTGCAACGAGTGATCTCCCCGCAAGTCGCGACTGGCGACCTTGCGAATCATGTACAGCTTCCGTTCAAATGCATCACCCTCAAGTCCTTCACCAGCAGCGATGATTAGTTGCTCAATGTGAGGCATTGCAGATAGGGCTGTTGGTCCAACGTCGGCACCTGCAGGATCGACCGGTACGGTTCGCCAACCGACGAGCGTTTGCCCTTGCTCTTGAATAATGCGTTCTACTGTTTCCTTGCATTTAGCACGTTCCTGCTCGTCCGTTGGTAGGAACACGATTCCAGCGCCGAATTTACCAGCCTCGGGTAACTCAACGCCTAACTCATCTTTGGCAACGCGAGCCAGAAACTCATGTGGTAGCGCTGTCATAATGCCGGCACCGTCACCGGTGTTTGATTCGCAACCGCATGCGCCGCGATGGTCCATCGCTAGCAGGATGTCATATGCATCCAGAACGATCTGGTGGTTTCGCTCGCCCTTAATGTGCGCTACGAAACCGACGCCACAGTTTTCCTTTTCGTTAGCTGGGTCATAAAGCCCCTGCTTCTCAGGATATCCGTACTGTACTTGTTTAGTCATTCGATCTAAAAAGCCTATCTATGTTGTTATCTAGTCGTTGGGAGCTATGCCCCTGTGTGTAAATTCAGTGTGCTTCTACGCCCACGATTGGTGATTCAATTGGTGTTGCCGGTGCAGATGAAACAGCATGACTACTTTGCTGCTGTTCATCGCCGAGCAAGAGTTCGATAAATCGGGCAGTCGTTTCACTAAGTTGTGGTGATCGTCTGTGTATGATCCCGATAGGTCGTACAACAGGTGGACCTTCGATTTGTGCAGTGCAAAGTGTGCCGCTGGCTACTTCGCGTTCAACGTGAGGTTGCGGGAGTAAACTGACACCCTCATTAATTTCGATCGCTCGCTTGAGCATCTCGATGTTGTCAAACTCCATCACCACGTTTGGAATAACACCGTAATTGGACATCAACTTGTTGATCTCCTGCCGGATCCGAAGATTCTCATCGAAACCGACCATTGCAAACTCTCCCAATTCGGTAATCGAGACATGCTCTCTGTTTGATAGAGGATGGTGTCTTGAGAATACCGCGACCATTCGCTCTTCACGCCACGGGATTACCTTGACAGCACGACTGGATCTCGGATAACTCACCAATCCGATATTCGCCTGTCCGTTTTCAACGGCCGTATATACCTGCTCTGGATGATGGTATTCCAGTTGAATCTCCGCATGTGGGTTCATTCGGTGGAATTGATCAACATAGTACTTCATTGAGCTCAACCCAATGGAGTAGATTGACGCAACCGTCACTCGTCCAGAGATTTCACGATGAAGGTTACGTACGTCTTCTTCCAAAGCTCGGTATTGCTTCAATAATTCCCGAGATCGCTCGTAATACAACTGACCTTCCGGGGTCGTTTCAAATGGACGTGTTGAACGGTCCAATAACTGCACTCCCAGATGCTCTTCAAGCTGATGTACCGCTTGGCTGGCCGCTGATTGTGTAATGCTGTTCTCTGCAGCAGCTTGCGAAAAGCTGCGTTTGCGCACAACATCACAGTAGATTTTCAGTGACTTCAGATGCATATTCTTGCGAGATAGATGTCTGAATTAATGATTTGAATAGAAGCTAATGCTGATATTAGCTGCAAACAACTCAGACTATTTCTATTTTCATTAGTCGTCAACGCCCCGAGAAGCGTTATTAGTACTTGGCTAACAGTGTTTTTTGTGTTTGCACTCTAACTTATATAGATTTGGTTTTGATTCTAGTTCTCTCGGGGGGGTTTGTTCTTTCTTGGTGGATTTCGATAATCCAGAGGCGGTTTTTGCCCAGTTTGCATCAAACTACGGTACGGGCGACTGCCAATTCTTTGCATATGCTCAGCTTTTGCCGTAGCAACTAAGTCTGGATTGGTGAATAGGTCCCATGCAGTAGCGGCAAGGACTCTCGATGCGAGATTCATCCCTTTACGTGCGATTTGGGTACCTCCGCAGGCAACAACCTGCCAACTATGGCCAGGAGTTCCCGGCACAAAACAAGCAGTGTTAAATCCAGTTGTTGGTACGACCCATGAGACGTCACCGACATCAGTCGATCCCATTCCTATTGATCCGCTAACATCGACTACCGTTTGAATGCTCTCGAGTGGAAAGGGAGAATCGAGTGTTTGTTGAATTCTGGTAGCAAATTTCAGATCTTCCGAGTCGTATCGAAGGTCATTCAGCTCGCGAAGATTACTTAGGGTGACACGTGCTAGAGTGTTATTCGGCAGGATTTCCAAAATGCCGCCTTGAAAGTCAACTTCCAATTCAGTTTCGGTTGCCATGGCCCCCGCTTTTGCGCACAAGACCAGCCGGCGGTAGAGATCCCGCACAACATCTGAATCAGGATGACGCACGTAGTAATACACTTCAGCAAAGTCTGGTACGACGTTGGGAGCACCACCGCCGAAGGTAATGACATGGTGCATGCGAGTTTTGTCAGGAGTATGTTCTCTCATTAACTGGCTGGCGAAATTTGTTAGTTCGACCGCATCAAGAGCACTGCGTCCCTGCTCGGGCGCACCTGCAGCATGTGCACTTTTTCCATGGAAGCGAAACTTCACGGCATCACGTGCAAGTGTCGAACGATCGCCAGCCGCATTTTGGCTACTCGGGTGCCAATGGAGGACGGAATCGCAGTCCTTAAACAGTCCATCCTGCACCATGAAGACTTTAGCACTGCCACCTTCCTCTGCCGGGCAGCCGTAGAACCGAATCGTTCCGGAGATAGTTCCAGTTTTGATCTGTTCAGCGATTGCGATGGCAGCGCTGGCAGAGGCAACACCGAACAAATGATGTCCACAACCATGACCGTATGCGCCGTCTGCAAGCGACTCGCGAATTGGCTTAGCTGCCTGTGAAAGTCCGGGTAATGCATCATATTCGCCGAGTATCCCAATGACAGGTTTGCCGGATCCAAATGTTGCTGTGAATGCAGTCGGGATACCTGCGACTTTTTTATCAATCTTGAATCCGTGATCCTTGAGCATATCAGCCAACAATGCCGATGACTTGGATTCCTGATAACCAGGTTCAGCCCATTCCCAAATCTGCAAAGCAGCGTCCCATGATTCGCCGTCACGTTTGTTTACCGATTCAAACAAAGCAGCCTTTTGCGCCAGCAGGCTACCGGACGAAATGCCCAATAAGAGCGTTAATAACAAAACAGATGAGGTAGATCGAAACTGCATGAGGCGTCTTTCACAATTTAAGTGTTGAAACAGCAAAATCGTCTGTCGCGAAGTACTCCCATCATACCGATCAGAGAATTGCACGAATACACAAAGGTGCATCCAATGAAAGATCCAGCCAATCGCACTGCTTGCATCCGGAATCGAAAGGCGTCTAATGGTAGTGTCTCAATCACTTACCGATTAAATAGAGCAGGCACTATCATGTCGTTCAAAAGATTTCGAGTAACACTGACAGCATTGTTGGGCGTTACATTACTACAGGCAGTAAACGCAGACGATAAAGAAGCGCTTTATCAGGCTAAGCCGGTGACAGCCAAGAACTCTTTCACAGGGGGAATAGAAGGTCCTGCCTGTGACACACAAGGCAACGTCTTCGCTGTCAACTTCGCCAAGCAAGGTACGATCGGCAAGGTCACCCCGAAGGGCGAGGCCAGCCTGTTCATCGAATTGCCTGAGGGTAGCGTTGGCAACGGTATCCGATTTGATCAATCGGGCAATATGTATATCGCGGACTATCCACAGCATAACGTGCTTCGTGTGGACGCGAAAACGGGCAAGCTGTCCGTGTTTGCTCATAACGACAAAATGAATCAACCCAACGATTTAGCGATCGATGCGAAAGGTAATCTGTACGCAAGCGACCCTAATTGGGGTGAGAGCACTGGTCAGCTTTGGCGGATTTCGAACAAGGGAAAAGTTCAACTCCTTGCCGATGATATGGGTACTACAAACGGTATTGAAGTGAGTCCCGATGGCAAGCACCTATACGTTAACGAATCGGTGCAACGCAACGTATGGTCCTTTGACATCGCCAAGGACGGGACGCTTAGCAATAAAAAACTACTACGCCAGTTTCCGGATTTTGGATTTGATGGAATGCGTTGTGATGTAGACGGAAATCTATACATTACCCGTCACGGCAAGGGTACGGTCGTGATCATGACACCCAAAGGTAAGATCCTCGAAGAGATAGACGTACTTGGCAGCAAGCCGAGCAATATCTGTTTTGGCGGACCGGATGGAAAGACATGCTACGTCACTGAAATGGAATATGGTCGTCTGGTGAGCTTTCGTACCGCTCGCCCCGGTGTATCATGGAAACTCAACAAGCAGTAAAACAAGTCACAATAACAGCAGTGGATCATCGCCATTGATGCGTGGTCAAACAGCAATAGCTTTCTGGAGAATACAACGTGTTAGCTGGCGAAATCTACGGACACAAGCAGATCAGATTAATCGATGTCGAAGAACCGACGCTTGAGAACAGCCCGGGTGGAGATATTATTTTTCAGCCTGAACTTGGCTGCTTGTGTGGCAGTGACCTCCTGTATTACGAAGCAGACTATCCGACATATCCACCGGAAATAGGCCATTCACTTCATGAGCTAATTGGTACCGTTGTGGATACCAACGGTTCAAAATTTAAGGTGGGCGACCGTGTCCTTTGTGTTCCATACAAGCAACTTGGAATGCAGGAACGCTTTGTGGTGACAGAGAATCAGGCAATCTATGTGGATGATCGAAAGCCTGAAGAGCAGGCGTTGATGGCACAACCACTCGGAACAGTCTTATACGCGTTACGTAAGCTTCCGCCAATTGTTGGATGGAACGTCGCAGTCGTCGGTCAGGGGCCGATGGGGCAGTTGTTTAACGCCACTCTACGCCAACTTGGTGCAAACCAAATCGTGGCATGTGATATAGATGAAAGCCGCTTAAAGACCTCGCCTGCAATGGGAGCAACCCATACTGTCTTGGTGGATCCGAATGATGAAGATGGTTCAATCGCCAAGGTAAAAGATGCGCTTGGTGGAGAACTCCCTGATCTGGTGATCGAAGTTGTTGGTCACAAGGAACAAGTACTGAATTTCTGCGTCAAAATGTGTCGACCATACGGCACGGTGTTCTTCTTTGGCGTGCCGCCGGAAGTCGTTCCAGAGTTTAATATCTTCGATTTCTTCTGGAAGAATCTAACGATGTACACCACCGTTGGACCGGACTTTGGACTCGATTTCCCCTTGGCGATGCGTTGGATCAGTGAAGGTCGCGTCGACGTGTCACCGATCTGTACTCACCACATGAAGTTGGAAGACATTCAAGAAGCTTTCGAGGTATTCCAGGGGCACAAAGATGGTGCCCTGAAAGTACTGTTAGACTTCCCGGCCCGTGGTTAAACCAGCTTCGACCCTGAACTTGTGACCACCGACGGTGGACTAAGCGGTGCCTTGCGGGTCAAAATACTCTGGAGCGTTGCCTTCTATCCACTTGATGTTGCAACCAATGCTCGGTGTTTGATTGTCATTCAGAGGAGTGCCGGCAATTACAGCTTCAACTGCTGCTCTCAAGTCACTTCCGGTAACTGGAATGTCGTTACCCGGTCGACTGTCGTCGAATTGGCCTCGATAAGCAAGTTTGAGATCTCTGTCGAACACGAAGAAATCTGGCGTACACGCAGCTTGATATGCTTTGGCAACGGACTGGTCTTCGTCGTATAGATACGGGAACGTATAACCCCGATTCTCAGATTCGTGAACCATTTGTTCAGGTGAGTCTGCCGGATGACTTGCCACATCGTTGCTGCTAATTGCCACGACGGCTGCTCCCTTAGCCTGCACTTCTCTTCCAAACACAGCAAATTCATCAGCCAGATGTTTAACGAAAGGACAGTGGTTACAGATGAACATCACGACAAGTGCTGACTTGCCTTCAAAGTCGGACAATGAAACTTCAGTGCTGTCCACGTTGATAAGTGAAAAGTCCGGTGCACTTGTCCCGAGCGATAACATCGTGCTGGCTGTCTTGACCACTAGTTTGTCTCCTTGGCTGAAAGCTGCACCGGCAACATCGCGAGCGCAGTGAAATACGTCAGTTAAATTTGAAACACAGCGACCTATGAGCAGGTCGTGTATTATCCAAATCGTACCACAAATCGAGATAAGCCAACGCGGATCTCATCTCCGGGTTGAACTTCTGCGGCATCGATGGGAGTTTCATTGACAAATGTACCGTGCTTGCTTCCCAGATCACGCAATACAACTCCACCGTCATGGACATCGAGTTCGCAATGCTGTCTGCTCAGCCACCGGTCATCCAACTGCACGTCGGATTCATCACTGCGACCAATCGTGGCCGGCAAATTCGGTAGTTCGATCAAGGATCCTTCCTCGTGAGAAACTGATTCCAGTCGGAGATTCATAGGAATAAGTAACCGAATACGTGTGGTGTGGTGGGAAGCAATCCATTGAACTGAAGCCATTGGACTCATTCCAATGGAAATTCCACGTGAGGTGTACTTTTAGGTGGGAACGATAACGCACACCGCATTAGGTAGGTTCATTAACGATAAACTCAATGTTTATTATTTGCAATGCATGGCAGCGTATGCACGAAATCGAGCTATTTTTCCTTCATAAACGAGCCATCAAGCAGCCCATCTACGGTCTTCTTATATTCGCGTATGTTGTCGAGAGATTCTTGTGTGGAAGGCAGTCCGTTAAGCGGTCCACCTTGTTTTTCGCCGTTTCCGTTGCCGCCGATAATCTGCTCAACCCGTTCGTTAACAGAGTCAATGTCACCGCCGAGGCCGCTTAGTACTCCGGCGCTTCGACTGGCATTCATTGAATTCACGGTAGCAATCACTGCAAGGAACGTACCTAGCATTGGTACGGTGACAGCACTAGGTAAGTGACGCGAGTGAAATAGTCCTAGTGCGCCTGTGACTAATCCAGGAATCGCCACCCAAAGTGCTGCGCCTCCGATGACGCTGATGAAGGATCCAATCAGTGCAATAAACCCAAAGATGATACTCGTGATTCCGAGCATAAATGCCCACATACGGTGGCTGGTATCGTCGGGGTCATATTCAAGCATTTCCCCCGTTGGGCCATTCGCTTCACCTACGGTTGGCACGATGCTGTGCGGTGCTGATTCCGGGGCAGCGTCCAGAACAGCTGGCTCAGTCGATTCAGGTGGATGCTGAAGTGTTTGCGCGGCCTGAACTGGTTCAAGCAAAACTGGGTCGTCTTGATTGAATTGATCGTTCATTTACCGGCTACGCTATAAGTCCACGAAGAACTTCGCCTTCAACATCTGTGAGGCGGAAGTCGCGTCCCTGGAATCGATACGTCATCTTCTTATGGTCGATTCCTAGTGTATGTAACATTGTCGCATGCATATCGTGAATGCTTACTACGTCATCGACTGCATTGTAGCCCAGTTCATCTGTGGCACCGTGTGTGATACCACCCTTGATACCGCCACCTGCCATCCACATTGAATAGCCCTTGATATGATGATCACGTCCACTTCCTTGTGCCATCGGTGTACGGCCAAACTCACTAGCCATAATGACGAGCGTGTCTTTGAGCATGTCACGTTGTTTCAGATCTTTAATCAGAGCTGAGGCACCTTGGTCAACGATTTTGGCGGTGTTAGCACTCGCAGCTTTAACATTACCGTGATGATCCCAACCACGATGGTAGAGCTGGATGAATCGTGTACCGCGTTCGGCAAGTCGTCTTGCCAGCAAACAGTTTGCCGGGAAGGAACCATCAGCTCCTTTGGTGCCGTATAAATCCAGAGTTTCCTGAGTTTCATCAGATGTGTCCATCAGGCCTGGAACGCTGCTTTGCATCTTAAATGCAAGTTCATATTGGCTGATTCTCGTAGCGATTTCAGGATCATCCACCACGTCATCACGGAATTGATTCAATTGCTGGATTGCGTCAATCACCTCGCCCTGATCTTCACGTGAAACGCCTGGTGGGTTGTTCACATAGAGAACCGGATCTCCCTTGCTGTGGAAGTGTACGCCCTGGAAGCGACTAGGCAGGAATCCACTGTGCCATTGTCTGGATGCGATCGGTTGATCCTGACCACCGCCGACGGATGTAAGTACTACGAATCCCGGTAAGTCATCTGCGACCGTCCCAAGGCCGTAGGTTAGCCATGAACCCATCGACGGACGACCGCTAATCGTTGTGCCGGTGTTCATAAATGTATGGGCTGGATCGTGATTGATTGCCTCTGTTTTCAACGATCGAATGATCGATATATCATCAACCACGTCTGCCAGCTTTGGAAAGATAACCGAAAGCTCCTGACCGGATTCGCCGTGCTTTTTAAATTCATGCTGCCCGCCCAAACATGTAAGTGCTTTTCCCTGCAGTTGTGCAATTGGTTGTCCTTTTGTAAAGCTATCCGGCATCGGCTTGCCGTTCATCTCACGTAGCTTTGGCTTGTTATCAAAGGTCTCAAGATGGCTCATGCCACCGGCCATGCAAAGGAAAATTACGCGTTTGGCTGTAGCCTGGTGGTGCAATTCGTCCAGGGCACCAGTCCACTTTGGAATCTTGATATCGCCGTCAGCTCCGTTTACGGCGGAAGCCAGTATGTTGGCGAGAGCGAACGTTCCAACACCATGTGTTCCTCTTCCGATGAAACTTCGACGTGTTAAGTAGTTTTTGATTTCACGTTGGGTCATTTCTATGATCCTATGACTGACGGCTTGGTGTTGTTGTGTGGGAGGAATAAATGTTGGAGAAAAAGTTATGTACGCGTAATCGTTTCATGGAGGTTCAAGATAACGCGACAAATACTTGTCCATGCAGCTAATGCGGCGGTGTCAAGTTTTTCATTCATGGGCCGCTGACCAACTGACAGATATTGTTTCGCAGCTTCAGTATTCTCGTTATAACGGTCCAGTTGTTTCGTCAAAACTGTGTTTAAGACCTTCGATTCATGTGGTTCAATTGATCTGGATAGAACAACTTTGTAGAGCCATTGCAGCTTATCCGCGTTGGATTCACCGCCTTCCAGAAGAACCCGTTCGGCAAGACTTCGTGCTGCTTCGACATAGGTCGGGTCGTTGAGCAACACGAGTGCTTGTTGCGGTGTGTTTGACCGAGGCCTTTCAACGGTGCATTCTTCACGGCTCGGTGCATCAAATGCCACCATGCTTGGGTGTAGGAACATGCGTTGCCACCAGGTATAGAGGCCGCGTCGATATTGGTTATTGTCCATGTCGGCCTGCCATGTTCGTTTCGGGAAATTCATGTGTGCCCAGTAACCAGCGGGCTGATATGGCTTTACACTTGGTCCACCAATCGTGGGTACGAGTAATCCACTAACAGCGAGAGCATTATCTCGGATCATTTCCGCGTCCAGACGGAATCGTGACTGACGGGCATACAATCGGTTGTACGGATCTAGTTCGTCGAGATCGTCATTGGACAACGATGATTGCTGATACGTGTTAGATGAGACAATCAGTGTCACCATGTGCTTTATATCCCATCCGCTTTCAACAAATTCCATGGAGAGCCAGTCGAGTAATTCCGGATGTGAAGGCCGTTCTCCTTGTCCACCGAGGTCATCGAGTGGATCGGACAGGCCATGACCGAAGTACAGTTTCCAAAGTCGA
>JAKUOW010000070.1 GCA_022451045.1 Pirellulales bacterium | reverse complement strand
AGTGAGAAATCCACCCGATTACAAATCTGAGAAAACTGATCTGCTTCTTCTACCGGCAGGTCGGGCACAATTGCACCAGCCACACCTGCGTCCTTCGCCCGGGCAACATACTCCTCCAAACCAATGCGGTGAATAATTGCATAGCTAACCATGATCACAATCGGCGTCTCAACCTGCTTTGTCCAATCGTTGATATGACTCAGGATACTTGAAACTTTAATCTGCCGATTTAATGCTCTGGTATAGGATGCCTGGATCACTGGTCCATCGGCAATTGGATCACTGTATGGAATACCGACTTCGCAAATACTCGAACCACGATGCGCCAATTCAGCGATGACTTTACC
Source organism: Pirellulales bacterium (assembly GCA_022451045.1). Taxonomy (GTDB): domain Bacteria; phylum Planctomycetota; class Planctomycetia; order Pirellulales; family Pirellulaceae; genus UBA11883. Next base: position 18,910 of record JAKUOW010000070.1, on the reverse strand, counting down.
GGTAAATTCCAAACTAGGGTCGCCGGCAGTCACAAACGGAACAAACGCCTTCTTGTTCTCACTGCGTAATCGCTCAAATGTTTTATCAATTGCTGACATCGGTTTAGAATCCGGCCTCTTTCAGTCTCGCGATTTCATTACTATCTTTGTCGCCACGACCCGAGAGACAGACAACAACCCGTTTACCGGCACCAAGTTCACGAGCTGCCTGCATACCTTTGGCAATCGCGTGTGAACTCTCCAGAGCTGGCAGGATACCTTCACAGCGTGTCAGCACATCAAAAGCTTCCATTGCATCTGCATCCTGACAATACGTATATTGCACCCGGCCCGCATCTTTCCAGAAGCTGTGTTCAGGACCAACACCGGGATAATCAAGACCAGCGGAGATCGAATGCACATCACAAGTCTGGCCATCTTCATCCTGCATGACGTAGCTAAAACTGCCGTGCAGCACACCGGGATCTCCAAAACTCAGTGGGGATGCGTGATCACCACGTTCTGAACTTCGTCCACCCGCTTCAACACCCAACAGAGCAACATCTTCATCATCGACGAATGGGTAAAATATACCAGCCGCATTACTACCCCCACCAACACAAGCCACAACTTGATCCGGTAACGCGCCAAACTTGTCGAGTGATTGCTGTCGAGCTTCCGTTCCGATTACTGATTGAAAGTCTCGAACCATGACAGGAAACGGATGAGGCCCCACAACAGATCCGATGATATAATGCGTCGATTCAACTGAGCTCATCCAAGCCCGCATCGCTTCATTAATGGCATCACGTAGAGTGCGGCTTCCACTTTCCACAGCGCGAACTTCTGCACCAAGCAGTTTCATACTAAAGACATTTGGCGCCTGCCGACGTACATCTTCTGAGCCCATATAGACGATGCACTCAAGGCCAAAACGGGCACATGCCGTTGCAGTGGCCACTCCGTGTTGCCCGGCACCTGTTTCAGCGATAACACGCTTCTTACCCATTCTGAGAGTAAGCAGTGCCTGCCCGAGCGTATTGTTGATTTTATGAGCACCCGTATGGTTGATGTCTTCACGCTTTAACCATATCTCAGCGCCACCACAGTGTTCGGTTAATCTCTCGGCAAAATACAATGGAGAGGGTCGACCCACAAAATCATTCAACAACGATTGCAACTGCGCCTGAAAAGCAGGGTCTTGTTTGGCCTTTTCGTATTCAACAGCCAGTTCATTGAGCGCTTTTGTCAGCGTTTCCGGTACATAGCGGCCACCGAAATCTCCAAATCGTCCTGCCGTGTCAGGGACATTGGAAAGTGGTTCAGAATTACTCATGGTTGCCAGGTAAAATTCGCGATCTTTGAGTCCATTCTCAAGTATCGTAAACACCTGAGAAATCCAGTCATTTATCTTAGCTTCTCATTGTGAAATGCGTTAGGCGGCATAGATTGTGGTTAGGTAGATGATACGATGAATTCCAAAGCACTTAACTAATAGATTCCGTTATCCCGTCATTTTAAACAATTGAGATAAACCAAATGGCAACTCCCGTATCACTCAACGTTGAACAAGCGGTCACCCAACGATACTCAGGGGCATCACAGCAACAGGAAGTAGCACTGTGCTGTCCGGTTGAGTATGACACAACCATGTTGGAAATCCTGCCGGATGAAATCATCGAACGCGATTACGGCTGCGGTGATCCCTCACGCTATGTACAAGAAGGTGAAACAGTTCTCGATTTAGGTAGTGGTGGCGGTAAAATCTGTTACATCGCCTCACAACTTGTTGGTGAAAGAGGACGCGTTATCGGCGTGGATATGAACGCCGACATGTTGGATTTAGCGCGAAAGTATCAGGGAGAAATCAGCAAAGCCATCGGTTGGAATAACGTTGAATTCTATCGCGGTCGTATTCAGGACCTCGGCTTGAACCTCGAGATGTTTGAATTGCATTTGGCAGAAAACCCAATTGACTCAGCAGACAGTTATCTTGACGCTAGCCAAATAGCCGATTCAATGCGTACTGAAAACCCGATGATCGGCGACGACTCAGTCGACGTTGTCATTTCCAATTGCGTACTGAATCTGGTCAAGGAGTCAGACCGCTATCAGTTGTTTAGCGAAGTGGCGAGAGTATTGAAGCCCGGCGGTCGAGCCGTCATCAGTGACATCATCAGTGATCAGGAAGTACCCGCTCATTTAAAATCAGATCCTGAACTTTGGAGTGGCTGTATATCCGGCGCATTTCAATTGGAAGAGATGATCAATGCATTCCTACAAGCCGGTTTGGAAGCAGTGGAAATATTGGTTTGGCAGGAAGAGCCATGGGTTGTTGTAGAGGACATTCCATTTAGATCCGTTACGATTCGAGCCTATAAGCCATGCACTCCAAGTGCCGCCGGTGATGAAAACGATTCACAGCATTCAGCCATCTACCACGGGCCGTGGGCAGCCGTAATGGATGAATCAGGCGCGACGTTGCACCGAGGGCAAGAAACTCAAATAGATCAGAAAACCTACCAGAGGATGAGCCACTCAGCCTATTCAGGATAGGTCATCCGCATCAAGGATGATCAGGGCCTTCGAAAAGTGGAATCGGTTAATCTCGACATTCCAATATCAGACTGTTGCACACCAGACGGTGACTGTTGCTGATCCGTGCCCGAGAATGCACAATCCACAATCATCTCTGCCTATAATCAAACGAAACCTTAAAAGACCGCCCAATTCAAACCAGTAAACAAAGCTCACCAGGAAGACACATCATGATTCACGTAATTGCCACGATCGACCTTGCCGAAGGAACCCGAGATCTGTTTCTCGAAGAGTTCCACAAACTCGTACCAGATGTTCATGCTGAAGACGGTTGCATTGAATACGGCCCTACAGTCGATGTAGACAGCGGTTCCGACGCGCAAATCCCCGTGCGAACTGATACGGTTACCGTCGTGGAGAAATGGGAGAGTCTGGATCACCTTGCTGCACACTCAGTTGCACCACACATGGAAAGCTATCGTGAACGTGTTGCCGATTATGTGCAATCGGTAGTACTTCAGATCCTCTCACCAGCGTAGTTCCTCCCATCAAGACCAACCTCGCAACATCACTCATCAGAATTCACTATGCGAAACCTGCTTAAAGAAATTCAGGAGCTTGCCGATGGTGGAAAGGCTGCCGCTTTTTGTCGCTTGGTCGAAACACGTGGAAGCACGCCGCAAAAAGCCGGAGCGACCATGTTGGTTTACCCGGACGGGTCGCAGGCTGGTACGCTCGGCGGTGGGTGTGTTGAGGCGGAAGTGAAACGCAAGGCACTGCTTATCATGGAAGATACCGCAAGCCAAATTGAATCTTTTCAGCTAAACAGCGATTATGGCTGGGACGATGGACTCATTTGTGGGGGACGCATGCAAATCCTTGTTACCCCGGTCAACAATGCATCGGCACGCGAGTATTGCGGTCACATTGTGCAATTGCTCGAACAGGAACGAGGATTTACCGAAGCCATCGTGTTTGACGAATCAAGTGACTTTGAGCTTGCGGATCGGGTCATACTTGATTCACAACAGCAATTTGTCGCTTCAACATCGGCTGGCACAACCGATTCCTGTGATGCCGCACTCTTACAGACCATAAAGGACCACATCAAACCAATCGTGGATCGCCCACGAGCATATGCTCAATCCGGAATAGCTTTCCTGCCGTCGCTTGAACGATGTCGACTCGTTATTGTCGGTGGCGGACATGTGGGAAAAGCTGTAGCCGATCTGGCCTATGATTTGGATTTTAATGTCTGGGTCGTCGATGACCGCGATACGATCGTTTCCGAAGATCGCTTTCCACGTGCGGAACAGCGTCTGGTCGGGGGAGTCGACGAAATACTTCCTGACTTGCCAATCGACTCAAACACCTACTGCCTCATCGTGACACGAGGACACAACCATGACGAAGAGGCACTTTACCACCTTGCAGAACGTGGCGCACGGTACGTCGGGCTCATCGGCAGCACACGCAAAATCAAAATGATCTATGATGATCTGCTGGAGGAAGGGATTTCTTCCGACTCATTACAGAATGTCTTTGCTCCGCTCGGTATCGATATCGGTTCGCAAACCGTTCCTGAAATTGCTGTCAGCATTTGTGCGGAACTGGTTTCACACAGAAATCAGTCAGGCTATGTCCCTGGCCGCCCTGAGCCAATTCGCGTCTCTGCAAAACCAGAATCGCTTCAACAACAGGACTAACGCGTGAAGTTCTTTGCTATCGTTCCGGCTGCAGGATTAAGCAGACGCATGGGACAACCCAAGCTGGTAATGCCTTGGAAGAGTAATTCTATAATCCAGCACACTCTGGCAGCCTGGCACGAATCACGCGTGGATCGCGTCATCGTGGTTGTTCGACCCGATGATACAGAGTTACAGCAGCATCTCGACGGATCAGCAGTCGACTTGGTTGTTCCTAGCGTAGAACCGCCTGAAATGAAGGATTCGGTTCTGTTGGGAATCAAGTACATCCAAACTCATTTTGGCCCCGGCGTGAATGACGCTATGCTTCTAGCACCTGCCGACATGCCTGAGCTAAATAGTGTTGTCATCGATAAAGTCATCGAAGCCCATGATCCACAGAGAGCGGCGATTATTGCGCCGATTCATTTAGGCAAGAAGGGGCATCCCGTTCTATTTCCCTGGCCGTTTACTACGGGTGCATATCAACTGCATGAAAACCAAGGATTAAACGAACTCTGGAAGATTTATCACAATCGGACAATTGAAGTTTCCGACACCGGCAGCTTTCTGGATGTGGATACACCTGACGACTTCTGCGACAAACAGTGAAGTGTTTCACTGACCGCGTTTCTCTGTCACTTCGATTGCTTTAAGCAACCCACGCGCTTTATTGAGAGTTTCCTGATATTCCAACTCAGGATTACTGTCGGCCACGATACCAGCACCGGCCTGCACGTAGACCTGATCATCTTGAATGACGAAAGTTCTAAGGGCGATACAGGTATCCATGTTTCCTACGTAGTCGATATACCCTACCGCACCGGCATACGGGCCGCGACGATGCGGCTCAAGTTCATCGATGATCTCCATCGCACGTACTTTAGGAGCACCGGACACCGTCCCTGCCGGCAGACATGCCTGCAACGCATCAAAAGCATCTTTACCCTCCTGAAGCTGGCCAGTGACATTCGATGTAATGTGCATTACGTGACTGTAGCGTTCAATAACCATGACGTCCGATAACTCCACGGATCGATATTCGGCAACACGACCAACGTCATTTCGCCCTAGATCCACAAGCATGACATGCTCTGCCCGTTCTTTTGGATCAGCGAGAAGTTCATCGGCTAACGCCTGATCCTCTTCTTCGGTGTGTCCTCGTTTTCGGGTACCGGCAAGTGGCCTTACCGTGACTTTACCATCCACGACACGACACATGATTTCCGGGGAACTACCCACAAGTGTCACATCCTTGGTTCGCAGAAAGAACATAAACGGACTTGGATTAACGACACGTAACGATCGGTAGACTTCCATCGGATCAACATCGCATTGGATTTGCAGTCGTTGACTGATCACAACCTGGAAGATATCACCCGCTTTGATGTACTCGACACATTTCTTGACCGCTGTTTCAAATCCCTGTTGATCAAAATTTGAAGTATATGTCGTCTCTGCATCTGCTCCGGTGTGATTAATGTCTGCAGCGACAGCGGCTGACGACGGCTTCATCAATTGTTCCACAAATGCATCGATACGTTGACACGCATCGTTATATGCGTCGACAGTGGACGGGTGTTGATCCGGTCGCGTCATCGCGATAACAAAAAGTGTCTTGCTCACATTGTCAAACACGACGACGCGGTCGTAAAACGCAAACGTCATATCGGGCAGCCGACGGTCGTCTTCCGGCGCATCGGGCAAGTGCTCGGCATATCGAACAACATCGTAACCGGCATATCCTATCGCTCCACCAGCAAATGGAGGTAACTCATCTAGGTGAATGGCTTGATAACGGGTGATCAGTCGACGCAAGTCATCAAGTGGATTATCCGACTCGAATGAATCCACTTTGGATTCCGGATCACCGAGGTTTTCGATTGTGACCTGGTTGCCAGATGCCCGGATTTGAAGAAATGGATCAACGGCCAGAAAACTGTACCGTCCAACTTTCTCTCCACCAATGACACTTTCAAACAAGCAAGCGTTTGCGCCATCATCCAGTTTTTGAAAAGCACTGACCGGTGTCAGAGAGTCACTAAGCAGACGTCGATAAACCGGTACCATTTTCCCGGATTCAGCGAGTGAGTGGAATTCTTCGTTTGTCGGAAAATACTGCATAGGTGACTCTAACTGCAATAAAACAGAGTAAACGCTCGGTCACGCCAACTCTGGGAAACATGGAGGGCTCAGCTTACTGAGGATGAATCACGCTGACAACGTGAATCTATTGCGTTCCACTGGTTTCCATCAATCTTGACAGCCTTACAGACGTCGATAGAATCCTATCAGAACGCAACTCCATACTGGAATTATCCTTAAGCAACTGGATTTTTCACAGCCCCCTTGGAAGTCTCCGGACTTTGTCTCTTTCAGGATGCGGGCAAGGAATGCAGGTAAATACCATGAAATGCCAACACTGCGAAAAACCAGCTACGTTTCACATTACGGAACTAACCGGAAACACACCAGAAGAATTGCACTTGTGTGAAGAGCACGCACGCATGTATCTGATGCAGGCAGACCAACCTGAAGAACCGGTGCCAACCATTGCTGGTGCATTAGCTCAGCACCTTAAAATCAGTCAGACCGCAGAAGAGCTCTCGAGCCTCGATCAAGAGAGTTGTCCGGTTTGCGGAATTACCTTTTATGAATTCCGACATGTAGGCCGCCTCGGTTGCCCACATGACTACGTGCACTTTGAACAAGAGCTTGAACCTCTAATCGTCAACGTTCACGGCAGTACTGCACACGTTGGAAAAAAACCGGAACAAGGTAGTACCGACACCGACGCTCGTACCGAGCTGATTCAACTGAGAAAACAAATGCAGGACGCGATTGCCAAGGAAGACTACGAAAAAGCCTCGGAAATGCGTGACCGAATTAATAAGATCAATAACGAATAAGGGGAGTTGCAAGTGTCGATTGATGAACTTGCCCCAAAATGCGGTGAATGGTTAAAAGGCTCCGGCCCGGAATCAGACATTGTGATCAGCAGTCGAATCCGGCTGGCACGTAATCTCGCGGACTTTCCGTTCATTCGTAAATGTAGTGATACGGACAGAATAGAAATCGAAAACACACTGCATAAAGCCGTTGCCAAAATCGATAGCTGGCAGGAACGCGTTGAATATGTCGATGTTTCTGATCTTTCGGAGCTGGATCGCCAATTCTTAATGGAACGGCAACTTATAAGCCGTGAACATAGTGAAGGATCGGGCGCACGATCCGTGGCAATTGACTCAAGCGAACAATTCAGCCTGATGATCAATGAAGAAGATCACTTGCGAATCCAGGTGATGCAAAGCGGGTTTGACCTGCATACCTCGTATGACTTCATTGACCAGATTGACAACCTGATCGAGCAAAACGTCAACTTTGCGTTTCATGCTCGTCTCGGCTATTTAACGGCATGTCCAACCAATGTTGGCACGGGGATGCGGGTGAGTGTCATGTTACATTTGCCTGCACTTGTCATGACCAGAGAAATCGACAGGGTTCTCAGAAGTATGACCAAAATTAACCTGGCTGTACGAGGGCTGTATGGGGAAGGCTCGCAGGCCATGGGCGATTTCTATCAGATCAGCAATCAAGTGACACTCGGTCGTAGCGAAAGAGATCTGATCGACCAGATCAGTGAAGTGGTTCCTGTCATCATTGAATATGAACGAAATGCTCGTGCGTTTCTGAAACAAGAAAGTCGCAATGAACTAAACGATAAGGTCAAGCGAGCTCTAGGTATCTTGAATTCCGCTGAGTCGATCAGTTCTGAAGAAACTATGCATTTACTCTCAAGCGTGCGAATGGGCGTGAATCTTGGAATCTTGGATAACGTCCAGATTCCAACAATTAACAAGCTATTTATCCATACCCAACCAGCGCATCTGCAAAAACTCCATGGCATGGAACTCAGTTCCGCTGACCGTAATGCTGCCCGCGCACAGCACCTTCGCCGCAGCCTGCAAAACTAGTGGCGTTTAGATATTTGAAGACGCACCCTACTTGAGGCTCTTAAGCGTCGTAAAACTGATTAGACCCAGTCCAAGTGATGAGACGACAAATCCGATGTCAGCAAGCAAACTGGCACGACCAAACGGTATACCAATTGCCAGATCAAGCACGAATAACACAAACAATAGCAGTGCTACGGCGAGTCCCATTAAACAAAATGCCCTAGGCATTAACAGATTCCTTTTTGGCCCATCATGTAAGGCCCGTATCAATAATGTCGTCTAGCGTGATAATAGTATAGCCCGTGACGGTTGTTTGTCACTCTAGTCTGATTCTACACATCCACGCAATGCGAATTAGTAGTGTAATTACATTATCGCCTGTTTGTGGATAGAGAATTCATTTTTTTAGGTTGCAGCTATAAATCATCGCTGATCTCTGCATTTATGCCATAACAAATCTACTGCGTCAAAATCAGTACGATGTCCAAGGCATGGTTTAATCGGTTAACCTTAAGAGAGCCTGTTGAGTAACTTGCATGGATGTGCCGCACGCAATTCATGCCATACGTATAAAACTAGGCTATCTATTTCAAATACCACTTCCAATTCCATATTCAATTAAATGACAACCGACCCTTGGAAACAGATGCGCGAACAGATGCCAGTCGTCGCGAATGCATCCTATCTAGATCATGCAGCCGTAGCCCCACTCAGTGGACCTGCTGCAGATCGAGTCATACGTTGGAACCAAGAAGCAGCGGAGCAAGGCGATCTCGTTTGGCCAAAATGGGCCGCGGAAGTCGAAGGAATCCGTCAAACAGCTGCCTCAATGATCAATGCAGATTTGGACGAGATTGCCTTTGTTGGCAACACAACAATGGGAATCCACTTTGTTGCAGAGGGGTTTCCATGGGCGGATGGAGACAATGTAGTCACTTTCAGTAATGAGTTTCCGACCAATGCCTATCCGTGGATGAATCTTGCCTCGCGTGGTGTCGAAACAAGGCTTGTGTCTGTTGATGGCCCCGTGCCCGATATCAATAGACTATTTGATAAGTGTGATGAACGCACGCGACTGATTTCAATCAGCTGGGTGTCATTTTCAAGCGGCTGGCGGCTCGATTTAAAACCGACCATTGAAGAAGCACACCGCCGCGGCATACTCGTCATGGTTGACGCAATACAGGGTCTGGGCGTTTTTCCATTTGATACGAGAGATTTAGATGTCGACTTCGTTGCAGCAGATGGTCATAAGTGGATGTTAGGCCCAGAGGGTGCTGGACTTTTCTACCTCAAGAAAGAGCATCTCAGCACGCTACGCCCTCTCGGTGTTGGCTGGAGTAGTGTGGCAAGATCATTTGATTTTGACACGCTCGACTGGACACCTCGCAATGAAGCGCGTCGATACGAAGGAGGCTCGGTGAACATGGTGGGTATTCTTGCACTCGGTGCCAGCCTTGAATTCCTGACCAGCCTAGGGACTGGCCCGGATGGTTCGGCCGTAGGCGACCGAGTGATACAAGTAACAGAAACGGCTTGTGACCGACTGATAAATGCGGGGGCTGAACTGTTCACTGATCGCACTCCCGGTCACGAAAGCGGAATTGTGAGCTTTGATGTACCCGGCAGCGACTTAAAGGCTATACGTCGCGACGCGACTACAAGAAACATCGCACTTAGCCACCGTGGAGGTCGACTGAGAATCAGTCCACATGCCTATAACAACAGCTCGGATTTCGATGGCCTCATCGAAATCATCGAATCTAGATCTCTAGGCTCATGAAGTTATTGCAATTATAACGACATGTAGGAAACCAACATGACAGAACGCACAGCTGTTTATACAGGATCGTTTGATCCCATCACGTTAGGGCACGTGAACATCATCGAACGCAGTCGACAGCTTTTTGATCGACTGGTCGTTGGAATTGGTTTAAACACCGAAAAGAAAGAGTTGTTTTCCCCTGAGCAACGCAAGTTTCTGGTAGAGCGCGTGGTGTCTAACTGGGATAACGTCGAGGTTCGCACCTTCACGGGACTGGCAGTCGACTTTGTTCGAGAAATCGGCTCAAGAACCATGGTACGCGGAATCCGCCCTCTAACGGATTTCGCTGGCGAATTCACCATGATGATGGCAAACCGGCGTCTTGCTGCGAACATTGAGACAGTATTTCTAATGGCCGATGAAGATTACGCGCATGTCTCAAGCACGTTGATTAAGCAAATCGCCAGTCTGTCCGATGACGAAACGCTCGCACGATTCGTACCACGTGAAATCATTGCTGACCTTCGTAAACAACTGAGTGAAGATACCACGAGCGCCTAAATCTGCCCGTTTGGTAGAGCGGCAGGTTGAATAGATTTGCCAATCACAGGTAGCATCAAGCCGCAGGGCGAATATCCGAGTGCGATTGGCTCTTCTGTACCACGCGACGCGCCACGTAGCAAAGACTGTTTACAGGAGAAATTTGAATTCGTCCACGATCTCTCATTTGGCTCAATTGATCAATCAGTTGAACAGCGCGTTTCCAGCCGGCCGCATCCATAAGCTGACCGAGCTGCATATTCACATGCACACAATTACCCCGATGAAGTTGCTTAACCATCTGTCGGCGAGCGACCACGGTTCGCACGTTACGCTGTGTTAACTCTGTCAGCGTATAGGGTGCAGGTAATTTCCAGATACCGTACAATTTCGATTCATCATTAAAGGGTTGAAGCCCCCGTACTGCACTGGACGTTGTGTCATTTAAATCATGAACTAATGAAATACGTTGCTTGACAAGAATATCGAGTGAGTCCGCCGGCAAACCTTCGTCAATTGCAACGGTCGACACCCGTGCTCCAATTGCCTGCAGTCGTTCACACCGTCTCGACAATTCTTCATGAAAAGCCCGCCGGTCTACCTGATTGCTGCACCAATGATTGTCCGCAAGAATGGCGACTTCATGGTGATCAACCAAAGTGTCGGATATAACCTGAAGGTCTTCAAATGCCTCGTAACGACTAAACCAAGTAATCGGAATGTCTCGTTCAGATAAGAAAGCGTTCAATCGTAATACGACACGCTGTTGTCCTGCGAGGCTTGAACCGGTTGCATGATTCTCAATCGAAACTACGAGCAGACCTTGTTGTGTTACAGGTGCAATCATGGGTGAGTGTTGGAAAAGTGCACTGATTAATGCTGTGAAAAACCCGTTGGACTAATCACGCGACAACGCAACTCATCAAAACTTATCGACCATCTGGAGAAGCGGAACTAAAAATTAGGCAACGGCAGAGGATCTAATCCACTTAATCTGTGGATTTATTACAGACTTTGACGATTGTAAGGATGAAATCGATGTATCAAGAGTCGGTGATAATCAATGAAGATTGATATGAGATTTGCACTATAATTCACGTATGGCAGTGGTAAACGAACATATCGAGCATGAAGTGGCCGCAGAGCTGGTTGTTGACGACCAGCCGCATTCCCAATCGCGCTCACTAGCAAATATCGGATCCCTCTGTATTTCCATGATGGTGCATACTGCCCTGCTCGTTGCACTTGGAGTGTTTACGGTTACCCCGGACATCCTCAGCTCTTTAAACGAAATCATCTTTGATTCAGAACCGCTTGAAGAGATCGAAGTTGACGCGCTGATTACAGTCGAATTGGATGTCGTAACCGATCCCTCTGAAACACTTACCAATAACAACTTGACCAAGGGCGAAGCGGTAGGTGTGGAAAGCGGTGAAAGTGCGGCAGCCTTTACTGCACCGCAGCTTGATCCCGTCGTCATGGATGCACTCAATCCGGTAATTGAAGTTGAAGGTCTGAGCGAAGCGTTTTTGGACTTCCCAACTGAGCAGCTACTGAACGAAGTGCCTGAAGGTACGCTTGGCAACCCACGGCAAGTGGTCGACAACTACGACCAAGCGATGGATCGCATTACACAAGAACTAATCTGGATGCTCGACCGGGGCGATGTTTTGGTCACCTGGATGTTTGACCAGTCGGTAAGCATGAAGGGGGACCAGCAGGAAATTCGAGAGCGAATTAATCGCGTCTACGTAGAATTAGGATTAACCGACCAGTCCGACAGCGATCATCTATGGACAGCCGTAACCAGCTACGGCAGTGGATATATCAGGCATACTAAGAAGCCAACAGGAAATGTTGATCTCATTAGAGAAGCGATTGATTCAGTGCCTGTAGACCCCTCCGGTTTGGAAAGAATGTGTGAAGCTCTCATCGCCACGGTGGTCGATCATCGAAACTATGTTAAGAACCGGCAAATGGCAATCATCCTTGTCACAGATGAAAGCGGCGAGCGGGAAACAAACAATGCCATGCTTGAACAGGCTATCAACACCGCGAAAAGTGTTGGTTGCCGAATCTATGTACTGGGCCGTGAGGCCATCTTTGGTTATCCCTACACTTACATGCGATGGCGACACCCACAGACGGGCGACGTGCACTGGCTTCAAGTTGACCGTGGACCGGAAACTGCCTTCGTAGAACAACTGCAAACAAATGGCTTCCGGCGACGTCGAGATGCCTTTTCTTCTGGATTCGGACCCTATGAGCAATGCCGTATGGCTGTGGAAACCAATGGCATCTTCTTTATGCTGCCAACAGTAGAGGTAGATCAGGTAAATGGTCAGTCTGATAAGCGACGGTATGAACTAGAAGCCATGCGCCCGTACTTACCGGATCTAAGCAGTCGGTTTGAACAGCTCGCTCTGCGCGATGAACTACCCATGAGAACACTGATCTGGCAAGTAATAACGGATCTAAATCCCTGGCGAGAAGATGTGCGAGATGTGACGGAAGTCCGCATGAGTTTTTCGATCAATGCCCAGCAATTTGTTGCGCAAGCACGAGAGGAGCAACAGAATTGCATTATTTACCTGCGTTACCTTGCCAGGGCACAGAAGATGATGGAAGAAGCGTATGAATTGCGCACCAAGGAAACTTCGCGCCGTTGGCAGGCAAACTACGACCTCATCTATGCCCAAATCGTTGGCTACCAGGCCCGCATTTATGAATACGGTGCTGCACTCGAGGCCTTCATGAGAAATCCACCCGTTGTTCCTGCAGTAAAACCCCCGAATCTTCGTTTGGTTGATTGGGACATGAGAACGACAACTAATCTTGTTACACCGGATATCAGTCAACCCTATATTGATAAAGCAACCGAGCTATTCGAACTGGTAATAGAACGGCATCCGGGTACAGCATGGTCAGCACGAGCAGAGGTCGAGTTAGCTCGTGGTTTTGGTATGCAAGTTGTCCCCGACTACCGAGCACCGAGAAGACGACCGCCGTTACCGCCTGGTACGCCACGTATTCCTATTCCGAAGTACTAATCTGCGATAGCGGCGACTGCCAAACTTCAAGCTGACACTCATCACGTTTTGTATCACCATTCTCACCGTTATTGAGATGAACAAGTTTTCCAACTCAAAAAGTCATGATGACTGCGCTCAGCGTTGGTTTAAAAGTCGTTTTATACCCGTACTGTTTGGGCTGTTATGCCTCACACTTTGGCTCGGTTGCTCAGACAATGACAGCTCGTCAGATTCTGAAGGTGCTGCACAACAAGATTCACAGCGTGATTCCGAGCAAGTCTCCCGAATGGAACAGATTGCTCCAATTCCTGCCATCCACACTGAAGATGGCTACGTTGGTTCAGATTCCTGCGTTAAATGCCATCAACAGCAACATGCAACATGGCACGATTCATATCATCGAACGATGACTCAACTGGTCGATACCGGGACGATCAAGGCGCCTTTTGATGGTCGAAAGTTAAAAATCGGAATGACCAGCTACAAGGTTTTCAAAAAGGATGAGCAGTTTTGGGTGCAGACCCCAGATCCTGACTGGGAATTTTCGCGATTAAATGATTTGGTAGATGTTCGACTCGTCAGTAATCCACCGATGACTGAACAGCAAATCCTGATGACTACCGGTAGCCACAAAATGCAAATGTTTTGGATGGCAAGCCCAACACGCCCCAATGAAATGCGCCTGTTTCCGTGGGTCTATCAGATTGATCAGAAGGAATGGATTCCGTACGAGGATTCATTCATTGTGCATCCGACGATGGGACGTCCACCAGCACACTGGAACAGCGAATGCATAGCATGTCATAGCGTCGCTGGTAAACCTCAACAATCCGAGACGTCTTACCAATACAAGACCAAGGTGGCGGAATTTGGAATCTCATGTGAAGCATGTCATGGTCCTGGAAAACCTCACGTGGATAAACACACTCCCAACGGTCTAACCGATGTTTCAGCATTTTCCGGTGAAGACGATTCCATCGTTAATCCCGCACGTCTCGATGCAAAAGGACAGTTGCATGTATGCGGTCAGTGCCACAGCAATTTCGAAATGAATGATCCAGCACACTATGCCAAAGAGGGTAAGAGTTTCCGACCGGGTATGAACCTAGAAGAGCATCAGGAATTAATTAGTGAAAACAGTGCACCTGAGAAAATACAACGTTATCAGGATATGTACTGGAACGATGGAACCGTGCGAATTGGCGGACGGGAGTTACAGGGTCTTGTAATGTCCAAGTGTTACACCGTTGGTGAGGCAACGTGTATTTCATGCCATAGCATGCATAACTACACCAGTGCAGATAATCAGCTTGCACCTGAATTCAATGGAAATAAAGCCTGCCTTCAATGTCACCAGGAATACGAGCAAGTAGAGGCACTTACTGCACACACACACCATAAATCCACATCATCAGGTAGCGACTGCATGAATTGCCATATGCCTCACACGTCGTATGCATTGATGGGCGCACTACGAAGCCACAGAATCGACTCGCCGAAATTTGATTCGGCAATGCAATCTGACAAACCCAACGCATGTAACCTGTGTCATCTCGACAAGACGCTTGGATGGACCGTTGAGAAACTCGCTCAATGGTACAACCATGAACCTTCGGAAGTTCCTGAGCCATTTAACGAAGTAGCAGCAAGTATCGTTTGGTTACTTCAGGGAGATGCTGCACAGCGTACGATCCTGGCTTGGCATATGGGCTGGCCTGAGACGTTTAAGACATCTCGAACAGGATGGCGATTACCACTGCTGGTGCAATTACTTAACGATGAATACTCAGCAACGCGTTTTGTCAGTGCATACGCAATTTCTCAGCTTGATATCATTGGCAGTATTCTGGAAGATTCAAAATATCACTTCATTGCACCCGCGACGGAGCGTAGAAGCTCACAGCAGTTCATTGTGAATCAATGGCAGGAAAAACTCTCCCGGCAGATTGAACCTGCCCCACAACTGCTAATCAATGAGGATGGTACTATCCGAACTGATGTACTGCAGTTACTTCTGCAAAATCAAAACAAACGTCGCATGATCATGTCTGAGTAATTGTTATTGGGGCTCAGAGGCCCGACAGGACGCTGTTTTCATTAGCGTGGCCCGAGGAACGCAACCACGCTGGACCACGAATACGAGTGAATTCATACCCTACGGGGAATTTGCCGCATCCAATATCTTTGTCGCCTATCGGCTCCTCGATATCTAGTGCAGTTGGGAACTACCTGCTGCCTAATACTACGGCAACCGGAGGACCCTACCACCGCACGCGACCACTGCCTTGGATAGCTATTCTCGCGATTTGCAATTCGTGTAGAATGATAGATATGTATCTTGGATTCAGGAATCAAAAAGAAATGAAGTCTGACTTAGAATTCAAATTAAGTCGGCGGCAAGCACTCGGCTCACTTGCTTTAGCTTCAGCTGCGCCCGGATTCCTTACAGAACCTGCGAATGCAGCAAAACAAGTACCTGCATGGAAGACATGCATAAAGAAAGGTCTTGATTGGATTAAGCGAAGCCAGTCGTCGTTGGGTCACTGGACAGCAGGAAACTATCCAACAGCCATGACGGCACTCGGCGGAACTGCGCTGCTGATGTCCGGGTCAACAACGACACAAGGTCCCTATGCAAGTGCTATTCGAAAGTGTGTGGACTACCTAACCACGAAGTCCCGAAGTAACGGCCTTATCGGGGACCCGCTGTCTGATAACCGCTACACATACGGCCATGGATTCTCCATGCTGTTCCTTTCTCAGGTACTCGGTGAAGAAGAAGACATCGAACGCCGCGAAGAACTCATCGACATACTAAAACGGGCTGCAGATTTCAGCGGTAAAGCCCAAACCCCATCCGGTGGATGGGGATATGTAAGCGCCAAAGATGGAAATAACTTTGACGAAGGTAGTACGACGATAACTCAGGTACAGGGACTACGCGGTTGTCGCAATGCCGGCATTCCCGTTCCCAAAGAGATTATCGATAAAGCGAAAAAGTACATCTACCAATGTAAAAACGCGGATGGCGGAATCTCATACAGCAGTCGTAACCGAGGTAGCTCTCGCCCTGCCATTACAGCAGCGGCACTCGCTACACTTTATAACGCCGGTGATTACGACAGCGAAAATGTGCCTGATATGATGAAATATGCGAAACAGTATTTGCATAACATCACCGGCAACAATCGAACATTTGGCCACTGGCATTACACTTATTTGTATTATTCACAGGTTGTGTATCGTCAGGGTAAGAACGAGTGGGATTCATTCCGCGATAAGCTCTACAATAAAATCGTCAATGAGCAAACTGACAACGGAAGCTGGACAGGAAATATCGGACCTATCTATGTGACAAGTTGCAATCTAATCATGATGCAACTGGATCAGGCATTCCTGCCTATCTATCAGCGCTAACTCGATAGCCACTTTGAACTTGAGTTAGAAATGAAAATAATACTGCAACTAACAGCAGTTGTGCCACGCAATACTGCGACTTAGGACTTTGATCGTTTGATCAATGCCTGCAAGCGACTCTTTAATCGTGACGCTTTATTACGATGAATCAAACTCGAAGCCCCAGCACGATCGAGCTTCTTTTGCGTTAGGCGATAGAGTTCATTGAGTGACTCAAGTTCTGCAGCCCCATCTCCACCTTCTGCGCGAACACTTTGTAACACTGTCGCAGCGGTTCGAACTTTCTTGATGTGAGTACGAAGGTCACTAAGTCGAGCGCGATTTGCATCACGGTGTTTTTTGTTTTGGCGAAGTCGTTTTTTTGCGCTGAGTGTATGTGGCATTACTTAATTGGTAATTTGTATCAATCTTTGAGTCATGAAATTAGTTTTCGCACACCTTGATGTAAGAGTAAGGTGGTGAACTTCAAATATCGCTGAAAAACCGGACCTTGTCTAGCCGTCAAATACGCAAAGATTAATCGACTTTTGATAGCAATTCTGCAATTTCTTTCCATGTATTTGCCTGTTTTGGTCGTTCCATCGCTTCGGCTAACTGGATTGCGTCCTGTATGGCTGAAGTCGTCCAATCACAGCAGTCTGCAATTCCAAGATTCAGTAGTGATTCCATCGCAGCTTCGTAAGATTCCATCGCCTTATCGAATTGGCGAACATACTGACGACATCTTGCTAAATTAAACTGCAATCGCAGGCTTGGATTGTCATGCTTTGTGAATGCATCGATCTGCTTAATGGCTTCCCAATAATTTCCGGTCTGCATTAACAAATCAACTAGCCTGTCAATAAGATCCGGGTCTCGATTTGAAAGCTCAGCCTGACGAGCAACAATATCTAGTTCGACCCGTATCGCCTCGTTTTGGAGATCCTGAATTAACTCTTCACCTCGAGGTAACAAATTGGCTTTGTGTAACTGCAATGCGGCCTCCACTCGCTTTACCGCCAAATCAATTTGCAGGTTGTCCAACACTGCCTTGAGTGCGACGTTGCCTGATCGACTGGATATGGCCTCTTCTGCAAATCGAATTGCAACGCTGATATCCCCGCTCTCGCGCAAGTTTTCACAGGTATAAAGGATTTCTGAATCATCGACTAAACCTGAAACCTTGGGGAAGTCACTTGCAGTTGACTTTCCAAAATGGGTTTCACAAACACTTAGAATCTCTTTCCAGTGTCGCGACATTTCTGTTTCATCGGAGATCTTTCGAGCCACTTCTGAAAGCTGGTCGAACCGACCCCCGTCGAGGATAGCTCCGAGCATCTTTTCTAACACCTTGGCTTGATCAATACCCACCAGATACGCATACTCCAAAAGGCACCATCGCGTATCCTGCAATTCCAGTTTGGCAGCAGCGGATTCAGCCATGAAGAGAAGCGTCAGATTTGACGGTGTATCTCTCAACAGCTTCATGGCTGTAACAAGTGCCGTGGAATAGTCCAATGCATCCAACGCACGCTCAACAGCTGACGTGCTAAGTGAATCGATGAACCGCCTCCACCAGCGCCGTTTCTTTCCGTTATTACTGCTGAATTCCGTTTCTTTGAGCTGGAAGAGTACATTTAGATAAGTGTGCACGTATGCGGCACCGGCCGGATCACTCTCAATGCACTGCTGCAAGTACAAAACAGCGCGATCCCGTTGAGGCGGATCCGATTCAAGATAGCCTAATGCCGTTTCGAATTTCTCGTGTATACGTCTGCGCTGATTCACACTTAAGCCCTGTAAATAATCAGGGCTCGATTCAGCCTTACTTGCAGATTCGCTTCGTTCGATGTTCAATCGTAGTTGTCCTTTGGCTTAGCAAACAGCCGCGAATTCACCGTACCAACCGTCGCTTCAGAAAGCATACACACCATGTCCATTGATTCGCAATCTACGGGCTCAGTGTATCTCGTCGGAGCTGGGCCTGGTGATCCGGGACTAATCACCTTACGTGGTGTG